>CAXTNN010000082.1:0-12821 GCA_964245545.1 uncultured Acetobacteraceae bacterium | reverse complement strand
GGCGCGAAGTGCTGGCGCGCGACCCGGGCGCCATCCTCGCCGCCGTGGAGGCCGACTTGGTGGCGCGCGACGAGCAGGACCGCGCCCGCACCGCCGCCCCCCTGCGCCCCGCCGAAGACGCAACCGTGCTCGACACCACGGCCATGACGCCGGACGAGGTGCTCGCGGCCGCAATGGCAGCCGTGCACGCCGCCATGCGCAAGGAAGGAGCCCCGCCATGAAGCCCCAAGTCGCGTTTATCGGCACCGGTGGAACGATCTCTTCGCTCGGCGCCGGGCCGCTCGATATCCTGGATTACGGCGCCTCGGACAACCGCATGCAGGCGGACGACATCGCGGCGCTGTTCCCGCACTGGGCCGAGGTGGCGGACGTGGTGCCGGTGAACTTCGGCAATTTCGTCAGCCATTCCATTGCTTTTCCATTGTGGAAGCAGCTTGTGGCGCTTTGCCATCGGCTGGTGGCGGACCGGCCCGGCCTGGCCGGCATCGTGATCGGCCACGGCACGGCGTCGCTGGAGGAGACCGCCTACTTCCTCAACCTGGTGCTGAAGGTCCCCGTGCCGGTCGTGATCACCGGCAGCCAGCGGCCGGCCAGCGCGCTCTCCACCGATGCGGGCATGAACCTGGTCAACGCCGTGCGGGTGGCGGCCAGCCCCGCCGCGCGCGGCATGGGCGTGCTGGTGATGCTGAACGACGAGATCCACGCCGCGCGCGAGGTGACCAAAACCTCGACGTTCCGGCTGCAGACGTTCCGCACCCCGGATTTCGGCGCCCTCGGCCATGCCGATGGGGACGCGGTGGTGTTCTACCGCGCCCCGCTCCGCCGCCGCATGCCGGACACGGAGTTCGACATCGCACCGCTGGAGGCGCTGCCGCGGGTGGACATTGTCTACGCCTATGTCGGCAGCGACGGCACCGCCACCCGCGCTTTTCTGGCCGCCGGCGCGCGCGGCATTGTTTCGGCCGGCTTTGCCCCGGGTTTTCCGGGGACGGAGGAGACGGAGGTGTTGCGCGAGGCCGTGCGCGGGGGTGTGACGGTGGTGCAGTCCACCCGTGCCGGCAGCGGCCGCACCTTCGCCGGCACGCGGGCGCGGGAAAGCGGCTTCCTGATCGCCGACAACCTGAACCCGCAAAAAGCCCGCCTGCTGCTGGCCCTGGCGCTCGCCCAAACCTCCGACCCGGCGGAAATCCGGCGGATGTTTGCAACCTACTGAGGCCTAACCTAACTCGCCTTCGATCTCCCTCTCCCGCTTGCGGGAGAGGGCCGGGGTGAGGGGCACGCAGCGAAGACAGTGCCAGGTGGGCCCTCTCACCGTGACGCCCGATCGACGCCGCCGCGCAGGACGTGCCACGCTGCCGGGCCGCCGACCTATCGCGAGGTGAACCCGGCCGACACCCCCGTGATCATCCTGGCGCTGACCGCGGACACGCTGCCGCTGCAGGAGGTGGACGATTACGCCCAGACCGCCATCGTGCAGAAGCTGAGCCAAGTCTCCGGCGTGGGTGACGTGACGATCGAGGGCGGGCAAACCCGCGCGGTGCGGCTGCAGGCCAACCCGGCGCAATTGGCGGGGCTGAGCCTGTCGCTGGAGGACGTGCGCCGGGCCGTGGCGGCGGCAACCACGGACAATCCCAAGGGCAGCCTCGACGGGCCGCAGCAGGCGTTCCAAGTCGGCGCCAACGACCAGCTCTTCACCGGCGCCGAATACCAGAACATGGTGGTGGCCTACCGCAACGGCGCCCCCGTGCGGCTGCGCGACGTGGGCCGGGCGGTGGACGGCGCCGAGGCGATGGCGCTGTGCGGCCTCAGCTTGGACAACCTGTCGCTGATGGCGCTCACCGTCGCGTCCGGCTTCGTGGTGGACGACGCGATCGTGATGATCGAGAACATCGTCCGCTCCATCGAAGCGGGCGAGGCGCCGTTGCCGGCGGCACTCAAGGGCGCGATCCTCAGCGCCCTGCCGCTGGTGCTCGGCACCGGGCCGGGCCCTGAGCTGCGCCAACCGCTCGGCATCGCCACCATCGGCGGGTTGGCAGCGTCACAGGGTCTGACGCTGTTCTCGACACCGGTGATGTACCTGCTGATCGCGCGGCGGCCCAAACCAGCGAGGCGGGCTTAGGGGTGACCTTTGCCACCATGGCCGGCGGCGCGGCGAGGGCGAGTTTGGCCTGACCTGGCTAACGCAATATCCGTCCCGGCGAATTGAGCGCGGTGGCCAGCATGGTCTGCATGGCGGTGTTGATGGCGGTTGGGTCACTCGCCTGGAAGAAGTTGCCCGGATAGCGCGCGCAGGCCTGCAGCGCTGCAACATCCGGACTGCTGGCGCTCGGCTCGACATACTGCTTGTCGTTGCTGAGGTAGAACGGGTTGGGCAGCGGGATATAAGGCGTGTAGAGGACGTAAACGGTAAACCCCTTGTCCCAAAACAACGAGCAGAGCTGCTCATTGGTTGCGCTGGTCATCGGCCCCATCACCCGGCTCGCTGTGTCTTCCATGCCATCCGTGACAATGAAGAGGTTCTTCAACGGATTTTGCCCGCTGCGGCCATCCCCGGCGGCACTCACGACCTGGTTGAGTGCGTTCATCGCCGCCGGAAAGTCGGTGTTCCCGCCATTCGGCGAAAGGTTTGGCGTGTTTTTCAGGTTAGCGGCGGTGCTGGAGCCAGTTGTCAGGTCGGTGCTTGCTTCACCTGAACCTGGCGCGGGAAACACCTGCTGCAGCATGGTGGTGAACTGATAGATGCCGACGCTGAACTGGCCCGGTGCGTTCTGCTCGGTCTGCAGCGTTGAAACGACATTGGCGGCCGCCTGCTGAACGACGTCAAGCCGCAGTTGTATCGGCGGCGACAACGAGCGGGCGAGACCATAATAGTCGTTGTTGCTGGCGTCGTTATGGCAGGCAAAAGCGCAGGGCGCGTTCGGCATGTTCGGGTAGTTCACGCCCTTGACGGTTGCGGCAGTCCCACCGCCATTGGTGCACCGGTAAGGATTGCTGGGCGAGATGTTCGCGGAGGATGGTGGATAGCCGCAAGCACTGGCTGCCCCGTCATAACTGGGATCGCAGTTTCCATTGACGGCACTCGGCGGTGCCGTGCTGTTGCTCCCATAGCCGTAAGTGCCGGTGAAAACCCAACTGTAAGCACCCATGGGTTGCCCCTCGTTGACGCCCTGGGTGCTGCAGGGCGTGGCGTTCTCAAGCGCGAGGATGTCCGAAAGCGATGCTCCGATCAGCATCGAGGAGGAGTTGTCAAGCAACATGATAATTTCGTCGTAGGAGTTCGTGATCGTCGTGGTAGCCGATCCCGAGAGCGGAAACGTGGTGACATCGAACAAGGCGCTGAAGGGGGTGCTATACGTGCCGGTGTACGTGACGACTGCGGTAAACACGCTTGGTGACGGGCTATACGTCACGGTGACAACCGGCGTTATGCCTCCGCTGCTGAACGTGCCGAGTTGAGCATTGAACCACTGCTGCCCAGCCGTCTGGCCCGCTTTCTGGATTGCCGCCGCCGTGGTTTCGCCGTTGCTGTAGGCCTGGGCCGCGACCCGGACCGCGTGGATGGCGGCCGCATCGGCGGCAAGATCAAGCTGAGACTGGGCTTGAACGTAGAAGCCATAATCGATTGCCAAGCCAACAATCATGCATAAAGGGAGTGCGATCAGGCCGAACATGACGGCCACAGCGCCCCGGCGGTCCCGGCTGAGCAAGCGGATGATGCTGCCGGTGCGGCGGCAGGCTAGGTATAGCCTGCGCACTTGCCCGCTCCTCCGTTTTGATTGGCGATGTCGTATTTGGTGTATTGAGCGGCTGGCGCCGAACCCGCCACGGCCGTCCGCACCGACCAGAAGCCGGAGGCCCAGAAGTCGATCGGCCCGGTCAGAAATACGGCGATGAACGGCTGGTATTGATAGTGAACGTCCGCCACCAGGATGGCGTCTGGATTGACGACGTTTGCCGTGGGCAGCGATGTCAAGTCCCCCGGTGTGTTGGCACCGGGCGCCGTTTGCTTGAGCCGCATGCATGGCCGCGTCACGGTCTGGAACGTATTGAGGTTGCCGGGATTGCGGCCCGGCGGATCGGCATAAGCGACGCTCCAGACCACCTGCGGCACCATCGGGCAGGTCGTTTTCGAGGGATTGCAGCTCGGGTTGACCTGCGTGAACGTGACCGATGACAGGGTGACGCTCGCCAACCCCACCTGCGTGCCGTTCCGGCGCCCCGGCATCTCGGCGAAGATGCCGGAGAGCGATTGCTGCACCTGCGCCACAGTCAACGACGTGGACTTGTCCGGCTGAACGGCAAGGTTGCTCGCCGAAAGCGGGATCAAGCGGGCGGCATTGGTGATTTCCTGCCGCACGATGACTGCCATGGCGATGTCGTAAATACCGAGCCCCAAGGTCACGGCGGCGGGCGCGATGAGCGCAAACTCCAGCGCGGCCACAGCGCGCCGGCACTGCACAAACCGCCTCAACATGGCGCGGCCGCCCCCGCAGCCGCGGCAGCCGCCGAGTAACTCTCCGTGACCGTTCCAACCGACGAGAAGGTTGCGTGCACCAAACCGCCATTGTAGGACACGGCGAGTCCGCCGGGTAGAAGCTGGCCGATAATGGACGGCCCGACATAGACAGCGCTGATCAGCAGGAGCTGGGACGGGCCGCTGTTGCAAAAGCTGGAGCTTGCATACTTGCTGAGATTAAGAACACCGCTGCTCACCGGCGACATTCCGGTGGTGAAATCATAGAAATCCTGCGATGGCGTTGGCGACAAACGCTGCACGCGAACATAGAGGTTACTGCATGTGAGCAGCCCGTTTACCATTGGGCAGAGATATTTGTTGATGAAATCACTTCCATTAAGTGCATTTTGAGCATTGCCGGTTTCGATCGCGCGCGCTGCTTCGACCAGGCTGTTATCGAGAATGGCTTTGGTGTAGATGTCAAAAGCGACTTCAAACGTGCTGAAGATCAACAGCAGAAATGGAACCGAGACCAGCGCGAACTCCAAAGCTGTCGTGCCGCGCTTGCTTTGGATCAGCCGCTTCCATGACCGGTCTGTTGTCTGCCCAGCGTTCCCCATACCCGCTCTGCTCGTGATGCAACGGGCGGGACTGTGGCGGAGAATAGCTAATTGCCGGTTAAGGCTTGTGGTTGGACGCACTGGCGGCGCGGCCCCGACGCCGCCTCGGACGGCCGGGGTGCTGGCGGCCTGGGCCGGGTTTTCGGCAGTGGCTCTGCTGGCCGTGCTCTATTACGCGACCGCCCGCGGGCAAGATTTTAATTGGGACCAGCGCAATTACCATTTGGGCGTGCCATTCCTGCTGCAGCACGGACGGTTTTGGCAGAGCATCGAGCCAGCCGGGATCCAGAGCTACTTCAATCCCGCCGTGCTGCAGATGCAGTTCTGGGTGCTGTCCCATGTCGGCGCCGTCACCGCGGCCGCCATCCTCGGCGCCGTTCAGAGCACGGCGTTCATGGTTGCCGGCGCTCTCTCCTGCGCCATTGCCGCCGGCAGGGGCGCGGGGGCTTGGGCCGCTTTGCTCGGCGCCGGGCTTAGCCTGCTGTCGCCGGTGGCGCTGTCGGAGGCGGGCGGCACCTATATCGATCTTGTCACGGCGGTTCCGGTGCTTGGCGCCTACGCGCTGCTGCTCACGCGCGGGCGGCGGCTGCGCGGCCTTACTGCCGGAGCCGCCGCCGGGTCGCTGCTCGGGGCTGCGACGGCGCTGAAGCTGACCAACGGGCTGTTCGTGCTCGGGGTTGCGGGGTTTGCCCTGGCTGGCGCCGACTCGTATCGGGAGCGGGCCCGCTGGCTGCTCGCGTGCGGCGCGGCAGCCGGGCTTGCTTTCGCAGCGGTGGGCGGCGGCTGGTACCTGCAGGTTTGGCGCCACTTCGGCAATCCGCTGTTCCCGTTCTACAACGGCATCTTTCACTCGCCGGACGCAGTTATCGACGATGACTCGCTGGTGGCCGGCACGTTGCAGGACAAGCGCTTCCTGCCGCGGTCGGTGCTCGCGCTGTGGCGCTACCCGCTTTACTGGCTGCTGGGCGGCAGCCCCAACCCGGCGCTGAAATCACCGTCGGCCGAGGTCGCTTTCATCGATCCACGCTGGGCCGCTACGCCGTGGCGCTCGAAATCCTGTGCGGGCCGGTTTTGCTGGTGCTTTCGCTGGCAGCCAGGCGCGGTGTCGTGCGGCTGGGTGGGCTGGCCGCCATTACGGGCGCCAGTGCGCTGCTCATGGTGGTTCCGGATTGGGGGCATATTCCATGGCGCCCCCGCTGGCAGCCGATCGGGCAGGTTCTGGCCTCCGTGAAACCCGGCGCCATCGTGTTCGTCACCGGGCGCCCGAGCTTCATCGCGGCCACCGGGCTGCCGAGTGATGTCCGTTACGTGGGGCTGGACGGCGGCCTGCAAATGGCCGCCGCGACGGACACGCGGCTGGTGCGGCAACTCAAGGCCGACCTCGCGCAGACGCCGCCCCTATGGGAGTTGGACCGCGGCACGGTCGAACCAGCCACGGCGGCGACGCTGGCGGGCTACGGTTTGAAGGTGACGGACCGGTGCCAGCCGCTCTCGGTTGGGGCCGATGCGTTCAGGCTTTGCGACGTGGACCGGGGGCTGTCCCGCTCACCAGCCGATTAGCTGTGCCCAGGATAGTCCCGGTCCAGCGTGAATGGGAACGGGCCCGGGTAGCTCTCCACCATCACGCCATGCGACACAAAGCCGCTCGCGTCTGACCACACGTGCAGTTGGAAGCCGGGGGGTTCCAGCACGAAGGCGGGCGGGGCGGCCGCGTCGAGGTCGAACTCCACCTGGTGCGCCACCGAGGGGGAGATGCTGGCCACCGCGTGCGCCACCTGCGTCACCACGGGGCGGTGATGGTGGCCGCAGACGATGCGCTGCACCTGCTTGTGCCGCGCGATGACGGTGGCGAAGGCGGCATGGTCCAATAGGTTGATCCTATCCATGTGCGCGATGCCGCAGAGGAACGGCGGGTGATGCATGGCGACCATGGTGGGCCGGTCGGGCGCGGCGGCCAGCGTGCGGTCCAGCCATTCCAGCCGCCCGCCATCCAGGCTGCCGTGGCCGGCGCCGGGCACCACCGTGTCCAGCATCACCAAGCGTACTGGGCCGGCGTTCACCGCGTATTGGATGAAGCCGCCTTCCTGCCGCGCCGCCTCGATATGCTCCAGCATCGGCTCGCGGCGGTCGTGGTTGCCGGGGATGGCGTAGACCGGCATGGGCAGTGTGCGCTCCAGCAGCTTGGCCAGCAGCACGTACTCGCTGGCCAGTCCGCAATCGGTCAGGTCTCCGGTGATGATCACCACGTCCGGCTGCAGGTGTGCGGCGGCCCGCAGCGCGCGTTCCGTCATCATCGTGCTTTCGCACACCCGGTAGGCCGCCATGCCCTTGGGCCGGACGTGCAGGTCGGTCAGTTGCAGGATTTTATACAGGCTCATTTCGGAACATCCAAAGCAGTGCGTTCGGCGTAGGGGCGCAACAACTCGTCGGCCGCTGCTTGCGCGTTGGCCACGGCTTGCGCGGGCTTGATGCGGCCCGACAGCACGGCCTGCACCTGGTCCTCCATCGCCTTGCGCACCGCGACCGTGGCGTAGGTGGAGAACCAGGGCTGCGCGTATTGCAATTGGTCGAGCGCCACCTTCGCGTCCGGATGCTCCGCCAGGTAGCTCTGCATCTCCGGCAGTTCGTAGGCGTGGCGGTTGGGGGCGAAATAGCCGGTAAAGCGGCTCCATCCGCCGGTCAGGGCGGGGCTGGTCATCTCGTTGATGAACGTCCAGGCGGCGCGCTGCCGCTCCGGCGAGTTGCCGCGCGGGATGATCAGGCTGGCGCCGCCGATCGGCACGGCGTTGCGCAGCGCCCGCGGGATGAACGCCACGCGGTAGGGCTGCTTCATGGCGTCGCGCACGAAGCCGAGCGCCCCGGTGGAGTTCACAATCATCGCAGCCCGGCCGGAGAGGAACGCCGCGCCCACCGCGTTCGCGTCCGTCACCCCTTCCGGCATGGAGTGGTCGACATGGACGAGGTTGTCGAGGAACTGGACCGCGCCGAGCGTGGAAGGCTGGTTGTAATAAACCTCGCCGCCCCAGGCCTGATCGTAGTACTGCCCGCCATTGGACATGGCGAAGCCGGACAGCAGCCAGCCCAGCGTGTCGTACGAGGACACCATCTCAAGCCCGTAGCGCACGGTGGTGGCGCCGTCGCGCTTGGTGAGCTTGCGCGCGTCCTCGGCCCACTCTGCCCAGGTGGTGGGCGGGTGGTCGGGATCGAGCCCGGCCTCCTTGAACGCGTCGGTGTTGTAATACAGCACGGGCGTCGAGTTCTGGAACGGCACGCCGTAGACATGCCCGTCTTCGGTCGCGTTGATGCGCAAGGCCGGCCAGAACTTGTCCATATACTGCGCGTCGGACTGGCCGTCGGCGCTGATGAACGGGTCGAGCGGCACCGCATCGCCGGTGATGACGTATTCGCGCACGAAGTTGGCGCTCATCAGCACCACGGCCGGCGAGTGCCCGGCCTGGATCGCGGCGTGGGTCTTGAGGTTGGTGTCGTCATAGCTGCCGGTGTAGGCGGGGGTGACGTGGATGTCCGGGTGGCGCGCGTTGAACTCGCTCACCAAGCGCTGCATCTCATTGGACAGGCGGCCCTGCACCGGCACCGGGAAGAAGAAGTCGATTTCGGTTGCCGCGCGCGCGAGGCCGGGGCTGAGCAACAGCCCGGCGAATGCGGCGGCACAGACGGTCGAACGCATGGGAGATGCTCCTACTTAATGCCGGTGAACACGAAGGAACGGGTGAACGAGCGCTGGAACACCAGGAAACCCAGCAGCAGCGGGCCTGCCACCAGCAGCGTGCCAGCCGCCAGCACGCCCCAGGAGCCGCCCGCTTCCGAGCTCGCGGTGAAGGAGGCGAGCCCCACCGTCAGCACCTGGTGGGCTGGCGAGGAAATCACCATCAGCGGCCACAGGAACTCGTTCCAGTGCGATGTGACGGAAACGACGGCGAAGGCCGCGAGCCCAGGCCGGGCCAGCGGGATCAACACCAGCCGGATGATCTGCAGCCGCGAGGCGCCGTCCAGCAGTGCCGCTTCCTCGTAGTCGGGCGGGATGGCGCGGAAGGTCTGCCGCATCAGGAACACGCCGAAGGCCGAGGCGAGATAGGGCGCGGCGACGCCGGGCAGCGTGTCGTACAGCCCGACCGCTGACAGGGTTTGCAGGTTCGGCACGATGAGCAGCGACGGCACCAGCAGCAATTGCAGCAGGAAGGCGGCGAACACCACCCGCTGCCCGGGAAAGCGCAGCCGCGCGAAGGCATAGCCGGCCAAGGACACGGTCACGAGCTGCACCAGCAGGATACCCCCGCACAGGAAAACCGTGTTGAGGTACCAAAGCGGGAAGGTGCCATCGCCCCATGCCTCGATGATATTGCCGGCACCGAACGGACCCGGCGGCCACAGCGAGGCGATGTCGGCCGGATAGCCCGGCCGCGCGCTGGCCACCACCATCCAAGCGAACGGCACCGACCAGAGCAGGGCGGCGGGTGCGGCCGCCAGGCGCTCAACTCGCATAATGGCCAAAGCGCTCGGCGGTGCGCAGCGAGAGCAGCGCCAGCGCCAGCAGCGCCGCCACGCTCACCACGGTTGCGGCCGCAGCCACCCCCGGGTCGAAGTTCTGCTCGGCCTGCTGGTAGATGTAGTACAGCAGCAGGTTGGTGGCGTCGGATGGGCCGCCCTGCGTCATGACCACCACATGGTCCACCTGCGTCAGCGCATTCAGCAGGGCGACCGGCACAACGAAGCCGAAGGTGGGGCCGAGCAGGGGCAGGGTGATGAAACGCAGCCGCGCCCAGGCCCGCGCGCCGTCCACCCGCGCCGCATCCAGCAAGTCACCCGGCACCGCCGCGAGCCCGGCCAGGAAGAACAGCATGTAGTAGCCGGTGTTTTTCCAAATCGTTATCGCAATAATAGCAAGGAGGGCAAGCGAAGGATCACCCAGCCAATTGGTGGCGCCCCAACCAAGCTTGCCCAGGTAGAAGTCGAGCAGCCCCGTACCGGGCAGCAGGATGAAGCTGAACAGCGCCGCCGCCGCGACCAGCGGGATGAGCAGCGGCAACACGACCAGGGTGCGCAATGCTTGGTCGAGCCGGGTGCCCGCCTGCAGCGCCAGCGCGAACAGCAGCGCCAGCAGCACGGAGGGCAGGGCGGTGCCGGCGGCATACAGCGCATTGTTGCGGGCGGCGTGGGCGAAATGCGGGTCGGCGAACATGCGCAGGTAGTTGCCGGCGCCGAACTGCTGCGCCTGCCCCGGCCGCCCCTGGTCGAGCGAGCGCCAGGTGACTTCGAGCAGCGGCCAATAGGTGAAGGCCGCGAGCAGCAGCAGGGAGGGCAGCAGCAGGATGAGGGCGGTGCGGGTTTGATGGCCGCCTTGGACCACCCTCACCCCGCCCTCTCCCGCCAGCGCAGAGCTATCGCAT
This sequence comes from uncultured Acetobacteraceae bacterium, assembly GCA_964245545.1. GTDB lineage: Bacteria > Pseudomonadota > Alphaproteobacteria > Acetobacterales > Acetobacteraceae > LMUY01. The sequence goes on along the minus strand of CAXTNN010000082.1, from coordinate 2,337 downwards.
ATGGCTTAGCGCTCCCTCTCCCGCTTGCGGGAGAGGGCCGGGGTGAGGGTGCTGCCACCGACATTACACTGCAGAACGCATAGATTTCGTTCCGCCGGCCACCCTCACCCAACCCTCTCCCGCCAGCGGGAGAGGGCTTCTGCGGCCGTTATGTCCATCGGCGACTGCCCTGCCCGCCAGCGGGAGAGGGAGATAGGCAGGCCTTCTCCCGCCGATGAAATTGGGAGATTGGACGGCGTGGATGCGGCATGGGGGCTGTTTGGGACGGGTGTGTTTCAGGTGTACGACCGGTACCATGACCGTTCCATGACGCGTCTTAGCCATGTGCCGAACAGCCGCTGATGCCCCTTACCAGCAACGGGTTCAGCACCGCCGCCATGCGGCAGCGTGATGGCGCGTGCTGCGGCCGGCGGCGGGGTTGGCGGTTGATGTTCACCCGCAGGATGCCGCCCCCGGCCAGCGCCAGGCGCAGGGTGCCCTGCCGGATCGCGCGTTGGAACAGCGGCTCGGGGCCGCCGATCCCGGTCAGGATGCCGGCGCCCACGGCGGCCACGCGGTTGCGGTAGTCGTCGGCGAGGTCAGGAGTGTGGGAGTGGTAGAGCCCGACGGCGACGTTCCAGTCGCCATGCGCTTCCACCTGCAGGTCCCGCAGGTAGCGGGCGGCGTAATCGGTGTTGGCCGCCGGGTCGAACGCCTCGTCGAGGGAGCGGAACGCGCCGGGATGGATTTCCAGGTCCACCTGCATGCAGCCGACGTCGATGAAGTGGGCGCCGCGGGCCTGTGCGCCCTGCACCCAGGCGACGGCGGCGGCGCGGCTGTCCAGGAACAGGCCCTGCCCGTCGGCGTCGATGGTCCAGGGCCAGGCGCGGATGTCTGCCCACCCCGTAACCGGCCGCCCGCTCTCCACCTTGGCGATGCTGCCGAGCAGGTGGGGCGGCAGGGCGTATTTGGTCTCGGCTGCGGCAATGGCGGCGGTGCACTGGGCAGACTGGCTGCTGAGCCAAGTCTCAGCCGGCGGCGCCGGAGCGGCAGCCAGCAGCCAAGGCAGCGCCAGCAGGGCAAGGCACCACCGCACCGCGGCTACTCTTCGAGCGTGACCAGCACGGGGACGTGGTCGGAAGGCTGGTCCTCCCCGCGCGCCTGCTTATCCGGCACGGCCGACACCAAACGGTCCGCCAGCGCGGGGGAAAGCAGGGCATGGTCGATGCGCAAGCCCCGGTCCCGCTGCCAGGCGCCCGCCTGATAGTCCCAGAAAGTGTAGATGGGCCCAGCCGGGGTGGTGATGCGCACCGCGTCCGTCAGCCCGGCCCATAGCATGCGGCGGAATCGCGCCCGGGTCTCGGGACGGACCAGCGCGTCGTTCGCGGGCAGGGTGCCGGGGGCGTAGTCCACATCGGCGGGGCAGACATTGTAGTCGCCGGCCAGCACGAACGGGGTGTCGGCAGCGAGCAGGTCGTCGGCGCGGTCGGCTAGCCGCTCCATCCAGGCGAGCTTGTAGGCATAGCCGGCTTCACCGCCGGAGTTGCCGTTGGGCAAATAGAGGTTGCCCACCACCAGTCCGCCCACCGACACTTCCAGGTAGCGCGCCTGGACGTCATCTTCCGGCAGGCCAGGCAGGGCGCGATGCTGCACCTCCACCGGCAGCCGGCTGAGGATGGCCACCCCGTTGTAGGATTTTTGCCCCGCGACCACGGAGTGGTAGCCCAGCGCCTCGAACGCGGCGGCGGGAAAGGCTGGCTGCTCGCACTTGATCTCCTGCAGCAGCAGCACGTCGGGCTCGGCGCGCCCCAGCCAGCGGCAGACATGCGGCTCGCGGATGCGGATGGAGTTGACGTTCCAGGTGGCGAGCTTCACGGGGTACGAGTGAGCGTCACAGGAAGGCTTTGATGACGAGAGAGACGATCCCTGCCATGGAAGCACCGACCATCCACTTCAAGACGAGCAGATCGGCCTCAATCTTGGTGAAGCGGTTTTCGTGCTCAGCAAGCGCCTTGGAGGCAGCCTTGGCTTTCTCTTCGGGCGCTCCGGCGGAGAGGAACGCTTCATAGACTTCGACGATAATGGTGCTCACGACCCAAGCCGTCTTATCAATCGACCGAGAAGCTGGTGCCGCAGCCGCAGGCGCTGGTGGCATTCGGGTTGCGCACGGTGAAGTGGCTGCCCATCAGCTCGTCCGTGTAGTCGAGCTGGGCGCCGGACAGCAGGTCCAGGCTCACCCGGTCCACCACCACGCGGGCGGCGCCGGTCTCCACCACCAGGTCATCCGGCTGCACGGCCTCGTCCAGCTCAAACTTGTATTGGAAGCCGCTGCACCCCCCCGCGAGCACGGCCACGCGC
>CAXTNN010000081.1:0-12890 GCA_964245545.1 uncultured Acetobacteraceae bacterium | reverse complement strand
CCGGGGGTCGAGGAGCCGTTCGGGGTCGCGTTCGTGGAGGCGATGGCCGCCGGGCTCGAGGCCATCGCCGGCCTGCCCGACCCGCTCGGCCGCACCCTGGCAGAGTGGACGCAGCCGAACGGCCTGCGCATCCGCCGGGTTCCGCAGCCGATCGGGGTGATCGGGATGATCTATGAGAGCCGTCCCAATGTCGGCGCGGATGCGGCGGGCCTGTGCCTAAAATCCGGCAATGCGGTGCTGCTGCGCGGCGGGTCCGAAAGCCTGCACAGCGCCCGCGCCATCCACCAGGCGATGGTGGCGGGGCTGGATCAGGCCGGGTTGCCCGCCGCCGCCGTGCAGATCGCGCCGGATGCCGACCGCGCCCATGTCGCCGCCATGCTCGCCGGGTCGGGGCTGCTGGACCTCATCATTCCCCGCGGCGGCAAGTCGCTGGTGGAGCGGGTGCAGCGGGACGCCCGCGTGCCGGTGCTGGCGCATGCCGAGGGGATCAACCACCTGTTCGTCCACGAAGCGGCTGACCCGGCGATGGCGTGCTCCCTGCTGGTGAACAGCAAGCTGCGGCGCACCGGCGTGTGCGGCGCCGCCGAGACGCTGCTGGTGGACGCAGCCGCTGCTGGCCGGTTGCTGCCGCGCTTGATCGAGGCGGTGACGGCAGGTGGCTGCCAGATCCGCGCCGATGCCCGCGCCCGCGCCATCCTGCCCGATCTACCGCCAGCCGAGCCGGACGATTTTGACACGGAGTGGCTGGATGCCGTGCTCAGCGTGGCCGTGGTGGACGGCGTCGGCGGCGCGCTGGCCCATATTGCCCGCCATGGCAGCGAGCACACCGACGCGATCGTGACGGAGGACGCTGCCGCCGCCCAGCACTTCCTGGCCGGCGTGGCCTCGGCGGTGGCGATGTGGAACGCCTCCACCCAGTTCTGCGACGGCGGCGAGTTTGGCTTTGGCGCCGAAATCGGCATTGCCACCGGGCGCATCCACGCGCGCGGGCCGATCGGGCTGGAGCAGCTCACCAGCTTCCGCTACCTCGTCACCGGGCAGGGCCACACCCGTCCATGATCGCGAACCCGGCATTCTGGTAGACCCGGTTCCGCGGTTTGGCCATCGCGCACGGCTTCGGGTGGGATTGCTGGGTGGCTCGTTCAACCCGGCGCATCCCGGGCACAAGCACGTGGCCGCCCTGGCATTGCGCCGGTTGCGGCTGGACCAGGTGTGGCTGCTGGTCTCGCCGGGCAACCCGCTGAAGCGGCAGGACGGAATGGCGCCGCTGGTGGAGCGGCTCGCCTCCGCGCAGAGCATTGCCGCCGGGCGCCGGATTGTGGCCACGGCCATCGAGCAGCGCCTGGGCACCCGCTACACCGCCGACACCCTGCTCGCCCTGCGGCGGCTGTTTCCCCGCGTTCAGTTCGTCTGGCTGAGGGGGGCCGACATCCTGGCCGAGCGGCCGCGCTGGAGGCACTGGCTGGGCGTGGGGCAGGCAATGCCCTTTGCCGTGGCACCTCGCCCGCAGTATAACCACCGCGCCCTGGCGGGGCAGGCGGCGCATCGACTGCGCCGCGCCTTCCACCCGCCGCGCACGGGGCCGATTTTGGCCACCATGCCAGCGCCAGGCTGGACGTTTCTGCCGGTGCGGCAGAATGGCATTTCCGCCACAGCCTTACGCGCGGCATACTCGGCCGGCGCACCAGACTTGCCTGCGAAGACGGGAGCAGACCGATAGCCAGAAAGCCTCCAAGCACCGAGCCGGGTGCCAAGCCCTCGGCCAAGCGCAAGCCGCCGCAGCCCAAGCCCGGCCTGAAGGAAGCAGCCAAGGCGCTGGGGACGCCGCGCAAGAAAGCCGTGGCCGCCGGGCCGCGCGCGCGCAAGCTGGCCGAGAAGACGGCGCCCGAGCCGTCCGTGCTCGACCGCATGCAATCCCTGATCGTGACCAGCCTGGAGGACGACAAGGCCGAGAACGTGACCGTGCTCGACCTGGCCGGGCGCGCCTCCTTCACCGAGCGCATGGTAATCGCCACCGGCCTGGCCGACCGCCAGATCAGCGCCATGGCCACCCACCTGCAGGAAAAGCTGCGCGACGCCGGCGTCGGCCGCGTTCCGGTAGAGGGCGCCGGCGGGTCCGACTGGGTGCTGATCGACGCGGGTGACATCGTGGTCCATCTGTTCAAGCCCGAAGCGCGGGACCTCTACGCGCTCGAGAAGATGTGGGGCGCCGAGCTGGACGAGGAGGCCGCGGAGCCGGCAGCATGAGTGAACTGCCGCTCACACGGCGGCGCCGGCGGGTGCGGCGGCGGCCGCGCTACAAGGGCCCGTCGTTCAACCGCATGGTGCCCAACCTGATGACGCTACTCGGTCTCTGCGCCGGGCTTACCTCGATGCGCTTCGCCCTCGATGGCCGCTGGGGCAGCTCCGCCGTGGCGCTGGTGGTCGCAGGCTGCATCGATGGGGTGGACGGGCGGCTGGCGCGGCTGCTGAAAGCCACCTCCCGCTTTGGCGCCGAGTTCGACAGCCTGGCCGATTTCCTGTGCTTCGGCGTCGCTCCCGCGTTCATCCTTTATTTGTGGTCGTTGCGTGTGGCCGGCGGCTATGGCTTCGCGCCCTGCCTGATCTTCGCCGTGTGCATGGCGCTGCGCCTGGCCCGGTTCAATGCCATGATTGACGCCTCGCCCGCTCCTGCCTTCGCCCAGTCGTTCTTCACCGGCGTCCCTGCGCCGGCTGGGGCGGGCCTGGCGTTGTTTCCGCTCTTTGCCGGCCTAGAGGCGCGCAGTTGGGGCCTGCCCTGGCTCTACACCGCCGTGCATTACCCATTATTCTGCGCCCTGGTGCTGGTGGGCACGGCAACGCTGCTGGTCTCGACCTTGCCGGTTTGGAGCTTCAAGAACTTCAAGGTGCCGGCGCAGTATGTTCTGCCGCTGCTGCTCGGCACGGGAACGTTCGCGGCCGTGCTACTGGCTGATCCTTGGGCTGCGTTGGCGGCAGCGGGGCTGATCTACCTGGCTATGCTGCCGCTTAGCCTGCGTTCCTACCACCGGCTGCGCGCCGCCGCCCAAGAGGAGGATCCAACACCAACCTAATGGTTCAGTCGGAACCTGCCGCATCTCAGGCGCTAGAAGGACGGGCTAACGCTGTTCCTGTTGCACTTGCTGGGCAGCCGCTGCCGCGCGCCGCCGCTTTACGGCTTCATGGTGGCCAACGGCGCAGCCAGCGGCCGCGCCAAGCACGGCGTGATGGCCGGCCATGTGACCCGCGACGCCACCCACAGCCCCGCCCGACAAGCAGCCGATAGCGTGGGCCTTGGGCGCAGCAAGACCGATGGCAAGCACGGCGGCAACGGCGATAACGGACTTCATCGAGTGACTCCATTGGTAGGCGGGTTGTTCAGCGGGTCGTCGGCGGCCGGTGCGGGCGTGCCATGAGGCTGCGCAAACAGCGGCGAGCCGTTACGCTTCTTTTGCAGTGCCGCATAGTGGCCCACCGGGCAAGGCGTGGTCGGAACATCGGTGTAGCCGATGTTTCCCGTCGTGTGTCCAGGCGCAGGAAGCTTTGTGTCGCAGCCAAGAGCAACCGCCTGCCCGGACAAGCCCAACCACGTGGCCGCCACGAGGGCTGCAACACCGGTAAACCGTATCATTAACAAGCCCCTTTCAAGCCCTTCGCCGGGATCAACGTTGCGTGTCGCCCCTGCGTTCACTGAACGGATGCAATTTCGTGCGCCTTACGTTGCGATACCATTCCGGCTCAATTATGGCGGGCGATGAACGCCTTAATCCGTGGCGCAATCTCCTTGCGGAAGCGCGCGCCATTGAACAGGCCATAATGCCCCACTCCCGCCTGCTCCAAGTGCTCGTGCTTATCGTCCGCCAAGTGAGGCGTCAGCCCATGGGTGACGCGAGTCTGCCCGAGGCCGGAGATGTCGTCGCGCTCGCCCTCCACCGTCATGATGGCGGTGCGGGTGATGGCGGCCGGGTCAACCTGCCGGTCCCGCGAGACCAGGAGCCCGCGCGGCAGCAGGTGCTCCTTGAACACTGCTTCGATGGTCTGCAGGTAGAACTCGGCCGACAGATCCATCACCGAGCGGTATTCGTCGTAGAAGGCGCGCTTGGCCGCCAGCGGCTCGCCGTCCCCATCCACCAGGTGGGCAAACATCTGCCAATGCGCCTGCATGTGGCGGCCGATGTTCATCGCCATGAACCCGGCAAGCTGCAGGAAGCCGGGATAAACCGGCCGCATGAAGCCCACCTCGCCGAAGGGCACGGTGTGGATGACGTTGGTCTTGAACCAGTGCAGGTCGTGCTTCTTGGCGAACAGGTTGACTTCGGTCGGCGCCTCGCGCGTGTCGATCGGGCCGCCGATCAGCGTGATCGAGCGTGGGGCGGGGGCGTTCGTGTCCGCATTCATCAGCGCCGTGGTGGCCAGCACCGGCACCGCCGGCTGGCACACCGCCAGCACATGGGTTTGCGGGCCCAGATGGCGGCAGAACTGCTCGACATAGTCGATGTAGTCGTCCAGATCGAACGCGGGCGCCGAAAGCGGCATCTGCTTCGCATCCTGCCAGTCGGTGATGTAGACCTCGTGGTCAGGCAGGAAGGCCTGCACCGTGCCGCGCAGCAGGGTGGCGAAATGGCCGGACATTGGCGCCACGATCAGCAGCACCGGGTCGTTCGTGCGCTCGGCGGCGCGGCGGAAATGCAGCAGATCGCACCAGGGCAGCCGCAGCGCCACCTCCTCGGTAACGGCGACTTCCTGGCCGTCGATCGTGGTCGTATGATGCCCGAAGCTCGGCTTGAGGAAGGTGCGGGTGGTGTGCTCGAACGTGTCGAGCGCCGCAGCGGTCACCCGGCCGAACGGTGTTTCGCGCATCGGGTTGTCCGGCATGTCCATGATTGAGAGCGCGCTCGAAACCATGGCCCGCATCGGTTGCATCGCCATGCGCTGCCACTCGTACATCTGATACAGCATTAAGATGATCTCTCGTTAAAAGAAGCCGGATGGCTGGCGCGGAAGATGGCAAACAGGTCGCGCGCCACGACCTCAGGCGGGTCTCCCTCCGGGCGATACCAGGTCAGCGCCCAGTTCATCGCCCCGAGCAGCGCCAGCCGGAACGGACCCGGCGCCACGCCGGGCGGCAGGGTGACGGCAGCCACCAGATCACGGAACAAAGCCTCGTAGCGGTCCCGATGGCGGACCAGTTCGGAGCGCACGGCGCCGCTGCCATCAGGCCCGCGCGCCACCACGGCGGCAAGCGCGCCGCCGTGCACCAGCAGGCTGAGATGCGCCTCCGCAGCCGCCTGCAGCCGGTCCCAAGGGTCGGAATGCCGGGCCACGGCGGCCTGCACCACGGCGACGGACTGGTCCACCGCGGCCTCATGGATGGCCGCGACCAGGGCCTCTTTGGAGGTGAAATGGTGATACAGCGAGCCAGGCAGGATGCCCGCCACACCCGCAATGTCGCGCATCGAGGTATGGCCATACCCCTTGGTGCCGAACAAGTGGGCGGCTTTCTCCAGGATCTCAGCCCGGCGATCCGATCGTGCGACGTCCAACGGCACCAGCATTCTCCAACCAAACGCTTGTTTGGTTGAAAAGCAGTTAATGCAGCGTGAGACGTCACCAAAGATGTTTCTGCGCCTGCAAGCGCTTGGCTCGGCTGCGCATGGTGCATAGCAACAAATCGACAGCGCCGTCCCCGGGGCGCTATGTCTGGCCGATGCTCCGCCGTTTCTTCGCCTACTACCGGCCCTATCGCCACCTGTTCGCGCTCGATTTCGGCTGCGCCGTGGTCGCCGGCCTGCTCGAGCTCGGCTTCCCCATGGCGATGCGCAGCTTCATCGACCGGCTGCTGCCGAGCCATGATTGGGGCATCATCCTGGTGGCGTCGGCGGCCCTGCTGGCGGTCTACCTGCTCAACACGGGGCTGATGGCGGTGGTGACCTACTGGGGCCACCAACTGGGCATCAACATCGAGACGGAGATGCGGCGCCGGGCCTTCGACCACCTGCAGAAGCTTTCGTTTTCGTTCTACGACAACAGCAAGACCGGCAACCTGATCACCCATGTCACCAAGGACTTGGAGGATGTCGGGGAGGTAGCGCATCACGGCCCGGAAGACCTGTTCATCGCGCTGATGACCTTTGCCGGCGCCTTCGCCCTGATGTTCCTCATCAACGTGAAGCTGGCGCTGCTCACGGCGGTGATCACCCCCGTCGTGACCGTGGTGTCCACCCGTTACGGCAACCGGATGACGCAGAACTTCCGCACCTTGTTCCGCCAGGTGGGGGCGTTCAACGCCCGGGTAGAGCAGAATGTCGGCGGCATGCGGGTGGTGCAGGCGTTCGCCAATGAGGAGCACGAGCGCCGCCTGTTCGCCGCCGACAACGCGCAATATCGCCGCACCAAGCTGCAGGCCTACCGGCTGATGGCCGCCTCCACCTCCATCACTTACTTGGGCATGCGGCTGACGCAGATGGTAGTGATGGTCGCCGGCACCTGGTTCGTGCTGCACGGGCAGCTCTCCGAGGGCGGGTTCATCTCCTTCCTGCTGCTCGTGGGCGTGTTCCTGCGCCCGGTCGACAAAATCAACGGCGTGCTCGAAACCTACCCGAAGGGCATCGCCGGGTTCCGCCGCTACTGCGAGCTGATCGACACCGAGCCCGACATCGTCGACCAGCCCGGCGCCCGCCCGGCGGGGCGGCTGCGCGGGGACATCAGCTACGAGGGCGTGCAGTTCGGCTACGGCGATGGCCGGATGGTGCTGCGCCATGTCGACCTGCGCATCGCCCCCGGGGAGACGGTGGCCTTCGTCGGCCCGTCCGGCGCCGGCAAAACCACGCTGTGCTCGCTGCTGCCGCGGTTTTATGAGGTCTCAGGCGGCCGCATCACCATCGACGGCGTGGACATCCGTGCGATAACGCTGGCCTCGCTGCGCCGGCAAATCGGCATCGTGCAGCAGGACGTATTCCTGTTCGGCGGCACGGTGCGGGAGAACATCGCCTATGGCCGGCTGGACGCAAGCGAGGCGGACATCGTCGACGCCGCCCAGCGCGCGCAACTCCAACCCATGATCGCCACGCTGCCAAACGGGCTCGATACGGTGATCGGCGAGCGCGGGGTGAAGCTATCAGGCGGCCAGAAGCAGCGGCTGGCGATCGCCCGCATGTTCCTCAAGAACCCGCCCATCCTCATCCTGGACGAAGCCACCAGCGCGCTCGACACGGAAACGGAGCGGGCGGTGCAGAAGGCGCTGGCCGCGCTGGCGGTGGGTCGCACCACGCTGGTGATCGCGCACCGCCTCGCCACCATCCGCAACGCCGACCGCATTGTGGTGGTGGACGCGGCCGGCGTGGTGGAGCAGGGCGCACACGGGGACCTGCTGGCGGCCGGCGGCGTGTATCACCGGTTGCACGCGGCCCAGTTTGGCGAGGCAGTCTGAAGGGGTGGGAATGACACGGTCCAGCGGCATGGGGCGGCGCGGCGCGTTGCTGACTTTGGCGGGCATGGTGCCTGCGGTGGCCGTCCGGGCCCAGGTGCCGCCGCCCATCGCCACCCCCGCACCGCCGCAATTGGCGCTTCCCGCGCCCATCCCTAGCGCGCCTCGCCCGCCTACGCCGCCCGTTACCGCCATCGACAAGACCAAAATCTACTACGTGATGTTCGACCTCGCGATCGACCTCAATTCGATGCGGGCGTTGCGGCACCAATTGGCCAACCTGGTGGAAGCGGGCGTTACCCAGATCGTGCTGGTCATCAACTCGCTTGGCGGGCAGGTGCTGGAGACCTTGGTCACCTACAGCTTCATCCGCTCGCTGCCGGTCGAGTTCTCGACTCACGCGCAAGGCTTGGTGGCGTCATCGGCCATGGTGCTGTTCCTGGCCGGCGAGGCCCGCTCGGCCGATCCCACCGCCCGCTTCGTATTCCATCCAACGCAAACCACGCTGCTCGGGCCGCTAACTCAGCAACAGATCCAGGAGCAAGGCGACCAGGTGGAAGCCGTGGTTGACGCTGCAGAGCAGATCTACCGCGACCGGACCAGCCTCACCTCCGACCAAATCGCCTCATTCCGGCGCGGCGAGGTGATCTTCAAGGCGGACCAGGCAAGCCAGCTAGGCATCGTGCAAACGGTGGCGCTGTTGAAGATTCCCGGGCCGCAAACGGCGCGGATCATCTTCGTCGAGTGAGGATGGAGGTCCGTCAGGACCAGCCCCGCTGCCGTCGCCGGCGACGCACTGCTCCTGTTCAGCGGCGGGCAGGATAGCGCCACCTGTCTGGCCTGCCAGTTGCGGGCGTCGGGATGGCAGCGCTATCGCAGCATCGTCATGTAGCGCATAGCGCGTCGATGGCGCGCGCAAGCCTGACGTCGCGGGCGGTGACGCCGCCGGACTCGTGCGTGCTGAGGGTGATTTGGACCCGGTTGTAGACGTTGGACCAATCCGGGTGATGGTCCTGCTGCTCCGCCAGCAGCGCCACGCGGGCCATGAAACCCCAGGCCGCGCTGAAGTCCGTGAACTTGAAATCGCGCGCAAGGGACTCCGTGGTGGCGGTCCAGAGCGGCAGCGTGCTGGCGAGGGACGCCAGCTCCGCCTCGCTCAATCGAGGCGGAGCCATCGTGGCGGCCCTACTTTTGGCCGGACTTGATTTGGTCGAGCTGCTGTTGGTTCAGCTTGGCAACAGCAGCGTCTCCGGTGTCGTTGCCCTTGTCGGTCGCCTTGTGGACGTTGGCGTAGGGATGCTTGGCATTGGCAGCCAGCGCGGCAGTCGGGGCAAGTCCCCACGCCAGCATCGGCAGGGCGGTGGCGCAGATCAAAGCAAGCTTCATTGGGATAACTCCTCGAAGTTGAGACGTATACCATCGCAACGCCGCCGAGCCGTTACGGTTGCGGCATCGTCCCCGACCCTATCGCTTTCGCACGAGGGCAGTTAGCGGCGTCGTTCCCCTCGGCTCGGTAAACTCTTCGGGTAACGCTCAGGGACTTCGCGCGCCTCCGGCCAACCCTATCTATGGCGCATGAACAGATTTCTCTCACGCCCCGTCCGCTGATGCCGTACCGTCCCGAAGTCAGTGCTTTGCCACTGCCCCCCACCGGCCTCGCCCAGCCGATCAAGGACAGCATCACCACCCAGGTGCGGGCTTTGTTCAACGACCAGAGCCGCGGCGAAAAGCCGGTAGCGCGGCGGACGGACGGGCTGTTCGGGCCCCGCGCGGTGGCTTGGCGCGTCCATGGCGACGTCACCTCTATGATGGTGGGCGGTGTCGCAGGCCTATTGCTGCAAATGTTGCACCCCGCCGTGCTTGCCGGCGTGTGGGACCATTCGAACTTCCGCGCCGACATGCACGGCCGGCTGCGCCGCACCGCCCGCTTCATCGCGCTGACCACCTATGGCAGCCGCACCGACGCCGAGGCGGTAATCGCCCGGGTGCGCCGCATTCACGACCAGGTGCGTGGAACACTGCCCGACGGCACTCCCTACGCCGCCAATGACCCGGCGTTGCTGGCCTGGGTGCACGTGACGGAGGCGACCAGCTTCCTCCACGGCTGGATCCGCTATGCCGAGCCGCGCATGCCGGGCTCTGACCAAGACCGATATTTTGCCGAGATGGCGCGCGTGGCCGAGGCGCTGGGCGCCGACCCGATCCCGCGCAGCCGGGCCGAAGCGCGTGAGCTGATGCGCCGCATGCAGCCGCATCTGCGCAGCGACGCCCGCACCCGTGAAGTCGCGCGTTTCGTCCTCAGCCAGCCCGCACCGAGCAAAATGGCGCAGCCGCTGCAGGCGCTCACCATGCAGGCGGGCGTGGACCTGCTGCCCGCTTGGGCGCAGCGCATGCATGGCCTGTCCAACCCGCTGCTCGGCATTCCGGTTGTCCGCGCCGGCACTCTTGGCATCGCGCGGACCTTGCGATGGGCGTTCCAATAGCCCGGTTCGCGCCCTCTCAGCCGCTGGCAGCCTGGCTGGCAAATGATGCAAGCCGGCGTCTAATCGCCTCCAGCGCGTATCCGCTCTCCAGCCTCGGGGCGCAACGCTGAGCAGGCCGGCAAACCGCTCCCGGGTAAAGCACGGCGTAGTCGGCGGCGTTGTGGAACGCCTGCCGGCTGTCGTCGTCCACAAAGGTTTCGCTGGCCGCGCCCTCGGCCAAAATCACGTCGTGGCTTTCAAGCTCCAGATGCACGTAGTCGACCCGGGCGCCGGGATGGTCGCGGACGATTGTGGTGCCATTGAGCAGCAGCCGGGCAGACACCAGGAAGCCATCCAGCAGCATGGCGTGTTCCGGCGACACGCGCAGGCCGCGCTGGGGCAAGGCGCCGCCTAAGGCGCCAGCGTGAATGAGCACGGGAAACAACTCGCGCCGGGCAGCGAGCATCCGCCCGGCATAGCTGCGGCGCCCGACCCAGCGGATCGGCCGGCGCTCGCCTGCGGCGGTGATGACACGGTCGCCGATGGCAAGCGTTTCCACCGCGCGTTCGCCCCCCTCGGTCATGATCCGCGTTCCCGCGCAGTAGCACGCGACCGAGAGGTCGAGCTGGTTGCCGCCGGTGCCGGCGACTGTGCCCAGGCTGAACGACAATCCGCTGGCGCCGACGATATCGAGACTGTAGACGCCGTCACTGGATGACGAGAAAGAGCCGGCCGTTTCCTGGATCGGCGCCCCGTTTTCCGTGAGCGTGACGATGTTGCCCGAGACGGTCAGGCCGAGCGTTCCCCCGCTGCCCAGGTAGGGCGACAGCAAGATCTGGTCGCCAACGGCGAAACCGCTGATGGCATTGCTGGGCGCGTTGTTGTCGCCGGTCGATTGCTGGGGCGGCGCATCCACCAGGAGCGTGCCGGACTGTCCCCCGGCAAACACGATCGGGGTGGCGCCAGACGCATAGGCGTTGCCTAATTCCAGCGTGCCGCCGCTGATCACCAGCTCGCCCGCGCCCGCCCCGCCGCTGCTGCCCAAAGCCAGGGTGCCCAGGCCGGACTGGATCAACGCCGCACCGCTGCTCACGCTGCTGGTGAAGCTCAGCACGGTGCCGGAGGTCTCACTCGCACCCACGTCGCCGTTCTGGTAGTCGGTGATGGTATACGTCACCCCGCCATTGCTGACGGAGCCATTGCCGAACGGCGGCCCGGGGTCGCCCGAGGACGGGTTTCCGCTCGAAACCGTCACCGGCCCGCCCGAGCTATAGCTGGTGACGGTGAGGTCGGTGCCGCCCGCTCCATCGGCGCTCAATTGGTAGGTGTAGGCGCCTGCGCTGGTGATCGGCAGCGCGAGCGTCACCCCGCTGGTGAGCGTGACCGGATTGGTGCTCGGCAGCACCACCGGCTTGCCGTTGGAGGTGATGGCAACCGCCGTCGAGCCAGCGCTGGTGGGTGCCACGGCCAAGCCGCTGGTGTAGGCAAGGAACCCCAAATCCACCACGTCGCCCGGAGCGATGGCGGTGATCGGGTTGAAGCTGCCGGGCGAGTAGGCGTAGCCGTTGCCCATGTAGCTGTCCGTCTCCTCCACCGCCGTCAGCACCAGGCTGCCCGTGGTGCCGGAGGCGAAGCTGAAGGAACTCACGCCCGCGCCCGCCGGAGCCGTGGTGACCACGGCGCCGCCGGCGATAACCACCGTGCCGCCGAAATGGTTATACGCTTCATATCCCGGCAGCACGAGCGTGCCCGGGCCTGACTGCACAATGGCGCCTGAAGGCAATGGGCTGGGCGGCGAAGCCAGGCTGCCGCTGTCGCTTGGGTACTGGTAGAGGCCGCCGTCGGAAAACACCGCGCTGGTGCCGAACTGCTCGGTGTAGACCCAGTTGCCGTTCTCGAGCGCGTTGACCTGCCATGTGGTGCCGCCATTCTCCGGCGCCGTCACGCTGGCCAGCGCCGCAATGGCGGTGCCGGAGCCGCCATCGCTTTCTGCTCCCAGCAGCAATCCGCTCGCCCCATCGATGGTCAGGCGCGCCACCGTGCCGTCGGCAAACGTGTCTGGGGTGCCGTTGGAGGTCAGCAGGGTAACCGTATTGCCATTGGCTGAAACGGTGAGCCCGGCCGCGGGCAAGGCCAGGCCGGCCAGGTCGATCGTGTCCCCCGGGGCCAGGCCGGAGATGGTGTTGGCGGGCGCATCCCCATCGACCAGCAAGGTGCCGAGGCTGCCGCTGCCGAAGCTGATCGGCCCCCGTCCGGCGGCGCCCGCGCTCGTCAGCTCGAGCGTGCCGGCAAAGATGGACAGGCTGCCCGAAAAGGTGCTCAGCGACCCGGCCAAGGTCAGCGTGCCGGGTCCATACTGGTCGATCGTACCGCCGCCTGACACCGTGCCGGCGACCATAATCGCCGCACCCGACGTCTCGGTGAAGCCGAGCACCGCGCCGTCATAGACCGTCCCGCCAGCCGAAATGAGGTCATTCAGCGCGCCGCCTGCCACCACGTTCTGCACGCCGCCCGAATGCACGACCGTCCCCGTGGTGAGGCCGCCCGAGACGAACTGCTGGGCTCCGGCGCCGACCGTGGTGCCGGTGGCGGTCCCGCTCCCCCCCACGTCCTCCACCGCCCCGCTTTGACCGGCGGAGCTGGCCGACAGGACGGTGCCCGCCGTGCTGCCACTGCTCACCACCACGGTGCCGCCCGCCGCCACCAGCGTGCCCGACGCGCCGCCGCCGGACACCAGCAGGCTCCCGCCTGCTGCCACTTGCAGGGCGAAGGCCGAGCCGCCGCTGAGCGACACGGTGCCGCTGACGAGCGAGGCGGATACTATGCCGCCGGCGCCCGCCACCTCGATGCCGCCGGATGCCACCGTGTCGCTGAGCGCGCGCCCGCCGGGCCAAACCAGTTGCCGGCCGTCGATGGTGCCAGCGAGGTCGGTGCCGCCGAGCACCAGCTCGTTGCCGAGCACCAGGGTGCCGCTGGCCGTGCCGCTGTTCATCACTTGCAGGCTG
>CAXTNN010000080.1:851-13060 GCA_964245545.1 uncultured Acetobacteraceae bacterium | reverse complement strand
GCACGAATGTGCTTTGCAGCGCCCCCAACCCGAACCACAGCAGTGCCCAGGCGGCGGAAAGCCAGCCAGCGCTGCGGTCGGCGGTGAGGGTGTGCAGCATGCCGACCGGGTTGGCGCGCCGCCACGAAAACGGCCGCCGCCTGTCCGGCGGCAGGCTCTCGGGCATCACCAGGGCGCCGTAAGCGGCGTTGGCGAACGACAGTAGGGCCGCCACCAGGAACGGCAGCCGCAGCCCATAGCCGCCGAGCACGCCGCCCAGCGCCGGGCCGAACACGAAGCCGGCGCCGAACGTGGCACCCACCAGTCCGAACCGCTGCGAGCGCTTGGCCGGCGGGGTGATGTCGGCGACATAGGCGGTGGCGGTGGCGAAGTTGGCCGCCGTCGCCCCCGCCAGCAGGCGGCCCAGGAACAGCCACGCGAGCGACGGCGCCCAGGCCAGCAGCAGGTAGTTCGCCGCCACCCCGAGCAGCGACAGGATGATCACCGGGCGCCGCCCGAACCGGTCCGACAGCCCGCCCAGCACGGGGGCGGCGAGGAACTGCGCGGCGGAGAAGGTGGCGATCAGCGCTCCCACCCACTCGGCCGCCCGGCCAGTGTTGCCGCCGCTCAGCGTTTGCACCAGCTCCGGCACGATCGGCACCACGATGCCGAAGCCGAGCGCGTCGATGCCGAGCGTGAGCAGGACGAAGATCAATCCGGGCTGGCGGTTCATGCTTGCTCCTGCGCCACGCGCACGCATTTGCGCATCACCGTCGGCAATGCCTCATCCGCCAGGGCGGTGGCGGGACGGAGAAAGCCGCTGCCGGCCACCTCCGCCGGGATCGCCGGCACGAGGGCGGCATAGACGTCCAGCGCCAACTCGAAATGGGTCAGCCCATGAAAGGCCTGCCCCGCCCGCCGCCAGCCGGTTTGCATGGGCGCGGCGGCGATCGCCTCGGCTTCGCTCCAGGGCTCGGCCCGCCACGGCGTTCCCGGCAGCTCCGTCATCCCGCCCAGCAGCCCGGTCGGCGGCCGCCGCCGCAGCAGAACGTGCCCGGCGCCGTCCTCCAGCCAGAAATGCGCGCCGAAGCGCCGTGGGCGGGGCTTTTTGGCCGCCTTGTGCGGCAGCTCCGCCGCAATCCCTCCCAGCCGCCCCCGGCACTCGCGCATCAGCGGGCAGAGCGCGCAGGCGGGCGCGGCCGGCGTGCAGATGGTGGCACCGAGGTCGAACAGCGCCTGTGCAAAGTCGGAAGGACGGGCATAGGCCACGGGGTCCTGCCCCAGGGCCTCGGCCGCCGCGGCGATGATGTGCCGGCCCAGCGGCAGCGGCGTAGTCACGGCGAACAGGCGGGCCAGCACCCGCTCGACGTTGCCGTCGATCGGCACCGTTGGCACGCCGAACGCGATTGCTGCAATCGCAGACGCCGTGTAGGCGCCGATGCCGGGCAGCGCCCGCAGCCCCTCTATCTCGCGCGGAAAACCCGCCGCCGCCACCTGCTTGGCACAGGCATGCAGGTTGCGCGCGCGGGCGTAGTAGCCAAGCCCCGCCCAGGTGGCCAGCACATCCCCCTCCGGCGCCCCCGCCAAGGCTGCCACGGTTGGAAAGCGCTGCAGGAACCGCTCGAAATACGGTATCACCGCCGCCACCGTGGTCTGCTGCAGCATGATCTCCGACACCCATACCCGGTAGGGATCAGCCGCCTCGCCGGGCTCGGCCCGCCAAGGCAGCCGGCGGCGGGACCGGTCGTACCATTGCAGCAAGTCAGCAGGGCGTGGGCCGGGAGGCGGATCAGGGTATGAAGCGGAGGACACGGGGGCGATATGCCGGTGCAGGGTGACGACGACAAGCGCCACCTATGGGGGCCTCGTGCTGTTGGCAGCGTGCTGCCCGCCCTGGTGCGCCCGGCGTTCCGGCGGCGCTCCCCGGCAGCCGCCCAGCTCATGACCGACTGGGCCGCCATTGTCGGCCCCGCCCTGGCTGCTGTCACCGAGCCGCGCCGGCTGTCCGGCACCACTCTTACCGTGGCTTGCGCCGGCCCCGTGGCGATGGAGCTGCAGCACATGGCGGCGGAACTGCTCGCCCGCATCAACGGCCACCTTGGGCGCATCGTGGTGGAACGGCTGCGTTTTACTCAAGATACGGCCGCCGCTCGCCCCCCGGTGTCGCCGCCACCCAAGGTCGAGGCGCCGTCCGCTGCGGCCATACCAGGAGTGCCGCCGGGCCCATTGCACGAGGCATTGCGCCGCCTGTCGGCGGCCCTCACGGCCAAAGCTGCTTCGTTTACGAAGGAGTGAGGCGACCCTGCATCACGCGAGTGTCTTGTTGGCAACAGTCGCGATAATAACCGGGTGACAACAGCAGGTTAACGCTCTGCAAACCTGCTTGGTGGCATGCTCGGCCTGCCAAATACCTGGCTGCCCGTTCTTGCAGGGTCTCCCGTTGCGCTGCCTTCTCGCATTCTTCATCGCGTCTACGGTCTGGCTGCCGTGCATGGCTCGAGCGCAACCCGCCGCGTCGTCGCATCCCGGCGCAGCTCAGCTCTCTGCCGTCAGCGCGCCGGTAAGCCCGGTGGTCTCGTTTTCGCTGCTGCGCCCCAGCCTGCCACCCCATCCCGAGGCGGACGAATTGGCCGCACAGATGCGCCGCGACCTCGGCGGGCTGCTGCTTGCCGACAGTTCTCGGCTCACCCACGCGGCCCTGGCCGCCGCGCGCGCCCTGCTGGGCAGCCAGGCCGTCAGTATGGATACGCCCCAGGTGGTGCTGGTGGTAGACCGGGCTGTCGCGGTGCAGCGGCTATGGACGGTGGTGGTCTATCCCGGCGAGGAGGATTGGGTGGTTGCCGGCCAGGTGCGGGTGAGCACGGGCAAGCCCGGCCGCAAGGAGCATTTCCGCACTCCCGTCGGCGTGTTTGAGAACGGCACCGCCGTGCTCGGCTACCGCGCCCAGGGCACCTACAACGAGAACCACATCCTCGGCAACGGCGCTCGCGGCATGCGGGTATGGGATTTCGGCTGGCAGACCACCGATGACTGGCGCACCCCCGGCGCGCTGATGGCCGTCCGGCTGGAAATGCACGCCACCGACCCGGTGGTGCTGGAGCCGCGCTTGGGCCATGCCGATTCCGAGGGCTGCATCCGGATCCCCTCTAGGTTCAACAGCTTCCTCGACCAGCACGGCTTGATCGATGCCGAGCTGCGCGAGGCCGCGCAGAACCAGCGCCGTTTTGCCGCCCTGCTGCCAAAGGATGCGATCCCAAGCCCCTTGGCCGGCCACCTGGTCGTGGTGGTCGACACGTCCGATCCCGCCGCCCTGCCGTCCGACCCGGCCCGCGCCAGCGCGATGGAGGCACCGCCGGCCCCGGAATTGCCACTATCGCCAACGGCTCCATGAAGCTCCCTCTCCCCTTGTGGGTCGGGGTGAGGAGCACGCTGAGTCGATCTGCGCCAGTTAGTCGACCCCTCACCCAACCCTCTCCCCTTGGGAGAGGCCTCAGAGTGACCTTGATGCGACGCTTGTCGCTAGTGCCGATGGATGGGGTCGATCCATCGTACCGTCTCCGCACTCGGGGCCGGCTCAATATTCAGGTTGACGACCACGGCCTCGTTGTCGCTGCGCACCAGCACGCATTCCAGCACCTCATCCGGGCTGGCATTGATTTCCTGGTGCGGCACGTAGGGCGGGATGAAGATGAAATCGCCGGGCCCGGCCTCCGCCGTATATTCCAGCGCTTCGCCCCAGCGCATCCGCGCGCGGCCGCGCAGCACGTAGATCACGCTTTCCAGCGCCCCATGGTGGTGCGCCCCGGTCTTGGCATCAGGATGGATGTGCACCGTGCCCGCCCAAATCTTCTGCGCCCCCACCCGGGCGAAGTTGATCGCCGCTGCCCGGTTCATGCCCGGCGTCTGCGCCGTGTTGGTGTCCAGGCTGTCCCCCGGGATCACCCGGACGCCGTTCTCGCGCCAGTCCGTCATGCCTCGATCACCCCCGCATGGTCTCGCGATACGCAAGCTGGTCGGCGTAAAGCCGCTGGAACACCGCATATTTCGCGTCGTGGTAGGCCTGCACCGCCGGGTCAGGCTCGATGACGGCGCCGGCACCGCTCATCCCTGCCATCGCCGCGCGCAGGTCGCCATAGGCCTCCGCCGCCACCGCCCCCAGCATGGAGGCGCCCAATAGAATCGCCTCGGGCTCCCGCGGCAGCACGATGCGGCATCCCGTGGCGTCGGCATGGGCGCGCAGGAACACCGGGTTCTTGGTGCCGCCGCCGCATGCCATGATGGTGTTGATCGCGTAGCCGTTCGCGTTCATCGCCTCGATGATGTGCCGGGTGCCATAGGCGATGCCCTGGATGGTCGCGAGGTACAATACGGCCAGGTCGTCCAGCGTCGCCGAGAGCCCGAGGCCGACGATGCTCCCGCGCGCCGCCGCATCTGCCCGCGGCGATCGGTTGCCGATGAAGTCCGGCAGCACGTGCAGGTGGCGCGTGAGCGCCGCCGGGAACGGGGCCGGCAGCGCGGCCAGCCGGTCGTTCAGCACCTGGTAGACCGTTTGCCCGTGCTGCTCGGCCAGCCTGGCCAGGGCAGGGTAGGCGGCATGGGTCTGCACGATGTGGTCGATCAGCGCCCCGGTGGCGGATTGGCCGCCCTCGCTCAGCCACAGCCCTGGGATCATCGCCGAGAAATACGGGCCCCACACGCCGGGCACGAACGCCGGGTCCGCCACCACCGCCATGTGGCAGCTCGATGTGCCGCCCACCAGCGCCACGCGCTGCCGCAGGTCGCGGTCGCTCGGTGTCTCCCCAGCCAGCGATGCGCCGATCACCCCCAGCCCGCCGGCATGGGCGTCGATCGCCGACACTCCCACCGGAGTGCCCGCCGGCAGCCCGAACGCCGCCGCGGCATCCTCCGAAAGCCCGCCGCCGACCGAGCCGCCCAGCGGACGCACATCCCGCCCGATCCGCTCGAACCTCTCATCGGCCAGCGCACCCAGCCCGATCTGGCGGAAGTAGCTCTCGTCCCAGCGCTGCTCGTGGCCGAGATAGGTCCATTTGCACACGGTCGAGCACAACGAGCGCGAGTTGGCGCCGGTTGCCCGCCAGGTGAGGAAGTCCGGCAGGTCGAAGAACTGGCCCGCACGCGCCATGACGGCCGGCATGGCTTCGCTCAACCAGAGCAGCTTGGGCGTTTCCATCTCCGGCGAAATCCGCCCGCCCACGTACTCCAGCACCTTATGCCGGGTGGCGTTGATCCGCTCCGCTTGCTCGTGCGCCCGGTGGTCCATCCACACGATCACGTCCTGCTCCGGCGCCCCGTCCGGGTCCACCGAAACCGGGTTGCCGGCCGCGTCCACCACCACCAGCGAGCAGGTCGCGTCGAAGCCGATGCCGCGCACCCGCACGCCCTCGCCGGCGGCCTGCAGGGCCTGCCGCACGGCGGTGCCCACGGCGGCCCAGATGTCGGCGCTCGATTGCTGCACGAAGTCCGCCCGGGGGCGCCAGGTGCGGATTGGATGCGTGGCCTGGCCGAGGCTGCGCCCGCCGAGGTCGAACACGCCGGCCCGGGCGCTGCCGGTGCCAACGTCCACGCCCAACACCGCGTCCGTCAATGACTTGCCGCCGTCTCGACCACGCCCAGCGCCTCCGCCCAAGGACTACCGGGGACGGTATCATCGCGCCGGCAGCCCAGCAATCGCGCCGGCGCGGCGCAAACCACACGCGCCCGGCTCCAATTGCAACAGAGCGCGTTGCTGGCTTTTACCGCCCGCCCGCCGCCGCTAAAGGTAGCCGATCAACGGCTAGGACCGCTCTGCGCCCCATGGCTCACCCCCTCGTCAACCGCATCGACCGCTACATCGCCCGTCAACTCCTGGTTGCCTTGATTGGCGCCACCGGCGCCCTGGTGGCGCTGATCTGGCTCACCCAGTCGCTGCGGTTTGTGGAGCTGGTGGTCAACCGCGGCCTGTCCTTGCTGGTATTCCTGCAGCTCACGGGGCTGCTGATCCCCGATTTTGTCGCCGTGATCCTGCCCATCACCACCTTTGTCGTGGTCCAGTTCGTCTATGGCCGGCTCGCCGGAGACCGCGAGCTCACCGTGATGCGCACCGCCGGCATGTCCCAGCTTGCCTTGGCGCGGCCGGCGCTCGGGGTCGCCGCCATGGCCATGCTCGCCTGCTACGCGGTGAACCTCTGGATCGTGCCCGCCAGCTACAGCGCCTTCCGCGAGTACCAGTTCGAGATCCGCAACCGGCTGGCCGCCTTCCTGCTGCAGGAGGGCGTGTTCACCCAGGTTTCGGACGATCTGACCGTCTATGTCCGGTCCCGCGACGTGGACGGCACCTTGCGCGGCATCCTGGTGGAGGACACCCGCGAGAAGAACACCCGCGCCACCATCCTTGCCGAGCGCGGCCGGCTGGTCGATGGCCCGGGCGGCCCGGCCGTGCTGCTGGAAAACGGCTCCCGCGAGGAGGTGGACAGCCATAACGGCCGCTTGGACGTGCTCACCTTTGCGCAAAACACCGTTGATCTGACGCAGACCGGCAAGAACGACGAGGTGCGCTACCGCGACGTCAACGAGATGTCGATGCACGAGCTGCTGCACCCAGAGGCCAACGCGCTGATGGCCCGCGACGCCGGCAAGTTCTATGTGGAGGCGAACCGCCGGGTCTCGGCGCCGCTCACCGCAGTTTCGTTCGCCTTGGTGGCGCTGTTCTCGGTTTTGGCCGGCTCGTTCCGCCGCCACGGCAACGTCTTGCGCCCGCTGCTGGCCGCGGGCGCGGTCACGTCCCTGCTTGCCATCCAGCTTGCCGTGGCCAACCTGGCCGCCCGCTCCACCATGCTCATGCCGCTGGTGTGGATTGCCGCCGTTGGGCCCGGCGTCGCCTGCGCCTGGCTGCTGTTCATGCCTGACCGCCTGCACCTATCCGGCTTGAGCGGCCGGTTCCGGGCGGCCAAACCTGCATGATCATCGCCACGCTGTCCCTGTACATCGCCCGGCAGTTCTCCACCGCGGTGCTGGCGATGGTCGCAGCCCTGTCCGGCCTGGTCTCGCTGTTCGACTTCATCGAGCTGCTGCGCCGCGCGGCCACCAAGCCAGACGCCACGTTCGGCCTGGTGCTGCAGATTGCGGCGTTGCGGCTGCCTTATATTATGCTGCAGATCCTGCCCTTCGCCGTCCTGCTCGGCGGCATCCTGGCATTCTGGCGCCTTACCCGCTCCTCCGAGCTGATCGTGGCGCGCGCGGCCGGCATCTCCGCCTGGCAGTTCCTATCCGCCCCCGTCGCCTGCGCCGCGCTGCTTGGCGTGGCGGCCACCGCCATCATCAGCCCGCTTTCCTCCGCCATGCTCGCCCGCGCCGAAACGCTGGACAACACCTACCTCAAGAGCGGGGGCGGCCCGCTTGCCCTGGCCGGCGGGCAGCTTTGGCTGCGCCAGTCCGACCGCGAGCTGGTCCCCAACGGCGTTGCCATCCTCAACGCCCGCTCCGTCAGCCTGCGCCACGGCAAGCTCACCGGCACCGATGTGAGCGTGTTTCGCCTGAGCAGCACCGACCGCGAGCTGCAGCGCATCGAGGCCTCCAGCGCCGAACTCACCCCGGGCGCCTGGTTGCTGCACGATGCCAAGACCATGCTGCCCGACCACCTGCCGCAACCGGTCGGCACCATGCGGCTGCCCACCGATCTCACCGTGGGGCGCGTGCAGGAGAGCTTCGCCTCGCCCGACACGCTCTCGGTCTGGGCGCTGCCGGGGTTCATTGCCCTGCTTGAGCGGTCCGGCTTCTCCGCCGTGCGCCACCGCCTGCACTTCCAATCGCTGCTTGCCCTGCCGCTGCTCGCCGCCACCATGGCGCTCGTTTCCGCCGGCTTCTCCATGCGCCCGACCCGGCGGGGCGGTGTGGCGCAAATGATCGGCAGCGGCGTGGCTGCCGGCTTCTTGCTGTTCGTGGTTTCCAAGGTCACGGAAGAGTTCGGGCAGTCCGGCACGCTGCCGGTGGCGCTCGCCGCCTGGGCTCCCGCTCTCGCCGGCCTCATGCTTGCCGTGTCGTTGCTGCTCCATCTTGAGGATGGTTGATTGACCCTCCGCTCGCGGGCCGCTTCTGCCCTGCCGGCGGCTGCCTTGGCGGCCGCGCTGTTGCTGCCGCGCGGCGTGGCGCTGGCCCAGTTCGCCGGCGAGGTCAACGGCAGCAAGACCGTCACCCCGCTCGACCGCAATCAGCCGGTCGGCTTCACCGCCGACAGCATCCAATACGATCGCGATCGCGGCATCGTCACCGCCACCGGGCATGTCGAAGCCTGGCAGAACGACCACCTGCTGCGCGCCGACACCATCACTTTCGACCGCAACACCAACGTCGCCGCCGCCAGCGGGCATGTCGAGATCATCGAGCCGGACGGCCAAGTGCTGTTTGCGGATTATGCCGAGCTGACCCAAGGGATGCGCCAGGCGGCGCTGCGGGGGATGCGGGCGCTGCTGGCGGAAAACGGCAAGCTCGCCGCCAACGGCGCCCGCAGGACCGATGGTGAGATCAACGAGCTCACCCACGCCGTCTACACCACCTGCAACCTCTGTAAGACCGACCCATCCAAGCCGCCGCTGTGGCAGCTCCGCGCCCTCACCGCCACGCAGGACCTCGAGCATAAGCGCATCGAGTACCACGACGCCGTGCTGGACATGTGGGGCCTGCCCGTCGCCTACCTGCCCTACTTCTCGCACCCCGACCCATCGGTGCGCCGGGCCAGCGGCTTCCTGGTGCCGACGATCGGCGAAGCCAGCCATGTCGGTGCCTTCTTCGCCCTGCCGTACTACTGGGCGATCGACGACAACCAGGATGCGACCATCACGCCGGAAATCGCCAGCGAAAGCGGGCAACAGCTCTCCGCCGAGTACCGCCGCCGCTTCAACAATGGCGCGCTCTACGTCGACGCGGCCGGCGCGCTGATGCATGGCACGCCCGAGGGCTACATCTTTGCCAAGGGCGACTTCAACTACAACGATACCTGGCGCTACGGCTTCACCTTCAATCGCGCCACCAGCGCCACCTACCTCGCGGACTTCCGGGTCCAGAACTACAGCAGCCTGCTGACCAGCTCAGCCTATGTCGAAGGCTTCGGCGTCGGCGCCTACACCAAGCTGGACGCGATTTCCTACCAGGGGCTGGCGACCTCCATCGTCCAGTCGCAACTGCCCTACGTCCTGCCCCGCTACGAGTACAGCTACTTCAGCGAGCCCGACTTCCTCGGCGGCCGCTGGCGCTTCGACACCGAGGACTTCAACGTCGTCCGCCAGGTCGGCACCAACACGCAGCGCGCCGGCGGCTCGGTGGATTGGCAGCGTCCGTTCGCCGGTGACCTGGGCGAGCGCTACACGGTCACCATCCACGCCGACGTGGCCGCCTACAACGCCAACGACCTGAACCAGCAGCCGACCTATGGCACCGCCACCAGCACCGACACCGCCCGCGCCCAGCCGCAGGCCGCGGCAATGATGCGCTGGCCCTTCATCCGGGACGGCGGCGGCAGCGGCACACAGCTCATCGAGCCCATCGTGCAGTTGATCGCCGCCCCCAACGCGGGCGCCTTCCGGGAGCGCAATATCCCCAACGAAGACAGCCTGGACTACCAGTTCAACGACGCCACCCTGTTCTCGCTCAACCGCTTCGGCGGCATCGACCGCTTCAATGGCGGCCTGCGCGCCAATGTGGCCATTCACGGCAGTTGGGTGGTGGGCGGCACCACGTTTGACGGGCTGATCGGCCAATCCTACCGCGAGCACCGCGACGACAGCATCCCGCTGCAATCGGGCGACAACAACCACGTCTCGGACATCGTCTTGCGCGGCACGCTTACCCCGTCGGGCTGGTTGGACCTGACGGCACGCGGCAACGTGTCCCCCCGCAACGGCAATATCGACTTTGCTGAGGCGGTCGCCTCTGCCGGCCGGCCCGTGCTGCGGGTGGGCCTGGGCTACTTCTACTCCAACATCAACCCGTATTTCCTTTACGTGCAGTCGCCATCGACAACCCCCCCGACCGGCTACCCGGCGAGCTACTTCACACCGCGCAACGAAGTCGAGACCTCCGTCAGCACCCAGTACGGCCGCTACAAGCTGAGCGGCAATGCCCGCTACAACGTCCAGACCGACAGCCTAGACACGATCGGGGCGCGCGGCACCTATGAGGACGAGTGTTTTATCTTCGACGTCAATTACATCCGGCGCTATACCTCGATCAACGGGGACAGCGGGGGGACCACGATCCTGTTCGAGATCACGCTGAAGACCGTCGGCCAGTTCGGCTTTCACGGCTAATAAGAATGGATCACGGGATTTTCGCCATGCGCCCAGCCCTCTCCACCGCCGTCCTGGCGGCCACCGCTCTGCTGGCCGCCGCCGGGCCGGCGCCGCGGGTCCAATCCAGCGTGCAGCCCGTCAGCGCCACCACGGGCTCTGCTGCGCCCAGCGCTACGGCGGGGAACACCGAGCGGATCGTCGCCACCGTCAATGGCGACGTGATCAGCCAGGGCGACGTGCTGGCCCGCGCCCGCCTGTTCGCGCTCTCCACCGGGCTGCCCACCAGCCCGGACGTGCTGGCCCGCCTGCAGCCGCAGATCAAGCGCCAGCTCATCGACGAACGCCTCCGCCTGCAGGAGGTGCAGCGCCGCAAGATCGTGGTGTCCGACAAGGAAATCGCCGCGGCCATCGGCAACATCGAGCAGCGCAATGGCATGCAGCCCGGCGCCCTGCGGCAAAAGCTCGGCGCCGAGGGCGTGGCGTTGCGCACCCTGGTCGACCAGACCCGGGTGCAGATCGGCTGGACCTGGGTGCTGCGCGACGAATTGGGCGCCCGCGCCGAAATCACCGATGCCGACATCGCCGCCCAGCAAGCCGTGCTGAAGGCCGAAGCCGGCCAGCCGGAATACCGCGTGGCAGAAATCTTCCTGCCCATCGAGGATCCCACCAAGACCGCTGACACCCAGCGCTTCGCCGACACCGTGATCGGCCAGCTCCGCTCCGGCGCGCCGTTTCCCGTGGTGGCGGCACAGTTCAGCCAGAGCCAGACCGCGCTGCAGGGCGGTGACCTGGGCTGGGTCGGCCCCTCGCAGCTCGACCCGCAAGTGGCCAAGGTTCTGAGCGAAATGCCGGAGGGCGCCGTTAGCAACCCCATCCCGGTGCCCGGCGGGATCATCATCGTCACCCTGAAGGACAAGCGCGAAGTGGGGCGCGACATGGCCACCGTGCTGTCGTTGCGCCAGGTGTTCCTGCCATTCAGCACGCCGCTGAACCCGCAAGACCCGACCGACCAGCAGAAGAAGCAGCTTCTGGCGGCGGAAAATATCGCCAAGACCGCCCATAGCTGCGACGCGATCGAGGCCGCCAACAAGGCCGCCAACAGCCCCCGCCCCGCCGATCCGGGCGAGGTGCGGCTGGAGGGGCTATCTGGCCCGATGCGCGCGCTGCTGACGCCGATGCAGCCGAACCAGGCCAGCCGGCCGCTGATCTCCACCGACGGCATCGGCGTGGTGATGATCTGCTCGCGCGAGCAGAAGAACATGGCGGACGCCAGCAAGGAAGAAATCTCCAATCAGCTCCTCAACCAGCGGGTGGAACTCGTCTCCCGCCAACTGGTGCGGGACTTGCGGCGCCGGGCCTATATCGACGAGCGGAGCTGAGACCCCGCTCAGGGAGGTCATCGCCCGGCATGGGCTGGATGCCCGGCGCTCCCTCGGCCAGCACTTCCTGCTCGACATGCAACTGGTCGGCCGCATCGCCGCCCTGGCCGGGGACCTGACGGGCCGCCACGTGCTGGAGGTCGGTCCCGGACCCGGCGGCCTCACCCGCGCCCTGCTGGCCAGCCCGGCTGCCTCCGTCACCGCCGTCGAGCTCGACCCTCGCGCCGTTGCCGCCACGGAGGAGTTGGCGGCGGCCGAGCCCCGCCTGCGCGTGGTGGCAGGCGACGCGATGGCGCTCGACCTGGCCGCCCTGGTGCCCGCCCCCCGCGTGGTGGTCGCCAACCTGCCCTATAATGTGGGCACCCCGCTGCTGATCGGTTGGCTGCGGCAGGCTGCCCGGTGGGAGCGGCTGACCCTGATGTTCCAGCTCGAGGTCGCCGAACGGATTTGCGCCGCGCCGGGCACGGAGGCCTACGGCCGCCTGGCGGTGCTGGCGCAGTGGACTGCCACCGCGGCGATCCTGGCCCGCATCCCCGCCGCCGCGTTTTGGCCGCCGCCCAAAGTGGTC
>CAXTNN010000080.1:0-841 GCA_964245545.1 uncultured Acetobacteraceae bacterium | reverse complement strand
GTTCGCCGCCATGGAGCGCCTCACCGCCGCCGCCTTCGGCCAACGCCGCAAGATGCTCCGCGGCGCCCTGCGCCCGCTCGGCGGCGAGACCTTGCTGGCCGCCGCCGCCATCGACCCGGCGCGACGGGCGGAAACGCTATCGGTGGCGGAGTTCGACCGCCTGGCCCGGTTGCTCTAGGCCGCAACTCTCAAGAAGCCCTCTCCCGCACGCGGGAGAGGGGGATAAGCGCCATATCCGACAGCCCTGCGCTGGTGGGAGCTGGCGGCACGCTGGCAATCATGAGCCAGGCGGAGAAGGGAACCGCTGCAGGAAAGCGTTTGCTCGGGGCATCGGATTGCGCAAGAACTGACCCGGCTCCCGCAGCCATAAGCCATCATAGCTCCGCGACATCGTCTCGGAAATGAGCAACTCGCTTGGCAGCAGGATGAGCGTGCCATCCTATCCCGGCCAGCGGCGCCTTGCGCTAGGAGGCGGGCTCGCCGGCATCCGCCAGCACGGCCCGGAAAAAACGCCCGCCCACCTGCCGCAGCCCGCCTGCCATCTACGGCAAGGCCCGCAGCCAGCGCCGCACCGTGCTCTGCGCCGTCATCCAGCCGAGCCCCGCCACGGCGGGGGGCAGGATCGGCAGCGCAATCCACAGCGGCGTGGGCAGCATGTCGGTGACCCGGGGAGGGGCGGCGGTCATGAAGGGGGACGCCAGCTCGGCCAAGCCCAGCAGCACCGGCACGGCCAGCACCACCCCGGCGCAGGCGCCCACGGTGGTGAGCAGCGTTGCGCGCGTGGCGAAGCGGCTGGCGATGTAGCGGTCGGTCGCCCCCAAGCCGTGCACGATCTCAATGG
>CAXTNN010000079.1:3188-13619 GCA_964245545.1 uncultured Acetobacteraceae bacterium | reverse complement strand
CCCCCTGCACACAGTCATGCGGCTGCGGCGGCGCAGCGGTCGCGGGCACTGGCTGAGCCACGGTGTTGCTTTCCACGTAGCCAGTCCAATTCCCCCAAACCACCTGGCACCACCCGTTTGCGCAGCCGACCACGTCCAGCACCGTCTGATTCGGGATTTCGTCACGCACCGCGTAGTTGCGGCCCGGCCCGATACGGAACCACGTGGTCCAGGTGATTTCGCCCGGGCTCGCCGCAGCCGGCAGCGCCACTGTCAGCAACGTGATGGCCAGCGCCAGGCCAGCAAACATTTGTCGCAGCATTTCCGTTTGTCCTACTTAGTTGACACGTTCTACCGTCAGCCATAGTTGACGCACGAACAAGAGGTGCTGGCTGAGCTTCACCCCGAAAACATGCCGAAGTGATGTGAGGCGGCGAGGCGGCCGGTGGTCTTGCCCCCTGAGTGTGCACCGGGCCGATCCGTAAACGCGCAGGAGTGTGCCATGTCGATGCTGTCGTTTGAGAGGAAGTACCGCATCGCTGGCGGCACGCTGGTGGGCGGGCGGCTGTTCGACTTCTGGATTGGCGCATTCTATGTCGGCTTTTTCGGCGTCACCACGATCGTGTTCGCGTTGGTTGGCACCCTGCTGATCATCTACGGCGCGGCGATTGGCCCGACCTGGCAGCCGTTCGCCATCAGCATCAATCCGCCGCTGGTCAGCAACGGGTTGCACTGGGCGCCATTGCGTGAAGGCGGATTGTGGCAGCTCATCACCATCTGCGCGATTGGCGCGTTTTCCTCCTGGGCGCTGCGCCAGGTGGAGATTGCGCGCAAGCTCGGCATGGGGCTGCACGTGCCGTTCGGCTTTGCCATGGCAATCTTCGCTTATGTGTCGCTGGTGGTGATCCGCCCGATACTGATGGGTGCCTGGGGCTATGGATTTCCCTACGGCATCATGAGCCATCTCGATTGGGTATCGAACGTCGGCTACCAATACCTGCATTTCCACTATAACCCGTTTCACATGCTGGCGGTGACATTCTTCTTCACCACCACGCTGGCACTGGCGCTGCATGGCGGCGAGATTCTCGGCGCCTACGCGCCCGGCGGCAACAAGCCAGTCAAGTACGGTGAGCACGAGAGCGTCTATTTCCGTGACACCATCGCCTATTCCATTGGTGAGCTGGGCATCCATCGGCTGGGGTATTTCCTGGCGCTGAACGCCGGATTTTGGAGTGCCGCCTGCATCTTGATCGCCGGGCCGTTTTGGACTCGCGGCTGGCCCTATTGGTTCGATTGGTACCTCAACATCCCGATCTGGTCGGCAAAGGGGTTCTGATCATGGCGCGCTACCACACGCTCTACACCGCCATTGTTGTCGAGGGCCCGGTCGAGCGCGGGCTGCCCGAGCCAGCCGGTGCCCGCTACCGGCCTGGCCGCACCATCAATTCCACCTGGTTCGGCCGCATCGGCGAATCCCAACTGGGCCCGACGTCGCTGGGCACTACGGGGTTGCTGTCGGTGGTGTGCGGCTTCATCGCCTTCGAGATCATCGGCTTGAACATGTGGGCGCAATGCGGGTGGAACGTCATCCGCTTCGCCAAGATGCTGCCGTTCCTGTCGCTGAATCCGCCTTCGGCCAAGGAGGGGCTGACGCTGTTCCCGCCGCTGGATGATGGCGGCTGGTGGTTGATGGCCGGCTTTTTTCTTACCGCCTCGATCTTCCTATGGTGGGCGCGGATGTACCGCCGGGCCCGCGCGGTCGGCCTCGGCACGCATATTCCGTGGGCGTTTGCCTCGGCCATCTGGCTCTACCTGGTGCTGGGCTTCATCCGGCCGATCCTGATGGGGAGCTGGTCCGAAGCGGTGCCGTTCGGGATCGTGCCGCACCTGAACTGGACGGCGACGTTCTCGATGCGCTACGGCAATTTGTTTTACGACCCGTTCCATATGCTCTCCATTACCTTCCTCTATGGCTCGGTGCTGCTGTTCACCATGCATGGCGGCACCATCCTTGCCGTGACCAAGTTCGGCGGCGACCGCGAGACGCACGAGATCGTCAATCCCGGCACGGCGTCGGAGCGGGCCGGGCTGTTCTGGCGCTGGACGATGGGATTCAACGCGAACTTCCAATCCGTGCACCGCTGGATTTACTGGTTTGCCGTGCTCACGACGCTCACGGGCGGCATCGGCATCCTGCTCACCGGCACCGTGGTGGATAATTGGTACTTGTGGGGCGTGAAGCACGGCATCGCACCCACCTATCCGCGGCTTTATCAGATTCCGTCGCAATTGCCGCCGGGAGTTTCACCCAACGGCCCAATTGCGGGAGCGCTCTGATGTCATTGCGCACACTGTTCTTGGGCGGCTTTGTGGTTGTTGCCCTCTTCCTGCTGTATATCCCCGATTGGCAGGTGCAGCCCATTGACGGTCACGAGATCGGCATTCCACAGGCTATCCAGTTCGAGGATGTACGGCTGGAAAAAGCGGCGAACAACCAGGCGCCGCCGCCGCTGCCGCCGGCGGCCATCGGTGGCCCGTCCGCGACCGAAGTGTATAAGAATATTCACGTGCTCACCGATGTCAGCGCGGCGGAGTTCATGCGCACGCAGCAGGCCATCACGGATTGGGTTTCACCTAAGCAGGGTTGCGGCTTCTGCCACGTGGGCAACGACTATGCCTCCGACGCAAAGCCGACCAAGAAGGTTGCCGCCATCATGATGCAGATGACGCGGCACATGAACGCCGACTGGCAGAGCCACGTGGCTCCGGCCGGGATGACCTGCTACACCTGCCATCGCGGCCAGGTGCAGCCGTCGGAAATTTGGTACAAGAGCGCCCCGGCGCCAGTCCATACCACGATCGACCGGGCCGAGAATTGGATTGAATCGGCAGACACCGTCTACAAGTTCTTTCCGGATGCGGGCTATCAGGAGTACTTGCTGCAGGACCAGCCGATCCACGTGCAATCCACTGCCGCGCTGCCGAACCATACCTTGGGCTCGTACCTCGAGGCCGTGCGGATCTACGAGATGATGATGACGAACTCGAACGGAATCGGCGTGAACTGCGGCTACTGCCACAACTCGCGCGCTTTTGCCGACTGGTCGCAGAGCTCGCCGTATCGCTGGGCTGGCCAAACCGGGCAGAACCTCATTCAAGACATCAACCGCAACTTCATCCTGATGGCGGATCACGCGATGCCGCAGACCCGGCAGCTCATGAACGCGACCAGGCTGCCGGTGCTGCCGGCCCGCGAGACCGGGCTACAGAACGGCGACGGGCTCGCTCTGTGCGCGACCTGCCATTATGGCGAGCCTAACCCGCTCAACGGCGTGAACATGGTCAAAGACTATCCGGCGCTCGTGCCGGCGGCCGCCCGCCCGCCGTCGTAAAGGAAAAGCTGATGCAACCCGGCGCCATCACCCAGCAGATCGACGTCGCCCAGCTCGCGTTGATCATCTTCTTTCTGTTCTTTCTTGGCTTGGTGGCTTACATCCGCCGCGAAGACAAGCGCGAAGGCTATCCGCTCGACGAACCAGGCCCGCAATTCCATCATGGCCGGCTTGTCGGCTTCCCCGAACCGCCGCCGCCGAAAACGCTCTACCTGATGGAGGGCGGCACCACCCAGATGCCGCACTATTTCAAGCAGCCGCCGGTTAACGCGCGCTACACTGACAGCTTCGGCGGCGCCTCGCTCGAGCCAACTGGCGACCCGCTGCTCTCCGCGCTCGGCCCCGCCACATGGGTCATGCGGGTCAACGAACCGCTCCGGCTCGCCGACGGCAAGCTGCAAGTTATTCCCACGCGCGTTGACGAGGAATGGTCGGTTCGGCCAGGCGAGACCGACCCGCGCGGCATGACAGTATTCGACTCGCGCTGGAACCCCGTGGGGAGCGTGGCCGACTTCTGGGTGGATCGTTCGGCCAAGCTGTTGCGCTACCTGGAAGTCCAGCTTGGCGAGGAGGCGCGCTCCACCCGGCGCGTGCTGGTCCCCATCTTCAACGCCGACATCAAGCTCAAGGCCCGCAACATCCGCGTCATGGGGCTACGAAGCTGGCAATTCGAGCAAATCCCCGCCTTGTCGGAAGCCGATAGCATCACCGCGCAAGAGGAGGACCAGGTGAATGCTTACTTCGCCGGCGGGCTGTTCCACAGCGCCGGGGCGGCGCAGCGCCACGTGGCAGCCAAATCATGATCGGCCTGCTCCGCCCCGCCCGCCTGCCGCCCGTGCCGCTGCACGCAGGGGAGCGGCTGGTGTGGCAATCGGCACCGTCTTGGCGGCGGATCGTGCTGGACGTGTTCCATTTCCGCGGCATCGTGCTGTATTTCGCCCTCGTGCTGGCCGCCAATGGCGTGAGCGCGAAGTTGCAGCACATGACGCGCGCGGCCACGCTGGACGCCACTTGGCCGCTGGTGGTGGCGCTGGCGGCCGTTCTGCTGTGCGTTCTGACGCTGGCCCATGTCACCTGGCGCAGCATCCACTACACGGTCACCACCGACCGGGTGGTGCTGCGCTACGGCGTGGCGCTGGCTGGCACGCTGTCCATTCCGCATCGCGCCATTGCCAGCGTTCGCCTGCGGGTGCGGGCCGATCATGCCGGCGACATTCCGCTGGCGTTGAAGCCGGGCCATCAGGTGAGCTTGCTGAAGACCTGGCCGCTGATCCGCCCCTGGCACCTGCGCGCCGAGCCGATGTTGCGGGGCGTGCCACAGGCGGGGCGGATCGCGACCGCGCTCGCCCACACCGTGGCGCTGGCCGCACAGCCGCCGGCTTTGGCCGAGGCAGCGGATTAGCGCTGGGCGAGGTCGGCCCTTCGCCCCATCCAATAGGCTAGGCTGCGATGGCCACCGGCAGGATGGAGGCGGTTGCGTTGTAGCGCACGCCGGAGCGCAGGCAGAAGGCCGGCTGCAGCAGCCGCTCTGCAACGACCTCGCTGCGTTCGTTGTCGCGCAGCACGAAACGGCCGCGGTGGTCGTCCAGCACCGAGACATCCGCCACCCGCCCCACGGCAAGGGAGCCAAGCTCGTCCGAGCGCCCAAGCATCGCCGCGGGATGGCTCGTCACCATCGGCACCACCTGCTCCAAAGAGAGCCCAAGCGCCAGCATGGAACTCATCGCCTGGGTGAGGCTGAATTTCGCCTGACCGAGGAATGGGTGGTTCTCGTCGTCCGGGTGCTCGCGCGGGGTGCCCGGCGGCGGCGGTACGTGGGTGTTGTAGCCGTGCATGTCCGCCCCCAGCGTATGCGGGACGATGCCGGCGTCGATCCCCTTGCGCGCGAGCCGGTAGGAGAAGTGGCTGCCATGCCCCACATCCACCTTCAGCCCCCGGTCCAGCGCCGCGCGGATCACGGTGTGCACTTCGCCCTCGCGGTTGACGAACCCGCCCGGGTGGCGCGTGAACGGGTGCGCCAGGATATCGCCTTCGCGCAGCAGCGGGATCACGCGCTCGACGATCGTGTCCACGTCCTCGCCGCCGGCGCCGCTTTCCGGCAGGCCCCAGAGCTGCCCGAAGTGCACGTAGACCGGCAGGTCGGCCTCGCGCCCGATCTGGGCCGCCATCTCGATCACCCGGATGCCCCAGCGGGCAAAGCCGCCGATCTCCGCATGCGCCTTGATGCCGCGCACCAAGTCGCGGTTGGCCACCGCGGCGGCGACGGTCGCGGCGATGTCCACCCCCTCCGGGCTGTAGAGTTGCGGGTAGTAATGCCCCTCCAGCCCGCCGACGATATAGGCCGAAAGGAACGCGTAGACCCGGGTGGCCGCCGTCTCGGCGACGAAGTGGCGGAACCCCGGCAGCGTGATGCAGGACGGGCCGCCTTGGTCCACCACCGCCGTTACGCCCGAGTCCACGCCCACCATGTCGGCGTTCAGCCCGAACCGGCCGGTGACGTATTGGTAGCAATGGGCGTGCGTGTCGATCAGGCCGGGCAGCACCAGCTTGCCGGCCACATCCACCACGTCTGCACCCGGCGACGCAGCCAGCGCGGGCGCGACCGCTGCGATGCGGCCGCCGCGTACCGCCACGTCCATCACCCCGTTCCATCCCGAGGCCGGGCACAGCACATGCCCGCCGCGCAAGACGGTCTCCTGCAAGGGGATCACGGTCATCCTATGGCTCCTTGGGTTGATGGGCTTCGCACCTATCCTGCCTGAACAGCGGCTAGGGGTGAAAGCTCCCGCTGCGGACGGCGTCGATAATGGCGGAGAAGTCGCGCCCGGCGGCGTGTTCGGCGAAGGCCGCATACAGGGCCTGCGCCTGTGCGCCCAGCGGCGTATGCGCCCCGGCGGCGCGGGCTGCCTCCTGCGCCAAGGTCAGGTCCTTCAGCATGAGCGCCGTCGCGAAGCCGGGCGCATACTCCCGGTTGGCGGGTGACGCCGGCACCGGCCCAGGCACGGGGCAGTAGCTGGTGAGCGCCCAGCATTGGCCCGAGGCGGTGCTGGCCACGTCAAACAGCGCCTGGTGGGATAGCCCGAGCTGTTCTGCCAACACGAACGCCTCCGCCACGGCGATCATCGACACGCCCAGGATCATGTTGTTGCAGATCTTGGCGGCCTGTCCGGCGCCGGCGTCGCCGCAATGCACCACTCGGCTCCCCATCACCTCCAACAGCGGTGCCGCATTGGCAAATGCGGGCGCTGAGCCCCCCACCATGAAGGTCAGCGTGCCAGCCTGCGCCCCGGCCACGCCGCCGGACACGGGGGCATCCAGGCTTAGCATCCCTGCTGCGGCCGCCGCCGCATGTGCCGCCCGCGCCGCCGCGACGTCGATGGTGGAGCAATCCACAAACAACGTGTCCGCCGCCGCAGCCGGAAGCACCTCGGCGTAGCAGTCTGCCACCTGCTTGCCGGCCGGCAGCATGGTTAGCACGGCGGCCACACCCCGCACCGCCTCCACCGCGGAGGCCGCGATGTCCAGCCCGGCCGCCATGGCGGCGTCGCACGCCACCGGCGACAGGTCGTAGCCGCGCACTGCATGACCGGCGCGCAGCAGGTTGGCGGCCATTGGCGCCCCCATGTTGCCCAACCCGATAAAGGCGATTGTGGTCATGCCGTCTGCCTCCCGTTCATGCTCTGCAGCACACAAGCGGCCGCACTGTAAACGGCTTCGCGAGCGGCCAAACCCATCCGTCATCGCTCCGTTGCATCGAAAGATGGTCGAGGGAGACACTCAATGAAGGCGCTCGCATGGCATGGCAAAGGCGACATACGCTGCGACACCGTCCCCGACCCGCAAATCCAACACCCGCGCGACGCCATCATCAAGGTGACTTCGTGCGCCATCTGCGGCTCCGACCTGCACATCTTTGACGGCGTCATCCCTACCATGAAGGGCGGCGACGTCATCGGCCACGAGGCCATGGGCGAAGTGGTCGAGCTCGGGCGTGAGTGCACCAACCTCAAGGTGGGGGATCGGGTGGTGGTGCCGTTCACCATCTCCTGCGGCGAGTGCTTCTTCTGCAAGCGCGGCTACTTCTCCGGCTGCGAGCGCTCCAACCCGAATGCCCGCCTCGCCGCCGAGTTGTGGGGCCATTCTCCCGCCGGGTTGTTCGGCTACTCGCATTTGCTTGGCGGCTTTCCTGGCGGCCAGGCGGAATACTTGCGGGTGCCGTTTGCCGATGTCGGGCCGATCAAGGTGCCAGACGGGCTCAGCGACGACCAAGTGCTGTTTTTGTCCGACATTTTCCCGACCGGCTACATGGGCGCCGAGTTCTGCGAGATCAAAGGCGGCGAGACCATCGTCGTGTTCGGCTGCGGCCCGGTGGCGCAGTTTTCCATCCGCAGCGCCTTCCTGCTCGGCGCCGAGCGCGTGATCGCGATTGACACGGTGCCCGAGCGCTTGCGTATGGCCGAAGCCGCCGGCGCCATCACCATCGACTTCATGAAAGAGGACGTCTACGACCGGATTCAGGAACTCACCCATGGCCGCGGTGCGGACGCCTGCATCGACGCTGTCGGCACCGAGCCGCACACCAGCGCCAGCTTCGACAGCATGCTGGACCGGGCCAAGGTGGCCATTGGCGGCGCGACCGACCGCTCCCATGTGCTGCGCCAAGCCATCAACAACACCCGCAATTTTGGCATCGTCTCGATCATCGGCGTGTACGGCGGGTTCGTCGACAAGGTTCCGATGGGCAGCGCCATCAATCGCGGCCTGACTTTCAAAATGGCGCAAACGCCGGTGCAACATTACCTGCCCAAGCTGATGCAGCGCATCGAGAAGGGCGAAATCGATCCCTCCTTCGTCATCACCCATAAGGTGAAGCTGGAGGATGGCCCGGACATGTATCGCGTGTTCCGGGACAAGCAGGATGGCTGCATCAAGGTCGTCCTACAGCCTTAAGAAAGGAGACAGAGTATGGCAGATCCCGTTCGTCCATTCGCCGTGGTAACCGGCGCCTCGGCCGGCATCGGTTATGAATTGGCCAAACAGTGCATCGCTGGCGGGTTTGACGTGCTGATTTGCGCTGATGACGCCAAGATCAACGAGTGCCCGCAAATGCTCGGCACCAGCACCAAGGTGGAAGCGGTGCAGGCCGATCTTTCCAACGGGGAGGGAGTCAAGAAGCTCGTAGCCGCGATCGGCGAGCGCAAAGTAGACGCGTTGCTTGCCAATGCCGGGCGCGGCTTAGGCAAAGCCTTCCTGGACCAAA
The DNA here is from genome assembly GCA_964245545.1 of uncultured Acetobacteraceae bacterium. Taxonomy (GTDB): domain Bacteria; phylum Pseudomonadota; class Alphaproteobacteria; order Acetobacterales; family Acetobacteraceae; genus LMUY01. Next base: position 4,985 of record CAXTNN010000079.1, on the reverse strand, counting down.
ACCCTGACAAATGGCGTGCCGTGATCGACACCAACATCACTGGCACCTTGCTGCTGCTCTACGAGGTGGGCAACCGCATGCGCGCGGCCGGGGCAGGGCGCATCCTCATCACCGGGTCGATCGCCGGGTTCATGCCGGGGACGTTCCAGGCGGTCTATAACGGCACCAAGGCGTTCCTCGACAGCTTCTCTTTCGCGCTGCGGCACGAGTTGATGGGCACCGGCGTCACCGTCACATGCCTCATGCCCGGCGCCACCGAAACCGACTTCTTCGACACCGCCGGCATGAAAGACACCAAGGTCGGTTCGGCCAAGAAAGACGACCCGGCCATGGTGGCGGCCCAAGGGTTCCAAGCCATGATGAAAGGCGAGGGGGACGTGGTCACGGGCTGGCACAACAAGCTGCAGGCGGCCATTGCCAAGCTCATGCCTGCCGGGGTGACGGCCGAGATGCACCGGCAAATGGCGAAGCCGAAGTCGAGCGCTGCGGCTTAGCGGGACTGACGTGGAAGCGGCGGAGCTTGGTCACTCCGCCGCGACCATGTCCTCAATCTGCTTGGGGTCGACGTCCTCGATCCGAGCGTGAGACCATTTCGGGCTGCGGTCCTTGTCGACCACCATGGCGCGCACGCCCTCGGCGAAATCAGGATGACGCGTCACCTGGCTCGTCAATACCAGTTCGGCGCCCAGGCACTCGGGGAGCGTGCGGCGCGCGCCAAGCTGCATCAGCCGAAAGGTCCAGAGCACGGCGGCAGGAGAGTTTGCGCGCAAGGTGATGAGCGTCTGGCGTGACCACTCAGTGTCGGTCGCTTGCAGGCGCGAAACCACCTCAGCCACGCTGGGCGCGCTAAAACAGTGGTTGATGGCTGCCAGGTGCTGTGCGAGCGGCGCCTCAGCCGGTTGCACGGCCTCCGCCAAAGCTGCCACGCCGTATTTGGCAAGCGCGTCCGGCAAGGCTGCCAGGCTGGCGCGGTCGGTGTAGTGCGTGGCAAGCCCGGCAAACACCGCATCCGTCCCGGTCAGCCGCGCCCCTACCAAGGCCATGTAGAGGCCCACGGCGCCTCGCAACCGCGGCAACACGTAGCTGGTGCCAACATCGGGAAACAAAGCGATCCCCGTCTCGGGCATGGCAAACACCGCCGCCTCAGTGGTGACGCGGTAGGCCCCATGCACGGAAACGCCGATCCCGCCGCCCATGCAGATGCCGTCGATCAGCGCGATATAGGGTTTGGGATAGGAGGCGATGACTTGGTTCAGCGTGTACTCTTCGCTGAAAAAAGCCTCGACATCGCCGTGCCGTCCTTCAATCACGGCGGTGCGCGCCGCGCGGATATCGCCTCCTGAACAGAACGCCCGGCCGCCGGCGCCTTCGATAACCACCGCATGAACAGAAGGCTCATCGCGCCAGGTATGCAAAGCTGCCGACAAGTGGCGGATCATATCGACATCAAGGGCGTTGAGAGCGGCGGGGCGGTTAAGCAGGATATGCCCAATCCGACCCCGCTGGCTGGTGACAACCGTGTCGACCATGCTCACGGGCGCGGCTGGCCCCGATTCTTCGCCAAGAATGTCGTGGCCAGCGCGGCCAGGGTCATACCAAGCATGTTTTTGCGCCCGGCCCGCCGTACGGCGGCGCGCGTGAGCGGACTCATCAGGGCTGTGATCGCCAGGCTCTCCCGCATTTCGGACAAGGCCTGGTCGCGGATGGTCTTCGCTTCCGCCTCCAGCCGGTCCGGCGCTCCACGGGCGGCGAACACGCCAAAGATTACCGTTAGAACAAGATCGAATGCCAACACCG
>CAXTNN010000079.1:0-3178 GCA_964245545.1 uncultured Acetobacteraceae bacterium | reverse complement strand
AGTGCAGGCGGTTCTCGATGTGCCAGTGATCGCGCCAGAGGGCGAGCAGCGTGTAGCCCACCACGTGAACCATGACGAGAACGGCAATCAAGAACACCGCGGCCACGGCGGCCCACACCACGCGCCGCACTTGGCGCTTTACCAGCCGCCGCAGCCGCAGCACTTCTGCCTGGGCGGCGGTCCGTCCGAGATCGACCGTCCTCATCGGCTTAGCGAACGAAACGGCCGAGCACGTAACCCACCGCACCCGCAATCAGGATTGCCATCAGCGGGCGGCCGCGGACTTGTTCGGCCACCGTTTCCGCCTGCTCCCGCGTGTAATCCGTCGCCTGTCGTGCCGTTGTCTGCGCCCGTTCCGCCGCGTCGTTCAGCATTGGCGTCACCCGCTCGCCCATCAGTTGGTTGACCTGCTTGCGCAACGCGTTGATCTGGGCTTGTGCATCGTCGGCGGTGTAAGTACTGGCCATGATAATGTGTCCTCACGAGAGACTTGAATTCGTGGCGGCTGAACGCCTGCCTCTATACGGGGTTGCCTTGCGGTGTGCCGATTTACCCCCGTAACCCGCGGCCAAACGCGACCAGACGGGATTGCCTGCCTCAGCGCCCCGCCGCTAATCTAGCGTGAAACACCCGCCTGCTCAGCCCCTTCCACCCTGCGCTTCTATTCTCCGCCCTACCGTCCCTGGGAACCGTTGTTTGATCATCCGCCGCACGTTCTTGGCCGCCGCTGCCGGTGCGGCGCTGGCCAGCCAGCCTGCGGTGGCAGCCGACCAGCCGGCCCCGAAGTCCGAACCACCGCCGCAACTCTCGGTGGCCGGCCATGGTGGCGCGTTGCAAGCTGCGCAGAACGACATCTACTTCAAGCCTTTCACCGCCGCCACCGGCACTGCCATCAAGCTGTCAGACCATCCGCCGAACCTGAACGCCGCCACCGCCGATGTGGATGTTGTCCTGGTCAGCCCGGCCGACCTGGGCCCTGGTTGCGACGCCGGGCTGCTGGAGAAGCTGGACTGGTCGGCTCTTGGCACCAAGGACCGTTTCCTTCCCTTTGCCGTCAGCGACTGTGGCGTGGGCACCGCCGTCGGCAGCACGGTGCTCGCCTGGGATCGCGACAAGTTCCAAGCTACACCCACCTGGTCGGACTTCTGGGACATCGCCCGTTACCCCGGCAAGCGCGGCCTGCGCCGCAGCGCCCGCACCACGCTCGAAATTGCATTGCTGGCCGACGGGGTGGCGCCGGCAGACGTCTACCGCACCCTGCGCACAGACGACGGTGTGGAGCGCGCCTTCCACAAGCTCGACCAGCTCAAGCCCTACCTGGTGTGGTGGGCGCCTGACACGGGGGCGGCGCAAATCCTGAAAAGCGGCGAGGTGCTGCTGTCCAGCGCGGACAACGTGCCCGTTACTCTGGCCAACCGCGCCGGCGGCCATTTCGGCCTGCAATGGGCTGGCTGCCTCTACAGCGTGCAATCTTGGGCGATCCCCAAAACCAGCGGCCAGACTGGCAAGGCCCTGCAGCTCCTCGCCTTTGCCAGCGACCCGGCGCGTCAGGCGGCGCTGACTTCCATCGTGCCCTACGGCCCCACCGTCAAGGGCGCCAACGAGGCGCTTGCGCCCGACGTGCTGCCAGCCTCGCCCACTGCCCCCGCCAACCTGGCAAATGCGCTGCAAGTGGACGAAGGCTTCTGGCACGACAACGGCGCCAAGCTGGAGCAGCGGTTCCAGAGCTGGCTGGCGCATTCTTAATTGCTGGTTATGCGCTCTGACAGGTGCGCCACCACGAAGAGGCCAAACAGGGTAACAGTCGCTTCATTTACCAACGTATGGCCGTCCGGCTGCAGGTAGAGCCACTGCTCCATACGGCCGCCAAACGGGTGCTGCATCGGGTAGCGCAGGTGGAACAAGTTGCCGTATGCTTCCGCCGCCACCGGCCCCGAGGCATCGGTGAGAGAGCCGCGGTACTGATGCGGGCCGGTCTCGGTCAGCAGCCAACGCCGGGTCGTGGCGGGCTGGTGCTCGAAGGTGATGGTTTGATCGAGCTGCAACCGGCCATCGGGCAGGCGTGTGCCGATGCCCTCCACGTGGAACAGTTGGCTGGGCGCGCCACCGCTAGTCTCCAGCACGCCGGTGGAGCGGGTCGAGCCGAGAAAGAACAAATCCGGACGCATCTCCGGCGTTTCGGCTGCAAACTGGTCCGGCTGCAGCGGTGACAGGCAGCCGGTGAGGGCGAGGCATAAGCCAAGGATCATGGGGCGCAAGGGCGGACGCATCCGTGGGTTTGCAGGGTCCTACCTGGTTGTAGCAACCATTCAAGCTCCGCCTGGCGATCGCGTCTGCCCCTCACTCCGCCCTCTCCTGAGGGGAGAGGGCTTCCGACGGACGGCGAGGTTACGCGGCGGCTTGCCGGGTGGCTTGGGCGACGAGCTGGATGAGGTGCTCGTTGAAGGCGGGAATGTCGTCCGGCTTGCGCGAGGTAACGAGGTTGCCATCCACCACGCAGGGCTCGTCCACCCACTCGGCGCCCGCATTGCGCAGGTCGGTCTTCAGCGACGGCCAGGAGGTCATCCGCTTGCCCTTGACCGCGCCCGCCTCGATCAACGTCCACGGGCCATGGCAGATGGCGCCAACGGGCTTGTTGCTCTGGGTAAAGTGGCGGACGAAGGCGACCGCCTGTTCGTTTACCCGCAGGTAGTCCGGGTTGGCGACGCCGCCTGGCAGCACCAGCGCGTCAAACTGGTCTGGTGTGACCGCGGCCAGTTCCTTGTCGACCGGCAACTGGTCGGCTTTCTGGTCGTGGTTCATGCCCTGGATGGTTCCCGCGTTGGGCGCCACCACGGTCACCTGTGCACCCGCCTGCTTCAACGCGTCTACCGGGCCGGTGAGTTCGGCTTGCTCCACCCCATTGGTCGCCAACACGGCAACCTTGAAGCCATTAAGGGTCTGCGCCATCGATATCCTCCTTCGCGGTGCAGCCCCTAAAGCCGGGCCGGCCGGTGGCGGTTCGGCGCTACCCGGTCACGCTCTCGCTATAAAGCACGGCCACACCGGGGAGGATTTTGCCTTCCATCCACTCCAGGAAGGCTCCGCCCGCAGAAGAGACGTAGCTCAGCCGGTCCAGCACGCCGGCTTGCCGCAGCGCCGCCACCGTGTCGCCGCCGCCGGCCACGCTGCGCAGGGT
>CAXTNN010000078.1:4266-13631 GCA_964245545.1 uncultured Acetobacteraceae bacterium | reverse complement strand
GTGCGCATCACGGGCGGCGGCCGGCTGATCCCGTGCTGCTGGCCGATCGGCGAGCCTGGCACACGCTCGTTCCGTTTCTGCGACGACGAGTCGCTGCCGGGCAAACCTTACTGCGGCACCCATGCCGCGCTTGCCTATGTGCGGGTGAGGGACAAGCGGGACGAGGCGGCTTAGCGGACTGCTGGAAAACAGCGATGTCGTAGGACAACATTCCATCCTGTCATGGCCGCGCTTGACGCACTGGTGTCCGGTTTTGGTCATATCGTTGCGAGACGGAGTTGAACATCCGGTATTGTGACGGTTGGTATGGGCGGTTTGAGCAGGTCGCCGATGGGTCGGCGTTGGAACAGGGCGAGGGTTGCGAGACGCAGGATTGCTTGTGGTGCCAGGCTGCAACGATTTTGCAACTGGGCCAGGCGGACGAGCAGGTGAGCGATCAAGGCGGCGATGGGCGTATTGGCTTTGAGCCGGGTGACGAACCGGCATCCGGCGGCGATCAGCTTGGCCCAGAAGCCGAAATCGTAATAGCCTTTATCAAAAACATAGCAGGCACCGGGTTCGATCGGCAGCCGTTGGCCGCTGTGCATTGGCATCGCTCAGCGTCGAGCGCCGCACCCGATCCACGCCGAGATGGGCCAGTGCAGGCTGATGGTGTTCCAGCAACCGCACGAGATCACGCAGGGAGCGCGCGCCGGCAAGGTGAGCCGTCACCAGGCAGATCATGTGTGCCCACTCGGTCAAGCCCCATTTTGCCCGGCCCTCCACCGCGCGGGCAAAGCCACGCCTCGGAAGGCACTTCAACAACTGGCTCAATACGGTAGGTTGGAACGGCATGGCTCAGGCTCCACGAGCTCCGATCCGGACAGGTCATCGCAAAACCCATTCGAATCAGAGCCATGCACCTTGTCCAGACCAAACTATTCCGGACACAAGTGGATCAGTCCGGCCATGACGTGATAGGTTTGGAGCTAGGGGCCGACGAGAGAGGTCCTGGCACGTGAGCCCCTCACCCAACCCTCTCCCGAGGGGAGAGGGCTTCTCGTGGGCCGGCTGTAGACCGGCAAAGCTGCGTGCTAAACTCTCAACTTTGTTGCTCTCTTGTGATGGGCGGTTTTAAGCTTCCCGCACCGGGAGGCGCGGCAAGGGCCAGCCTTCGCGAAGTGAGCGGCCCATCGCGCAGCCCGCCCGAACGGGAGGGAGCGGGACGATGCCGACAACGGGGCCGACGACGGGTGTGGTCAAGTGGTTCAACCTGACCAAGGGCTATGGCTTCATCGCGCCGGAGAGCGGCGGCAAGGACATCTTCGTCCATATCAGCGCGGTTCAGCGCGCCGGCTTGCGCGGGCTGAATGAGGGTCAGCGGCTGAGTTTCGAGGTCGAGGAGCAGCCAAACGGCCGCTCAGCCGCGGTGTCCCTCAGTGCCATGGAGTAGCGCCAGCCGAGCCGATCACCATGCAGGTGGGGCCTTGCGGGCGGTTCGGCCGGGCTATACCAAGGCGCGATGACGATCCGGTTAAATCAGTCGCTGCCGGCGCCCCGCCGCCCGGCGGGGCTCGACGCTGACTCCGTGCGGTCGGCCTATCGGCGCTGGGCCTCGGTATACGACCTGCTGTTCGGCGGCGTGTCCGCCTTTGGCCGCAAACGGGCGGTGGACGCGGTCAATAGCCTGCCGGGCCAGAACGTGCTGGAAGTGGGCGTCGGCACCGGGCTCGCTTTGCCGCATTACCATCCCAGCAAGCGGGTGACGGGCATCGACCTGTCGGCAGAGATGCTGCAGCGCGCCCGCGCCCGCGTCGCCCGCGAGCGACTCAGCGGCGTGGTGGCGTTGCTGGAGCAGGACGCCGAGGCGACCGGCTTTGCCGATGGCCAGTTCGACATCGCGGTGGCCATGTTCGTTGCCTCCGTGGTGCCCAATCCGCGCCGCCTGCTGACCGAAATGCGCCGAGTCGTCCGCCCGGGCGGCACCCTGCTGTTCGTCAACCACTTCGCCGCCGCCGGCGGGCCGCGGCTGGCGGTGGAGCAGGCCATGGCGCCAGCCGGCCGCGCCCTGGGCTGGCATCCGGACTTCAAGACCGAGGCTTTGCTTCCGCCGGAGGACTGCCTCCGTGCCCGCAGCATGCCGGTTCCGCCGTTTGGCCTTTTCACTTTGATAAGCCTGCCCAACTAGCAACCATTGCGGCAGCAAGCTTGATCTCAGGCGGGGCGTCGGATAGGTCCGGCGCCACGCGGCACGTCTTTGGTTAACGTGGCAACGCGCTAGGGGACGACGAACTCGATGAATATTTTCCGGCGCCTACTTGCTTCTGGGTGCGCTTTGGCCGTATCGGCCTTGGCCGCCGTGCCAGCCGGGGCGCAAACACCGCACGCCTGGGAGCTGGGCATGCAGAAGGCCCACAGCCCGGTGGAGAACGGCATCCAGAACCTGCACGGCTTGGTCAACGGCCTGATGATCGCCATCGTGGTGTTCGTCGCCGCCTTGTTGCTGCTGGTGGTGTTCAGGTTCAACGCCAAGCGTCACCCGGTTCCCAGCCGGATCAGCCACAACACCATCCTGGAAGTGGCGTGGACGGTGGTTCCCGTGCTGATCCTGGTGGTGATCGCCATTCCCTCGTTCCGCCTGGTCTATTTCGAGGACCGTGCCCGCAACCCGGACATGACGATCAAGGTCACCGGGCATCAGTGGTATTGGAACTACACCTACCCCGACGCCAACAACCTCGCCTTTGACAGCAACATGGTGCAGGACGCCGACCTCAAGCCCGGCCAGCTCCGCCGCCTGGAGGTGGACAACCCGCTGGTGCTGCCGGCGGGCAAGAAGATCCGCATCCTGACCACGGGGGCGGACGTGATCCACAGCTTCTTCATCCCGTCGCTCGGGGTGCAGCGCTATGCCATCCCGGGCCGCACCATCGAGACCTGGGTCGAGATCGACAAGCCCGGCGATTACTACGGCGACTGCAACCAGATCTGCGGCACCAATCACAGCGCCATGCCGATCCATGTGCAGGCGCTGACGGACGCCGACTACAAGACCTGGCTGGAAGGCGCCAAGAAGAAGTTTGCCAGCGATGCCGCCCCCCATGGCCCCGCCAACCAGATGCTCGCGGCCGCCGCCGCACCCTGATGCGACCCCACCAGCCCGCACGGGCGCAGGAGACTTCCTAGATGTCGGTCACCAACTTCCAGCAGACAGACACCGCGCATGAGGTGGAGCACGGGCATGGCGAGCACGGCCACGCCCCCGGCTTCGTGCATCGCTGGCTGTTCTCCACCAACCACAAGGATATCGGCACCCTCTACCTGATCTTCGCCGTGATGGCGGGGATTGTCGGCGGCGTGCTGTCCATCATCATGCGGGCGCAGTTGTCGCATCCGGGCAACACCATCATCAGCACGGGGCAGCAATGGAACGCGCTGGTGACGGCGCACGGGCTGATCATGATCTTCTTCACCGTCATGCCGGCCATGATCGGCGGCTTCGGCAACTGGTTCGTCCCGCTGATGATCGGCGCCCCGGACATGGCGTTCCCTCGCCTGAACAACATCTCGTTCTGGCTGCTGGTGCCGGCGTTCCTGCTGATCATGGCGGGCTTGCTGACCGGCAACGGCGCCGGGTCGGGCTGGACGCTGTATACGCCGTTGTCCGCGCAGCAAGACATCTCGATGGACTACACGCTGTTTGCGCTGCACTTGGCGGGCATCTCCTCGCTGCTCGGCGCGATCAACTTCATCACCACCATCTTCAACATGCGCACCCCCGGCATGACGCTGCACAAGATGCCGCTGTTCGTGTGGTCGATGCTGGTGACGGCGTTCCTGCTGCTGCTGGCCATCCCGGTGCTGGCGGGCGCGATCACCATGCTGATCACCGACCGCAACTTCGGCACCTCGTTCTTTGACCCAGCGGGCGGCGGCGACCCGGTGCTGTTCCAGCACCTGTTCTGGTTCTTCGGCCACCCGGAAGTCTACATCATGATCCTGCCCGGCTTCGGCATGATCAGCCACATCGTCTCCACCTTCTCGCGCAAGCCGGTGTTCGGCTACCTGGGCATGGCCTACGCGATGGTGGCAATCGGCGTGGTGGGGTTCGTGGTGTGGGCGCACCACATGTTCGTCTCCGGCATCAGCGTGGACACGCGGGCCTACTTCATGGCGGCGACCATGATCATCGCCGTGCCGACGGGGATCAAGATCTTCTCCTGGATCGCCACCATGTGGGGCGGCTCCATCGAGATGAAGACGCCGATGCTGTGGGCGATCGGGTTCATCTTCCTGTTCACCGTCGGCGGCGTGACCGGCGTGGTGCTCTCCAACGCCGGCATCGACCAGATCCTGCACAACAGCTACTACGTGGTGGCGCATTTCCACTACGTGTTGTCGCTCGGCGCCGTGTTCTCCATCTTCGCCGGCTTCTACTACTGGATCGGCAAGATGAGCGGCCACCAATATCCGGAGTTCTGGGGCAAGGTGCACTTCTGGGTGACGTTCGTGGGCGTGAACCTCACCTTCTTCCCGATGCACTTCCTGGGCTTGGCCGGCATGCCGCGCCGCTACCCGGACTATGCCGACGCGTTCGCCGGCTGGAACCACGTGGCCTCGATCGGCTCCTATATCGGTGCGTTTTCCGTGCTGATCTTCCTCTACGTGCTGTTCCGCACCTTCACGTCCAAGGTGCCGGTGCCGGCCAACCCGTGGGGCGAGGGTGCGACCACGTTGGAGTGGACGGTGAGCTCGCCGCCCCCGTTCCACACCTTCGAGGTGCTCCCGCGCGTACGATGAGCGAGGCAATCTTCTATCCAGGCGCTCCCGCCAGCCCGGCGGTGGCGACCTGGCAGGACTGGGTCCTGCTGCTGAAACCACGGGTGGTGACCCTGGTGGTGCTGACGGGCCTGGTCGGCATGCTGGTGGCGCCGGGTCACCTCCACCCGGTGCTGGCCTTTACCGCCGTGCTGTGCATCGCGGTGGCGGCGGGGGCGGCGGGCGCGATCAACATGGTGTTCGACCGCGATATCGACGCGGTGATGCGCCGCACTAGCGGCCGTCCGATCCCCGCCGGAAAGATCGAGCCCGGGGCCGCGCTGGCCTTCGGCGTGGTGCTGGCGGTGGCCTCGGTGATGGTGATGGCGCTGGCGACCAACATGGTGGCCGCGGGCTGGCTGGCGGTGTCGATCGCGTTCTATGTGTTCGTCTACACGATTTGGCTGAAGCGCCGCACGCCGCAGAACATCGTCATCGGCGGGGCGGCCGGCGCGTTTCCACCCATTATCGGCTGGGCGGCCGTGACCGGCGACGTTACCGCCATGCCGTGGCTGCTGTTTGCCATTATCCTGCTGTGGACGCCGCCGCACTTCTGGGCGCTGTCGCTCTACGCCTGCAAGGACTACGGCCGGGCGGGCGTGCCGATGCTGCCCGTGGTCGCCGGCGCCAAATCGACCCGGCGGCATATCATGGCCTACACGGTCGTGCTGGCGCCGTTCGCGGTGCTGCCTTGGGCGCTGGGTTATGCCGGGCCGATCTACGGGCTTAGCGCCGTGGCGCTTGGCCTGGGCTTCCTGATCAGCGCGGTGATGGTGCTGCGCGACAAGCAGGATGCTGCGGGCGTCAGCCTCACCCAGGATGCACCGGCGCGGGCGGCGTTCCGCTTCTCGCTGGCCTACCTCGCCATCCTGTTCGGCGCCCTGGCGGTGGACCACTTCATTGGCTGACGATTTTCCGCCGCCGCTGTCCCGCGCCCAAGCCGCCGAACTGCGCCGCCGCCAAAGGGGCCGCAACGTGGCGCTGCTGATCGCCCTGGTGGCTGTCGCGGTGCTATTCTACGCCATTGCCATCGTGAAGCTGGGCGGACACGTCGGATGAAGCGCAATAGCTGGATGGGCGCCGGCTTGGGCGTGGTGACGGCCGGCATGCTGGGCCTGGCCTTCGCCTCCGTGCCGCTTTACCGCCTGTTCTGCAGCGTCACCGGCTATGGCGGCACGCCGCAGATCGGGCCCGAGACTTCGGCGACGGTGGTGCCGCAGACCATCACCGTGGCGATGAATGCCGACACCAGCCCCAACCTGCCCTGGCTGTTCAAGCCCGAGCTCAAGCGGGTGACGATGCAGATCGGCGCCGAGCAGCTTGCCTTCTACGACGGCAAGAACCTGAGCGACCAGACGCTTACCGGCCACGCGCTTTACAACGTCACACCCGACGTGGTGGGGCGCTACTTCCACAAGACGGAATGCTTCTGCTTCACCACGCAAACCCTGCGCTCCGGCGAGGCGGTGCAGTTTCCGGTGACGTTCTGGGTCGATCCGGCCATCCTGAAGGACCCGGAGACGCGGGACATCCACACCATTACCTTGTCCTACACCTTCTTCCCTTCGCTGGCCGAGGCCGCCCGCACCGGCGCCCTGGCCAAGGCCGGGCCTCATACGGGGGTGCAAGGGCCAGTGAAGGTGCTGGAGCCTGGGGTCGCCTCAACTCCCTCCTCTTTTTCTCCCTCTCCCGTCGGGAGAGGGTCGGGGTGAGGGGCACGCGTGAAGGCCGGTGCCGATTGGCCCCTCACCCAACCCTCTCCCAGAGGGAGAGGGCTCTTAGAGAGGGAGTGGGCAGTTGGAGTTGTATCCTTTCCGAATCCGGTGATAGTGCGCCGCAACGCTTGATGCGAACTCGATAGGTCGTTCCATGGACACGCATACCTCCGCCCTGCCGGTGACCAGCTCGGGCCTCAAGCAGCCCTACCACCTGGTCAATCCCAGCCCCTGGCCGCTGACGGGCGCGCTTGGTGCCGGGCTGACGGTGATCGGCATCATCCATGCCGCCCATTTCGGCACTTACCTGTGGCTTGGCCTGGGGCTGGCGGTGGTGCTTGCCACCATGGCGCTGTGGTGGCTGGACGTGCTGAAGGAAAGCCGCACCCCGGGGCTGCACACTCCGGTCGTGCGGCTCGGCCTGCGCTATGGGATGACGCTGTTCATCGCCAGCGAGGTGATGTTCTTTGTCGGGTTCTTTTGGGCGTTCTTCCATTTCGCCCTGTTTCCCGAGCACGTGCTGGACGCGACCGGCCCTGCCATCTGGCCGCCGGCCGGCATCCATACCTTCGATCCGTTCAACCTGCCGCTGCTCAACACCATGATCCTGCTGCTTTCGGGCTGCACCGTGACCTGGGCGCACCATGCGCTGATCGAGGGCGACCGCCGCCACCTGATCATGGCGCTGGGCTTCACCCTGCTGCTGGGCATGTCGTTCACCGGGTTCCAGGTGCTGGAATACTCCGAGGCGCCGTTCAAGTTCGACGGCGGCGGCATCTACCCGGCGGTGTTCTTCCTCGCCACTGGGTTCCACGGCTTCCACGTCATCGTTGGCACCTGCTTCCTCACCGTGTGCTGGTTCCGCTCCCGCGCCGGGCAGTTCAGCCCGCAACGCCACTTCGGCTTCGAGGCGGCGGCCTGGTACTGGCATTTCGTCGACGTGGTCTGGCTGTTCCTGTTCGTGGCCGTCTACCTATGGGGCAGCGGCGTCACCGTCGCGGAGTAGCGTGACGGCTGCCGCCCCGCGCAGCCTGCTCTGGCTGTCGCTCCATTGCCGCTGTCCCCGCTGCGGCGAGGCACCGCTGTTTGATGGCGTGCTCAGCGTGCGGGACCGCTGCCCGGTGTGTGACCTGAACCTTGCCGAGGCGGATACCGGGGACGGCGCGGCGGCGTTCATTATCCTGTTCGAGAGCGCCATCCTGGTGGCGTTGGCGTTTTGGGTGGAGTTCCGCTTCAACCCGCCGCTGTGGGTGCATGCCGTGCTGTGGCCGGCACTGGCGATCCCGGCCACGGTTGCGATGATGCGGCCGCTGAAGGCGTTCCTGGTGGCGCAGCAGTTCCGCAACCGGCCTGGCGAGATGGGGGCGGAGTGAGTTCGGCGGCGTCCCGCCTTCACCCCGGCCCTCTCCCGCAAGCGGGAGAGGGAGCAGGCAAGGCGTTGCTGGTGCCCGGATTGGTGACGATGCTTATGCTGGCCGTCCTGATTGGCCTTGGCGTGTGGCAGTTGCAGCGGCTGCAGTGGAAACGCGGCATCCTGGCGGCGATCGATCGGGCGGAAGCGTCTCCTGCCATCCCGTTGCCGGACCATCCCGTCCAGTTCACCAAGGTCCGCACCACCGGGCGCTTCATCGCCGGCAAGCAAGCGCGCTACGGGGCCGACGTGCGGGATACGCCCGCCGGTCCCGTGCTTGGCTCGCGCGTGATCGAGCCGCTGGAGCGGCCCGGACAGGAGCCGGTGCTGGTCGACCGTGGCTGGGCGCCCGATGGCCCGGTGGCCGAACCGGCCGGCCCGGTGACGGTCGAGGGCTACATCCGCACGCCGGACCGCCCTGGCCTGTTCAGCGCGGTCGATGACCCGGGCAAGCATCTGTTCTACACGCTCGACCCGGCGAAGATCGGCGCGGCGCTCGGCCTGCCCCGGGAAGCGCCGTTTACCCTGGTCGCCATGGGCCCGGCCGACGGCGCGACCGTCCCCGCCACTGCCCTGCCCCGCCCACCGAACGACCACCTGAACAATGCACTCACCTGGTTTGGCCTGGCGCTGTCCTTGCTGGTCGTGTTCGCCGCCTATTGCCGCAAGGTCCTTGCCCGATGAACGCCAATCCCGCCCTCGCCGCCAGCCGCCTGCGCGACCGCTTCACCCGCATTGCCACGGTGGGCGAGGCTGCCGCCATGCTCGGCTGGGATGCCCGCGCCTGCTCCGCCTGCGAGAAGGTGTGGCGCGAGGCCCGGCGGACGGCTGATTTCGCCCTGGTGGCGCCGCTACTCGCCACGGTGGTGAAGCTCACCCGCGAGGCGGCGGAGGCGATGGCGCCGGTGCTGGGCCTCAGCCCGTACGACGCGCTGATGGACGGCTACCAGCCTGGCATTGGCGCCGCCTATGTCGCCCCCGTGTTCGCGCAGTACGAGGCGTTCCTGGCCGAGGCGCTACCGCGTGCGGAGGAACTCCAGGCCCGCAAGCCGCCGCCCTCCCCCTTGCCGGGCCCGTTTCCCGCCGATGCGCAGGAGGCGCTGTGCCGCCGCCTGTCCGAGCGGGCCGGGCTGGAATTCAGCCACGCCCGGCTTGACCGCTCCGCCCACCCGTTCTGCGGCGGCACCCCCACCGACATCCGCATCACTACCCGCTACGACGAGGCGGATTGCTCGGGCGCGGTGATGGGCGTGTTGCACGAGACCGGGCATGCGCTGTATGAGCGCGGGCTGCCCGGCGCCTACGCGCGCCAGCCGGTGGGCGAGGCCGCGGGGATGGCGGTGCATGAGAGCCAATCGCTGATTACCGAGATGCAGGCCTGCCGGTCGGACGCCTATCTGGGCTGGCTTGGCCCGCAGCTCGCGGCGGCGTTCGGCGGCGCG
>CAXTNN010000078.1:0-4256 GCA_964245545.1 uncultured Acetobacteraceae bacterium | reverse complement strand
AATCTGGCGCGCCTGTATCGCCGGGTGCGGCGCGGCTTCATCCGCGTCGATGCGGACGAGATGACCTATCCCGCCCATGTCATCCTGCGCTTCCGGCTGGAGCAGGCGCTGATCGCCGGCGACCTGGCAGTGGCGGACCTGCCCGGGGCCTGGAACGAGGGCATGCTGTCGTTGCTCGGCATCACCCCGCCCGACGACGCGCGCGGCTGCCTGCAGGACATCCACTGGTATGATGGCGCGTTCGGCTACTTCCCGTCCTACACGCTGGGCGCCATGGCCGCAGCGCAATTGATGGCGGCCGCACGCCGCGATGTGCCCGGCCTGGACGCCGCCCTGGCCGAGGGCAGCCACGCCCCCCTGCTCGCCTGGCTGCGCACCCATGTCCACAGCCAGGGCAGCCGGCTGGGCTTCAACGACCTGCTGCAAGCCGCCACCGGCAAGCCGCTCGACCCGGCGGATTTCGAGGTGCATCTGGCGGCGCGTTATCTCACATAGCCGAGACCAGGTGGAAGGCTGGCAACACTATGGCAATCAAAACGATAGCGTCTTAAGTTTTTGGGAGGACGTCGAATGCTGGGCCATCCGCTGTTCTGGCTTTTGTTGGCCACTTTGATTATCGCAGTCGGATTCGGTGGCTGGAACATCTTGTCCACGCGGCGCCGTCACAAGTTTGGTCCGGATGTGTCGGGCGTGGGCGGCCGGAAGGATCCGCTGTCTGGCGATAGCTGACTCGTTACTTTGTTGCCACCAGGGTGACCTTGGCGTCCTTGATCCCGCCGATTGCCACGGGGATGGTTGGGTAGTTGTGGTCGTTCATCGCGTAGCTGCCGCCGAGTAAGGCTCGACGGCGCCGGCGGCTGTGGCGGCGCTGCCCCTCTCGCCTGCGCTTGCGTAAGGGCTTACTGTAGCAGGATGCGCTACATCTCCACCCGCGGCCAGGCTCCCGCGCGCGACTTTGCCGGCGTGCTGCTGGCCGGGCTGGCGGAGGATGGCGGGCTGTTCGTGCCGGAAGCCTGGCCCAGCCTTTCCGCCGCCGACCTGCGCGCCCTGCGCGGCCTGCCCTATTCGGAGGTGGCCGCCCGCGTCATGCAGCCCTTCGTCGGGGAGGCGGTGCCGTTCGCCACGCTGCAGGCAATCTGCCGCCACGCCTATGCCGGGTTCGCTCACCCCGCCGTCACCCCGCTGGTGCAGCTCGACGCCAACCTGTGGTCGCTGGAGCTGTTCCACGGCCCCACCCTGGCGTTCAAGGACCTGGCGCTGCAGGTGCTGGGCCGCCTGTTCGACCACGTGCTGCACGAACGGGGCGAGCGCGTCACCGTCGTGGGCGCCACCAGCGGGGACACCGGGTCGGCCGCCATCGAGGCTTGCCGCGGCCGCAGCGCGGTGGACATTGCCATCCTGTTCCCCCGGGGGCGCACCAGCGAGGTGCAGCGCCGGCAGATGACCACGGTGCATGCCGCCAACGTTGCCACGGTCGCCGTGGACGGGACGTTCGACGATTGCCAAGATCTGGTGAAGGCGATGTTTGCCGACGCCCCGTTCCGCCGCGAATTGCGGCTGTCGGCGGTCAATTCGATCAATTGGGCGCGGATTGCGGCGCAAATCCCCTATTACGTGTTTGCCGCCCTCGCCCTGGGCGCGCCAGACCGCGAGGTGGCGTTCAGCGTCCCCACCGGCAATTTCGGCAACGTGCTCGCCGCCTGGGCCGCCCGCCGCATGGGCCTGCCGGTGGCGCGCCTCGTGGTGGCCAGCAACCGCAACGACATCCTGGCCCGCTTCCTGGCCGGCAACGACATGCGCATGGCCCCCGTCGAGCCCAGCCTGTCGCCCTCCATGGACATCCAGATTTCGTCCAACTTCGAGCGGCTGCTGTTCGAGCTGCTGAACCGCGACCCGGCGGCCACCGCCGCCACCATGACCGCTTTCCGCACCACCGGGCGCATGCCGGTGCCGCACGCCGCCTGGGAGCGGGCCACGGCGGTGATGCAAGGCTTCCGCCTGGACGACGAGGGCACGCTGGCCGAAATGCGCCGGCTCGACCGGGACTGCGGGTACCTTGCCGACCCGCACACTGCCATCGGCATCGCCGCCGCCCGCAGCTTGCCCTGCCCGCACCTGCCCACGGTCGCCGCCGCCACTGCCCACGCCGCCAAGTTCCCCGACGCCACGGAGCGCGCCATCGGGCGGCGGCCGCCGCTGCCAACCGGCTTGGCCGACCTATATGAACGGCCAGAACGCTTCACCACCGTCCCGAACGATTTCGCCGCCGTTCAAGCGCAGGTTCGGGCCTTCGCACACAGGAATGCCGCATGAGCATCAACGTCACCCGACTGCCCTCCGGACTCACGGTGGTGTCGGAGCAGATGGACCGGGTGGAGACGGTTTCGCTGGGCGCTTACGTGGCCACCGGCACCCGCAACGAGACCGAGGCGGAGTGCGGCGCCAGCCACTTCCTGGAGCACATGGCGTTCAAGGGCACCGAGCGCCGCTCCGCCGCCGCCATCGCCGAAGCGGTGGAGGACGTGGGCGGCCACATCAATGCCTACACTGCCCGGGAGCAGACCGCTTACTACGTGAAGCTGCTGAAGGAGGACCTGGCGCTCGGCGCCGACATCATCGGCGACATCCTCACCCATAGCAGCTTCGCCCCGGACGAGCTGGAGCGGGAGCGTGGCGTGATCCTGCAGGAGATCGGCCAGGCCAACGACACGCCGGACGATATCGTGTTCGACCATTTCCAGGAGACGGCCTACCCCGACCAGCCGATGGGCCGACCCACCTTGGGCCGGGAGGACGGCATCCGCACGATGGGCCGGGAGGTACTGACCGGCTACATGCGCCGCCATTACGCCGCCGCCAACACCGTGGTGGCCGCCGCCGGGGCGCTGACGCATGAGCGGGTGGTGGCGCTGGCGGGGGAGCACTTCGCCGACCTTCCCACTGGGGACGCGCCGGCGGCCATCCCCGCCCTCTATGGCGGCGGCGAGTTCCGCGAGGGCCGCGACCTCGACCAGGTGCATATCGTGCTCGGCTTCCCCGCCATGGCCTATGCCGACCCGGATTTCTACCCCTCCATGCTGCTATCCACCCTGCTCGGCGGCGGCATGTCCTCCCGCCTGTTCCAGGAGATCCGCGAGCGCCGCGGGCTGGTGTATTCAATCTACTCCTTCACCGCGCCGGCGCTGGATGGCGGGCTGTTCGGCATCTATGCCGGCACGGGGGAGGAGGAGGCGCGCGAGCTGGTGCCGGTGACCCTGGAGGAACTGCGCCGGGTGCAAGCGGACGCCGGCGAGGAGGAGCTGCGCCGCGCCCGCGCCCAGGTGAAGGCGGGGCTGCTGATGTCGCTCGAATCCACCGGCAGCCGCTGCGAGCAGTTGGCGCGGCAAATCCAGGTGCACGGCCGCATCATCCCCGTGGCCGAGACGGTGGGCAAGATCGAGGCGGTCACGGTGGCCGACATCCGGCGCACCGCCGCGCGCATCTTCCGCGGCCGGCCGACTTTGGCCGCCATGGGGCCGACCGAGCACGTGCCGCATTTGATGGATATTGCCGACCGGTTGGCCGCTTGAGCGCGCCGCACCGCTCCGCCCCACCCTCACTCCTGTCCTCTCCCGCCAGCGGGAGACGGAGATTGCGAGGCTTTGCCCCATGAGCCAGCTCGACCTCCTCACCGCCCTGCTCGACCGCGCCCGTGCTGCGGGGGCCGACACGGCGGAGGCGTCGGTTTCCGGGTCGACCTCGGTCTCGGTGTCGCGCCGGCTCGGCCGCACCGAGCATCTTGAGCGCTCGGAACGGCGCGGCCTCGAACTGACCGTGTTCGTGGGCAAGCGCAGCGCCAGCGTGTCCACCACCGAGCTCGCCGCCTCCGGCTTTGCCGCGCTGGCCGACCGCGCCGTCGCCATGGCCCGGGTGGTGCCGGAGGACCCGTATGGCGGCCTGGCCGACCAGGCGAGCTTTGTCGATGCGGCGCCGCTGGAACTGGCCGACCCGACCGAAGTCTCCGTGGAAGCCCTCACGGCCCGCGCCGCCGCGGCAGAGGATGCGGCCCTGGCGGTGCCCGGCATCACCAACTCCGAGGGTGGCGACGCGGGGTATGGACGGTTCGAGTTCCTGCTGGCCACCAGCGCCGGCTTCACCGGGGGCTACGCCCGCACCAGCCACTCGGTCAGCGCCACCGCCCTGGCCGGCAGCGGCACGGGGATGCAGCGCGACTATGACGGCCACTCCAGCACCTTCCTGGCCGACCTGGATGACCC
>CAXTNN010000077.1:5470-13933 GCA_964245545.1 uncultured Acetobacteraceae bacterium | reverse complement strand
TTGCGCGCCACCCGGCTGCGGGCCCGGGCTTGCGGCGCCACGGGCTGCCCCGCGAGGCTGATTGCGCCGCCGGGGTCCGGCGCAGTCAAGCCAAGCAGCAGCCGCGCAAGGGTGGTCTTGCCGCAGCCGGATTCGCCGACCAAACCAAGCGTTTCTCCCCCCCTCAAGGTCAGGGAGACATCAGTCACCGCACGCAGGGCGTGGGGGCCGACATGGTAGGTTTTCGAGATGTGCTGGGCGCGCAGCACCGTCTGTGCTGCTCCCTCTCCCGCTTGCGGGAGAGGGCCGGGGTGAGGGGACGGTGTGCGGCTATCGTCCGTGTCGTTGAATGGATTGCTGCCCTCACCCCGACCCTCTCCCGCAAGCGGGAGAGAGAGCGAAGCACGGTCCACATGGTGGCAGAGCGCCACCTGGCTCCGCGCCCGGCGAGCCGGGGGTGCCGTGGTGCGGCAAACCTCGTCCGCCAGATCACAGCGGGGCGCGAACACGCAGCCGACCGGCAAGCTGCCCGGCGGCGGCAGGAAGCCGGGAATGGTCTCCAGCGCGCCGTCCCCCTTGCGCCGCCCCGCTGCAGGAAGGCAACGCAGCAGGCGAATGGTGTAGGGGTGCATCGGCTGGCTCAGCAGGTCCTCCGCGGCGCCCTCCTCCACCAGGCTGCCGGCATAAAGCACGCCCACGCGGTCGCACATCCGCCCGACGCTGGCCAGGTTGTGGCTGATGAACAGGATGGCGGTGGCGAACTCCTGCTTCAGCGCGGCCAGCAGGTCCAGCACCTCGGCTTCCACCGTGGCATCCAGCCCCGTGGTCGGCTCGTCCAACACCAGCAGCGCCGGTGTTTTCGCCAGCGCCATGGCAATCACCACCCGCTGCTGCATCCCCCCGGAGAGCTGGTGCGGGTAGGCGCCGAGCACGCGCGAGGGGGCGGGGATGCGCACCCGGCGCAGCATCGCCTCCGCCCGGTCCCGCGCCTCCGAACGGCTGGTGCCGGGAAAAGCCTCGGCCATCTGGGCCGCCACCGTCATCGACGGGTTCAGGGCGCGGCCCGGGTCCTGGTACACCATCGAGACCGCACGTTGCCGCAGCCGCCGCAAGCCTGCCGCGGCCAGGGCGCCGACGTCCTGCCCATCCACCCAAACCGACCCGGCGGATACGCGCCCGCTCCGCGGCAGGGTGCGCAAGGCGGCGAGCGCCACGGTGGACTTGCCGCAGCCGCTTTCCCCCACCAGCCCGTAACTCTCGCCTGGCGCCACGCTCAGCGACACGCCCCGCAACACGCGTTGCGCCACCCCGCGGGAGCGGTAGTCCACGCACAGCCCCCGCAGCTCTAGGGCAGGAGGCCGGCCGCTCATTCGAGCGCGCTCCCGACGCCGTCGGCCATCAGGTTCACCCCCACCACCAGCGAGGCGGTGGCGCCGGCGGCGAAGGCGACTGTCCACCAGTAGCCGCCGGCGATCATCCCGTAATTCTCCGAGATGGCCAGGCCCCAATCAGCCGAAGGCGGCTGGATGCCGAACCCCAGGAAACTCAGCGACGCCACGGTGAAGATCGCGTAGCCGAGCCGCACCGTGGTTTCCACCAGGATGGGGGGCAGGATGTTGGGCAGGATCTCCACGAACATGATGTGCAGCGCCCCTTCGCCGCGCAGCGCCGCCGCCTCCACGTAGTCGAGCGATCGCTCCGCCTGCACCGCCGAGCGCACGGTGCGGGCGATCAGCGGGGTGAAAATGATGCCGATCACGGCGATGACGGTGGCCGAGGAGGGCCCGAGCGCCACCAGCACCAGCAGCGACACCACGATTAGCGGCAAGGCCAGCAATACCTCGATCAGCCGGCTCACCACCGCATCCAGCCAGCCGCCGGCATAGCCGGTGAGCAGGCCCAGCGTGGTGCCGGCGACGGTGGCGATGAGCGTGGCCAGCGGCGCCACCGACAGGATCGGGCGGGCGCCTACGATGACGCGGGAAAGGATGTCGCGGCCGATCTGGTCGGTGCCGAACCAGTGCGCGGCGGAGGGCGGGGCCAGGGTATGGAGCAGGTCGTCCTTGTAGGGATCGAGCGGGGCGATCGCCGGGCCGAACACGGCGCACACGATCCAGAGCAACACGATGGCCGCCCCCAGGAGGAACGAGCCAGACCGGAGCAGGCGGCGCGACAAGCCGGCCGGCAGCGGGCCGAGCGTGATCGGCGGGGCTGCGACGGTGGTGCTCACCGGCCGGCGCTCCGCAGGCGGGGGTTGAGCGCCGCGGTGAGGCCGTCCGTCAGCAACGTCACCAGGATATAGAATGCGCCCACGGTAAGGATGCCGGCCTCCAGCATAGGCAAGTCCTTGCCGCGGGCGGCGGTGAGGATGAGGCTGCCGATGCCCTGGTAGCGGAACAGCGACTCCACCACCACCAGCCCGCCGATCAGGTAGCCTGTCTGCGTGCCGATAACGGTGATGGTGGGGAGCAGCGCGTTCGGCAACACGTGGCGCAGCACCACAGTGCGCCAAGGCAGGCCCTTCAGCACGGCGGTGCGGGTGTAGTCCGCCTCTAGCGCCTCCACCGTGCCAGCACGTGCCATCCGCGCGATGTAGCCGAACAAGATCAGCACCAGCGGCAGCGCCGGCATCACGAGGTGCTGCAGTTGCACCCCCACCGAACTTCCCGGACGGGTGGCGGCCGAGAGCGGCAGCCAGCGCAGCCACACTCCCAGCACCAGCAGCAGGGCGATCGAAGAAACGAACTCCGGCACCACGGTCAGGGACAGGCCGGCGACGCTGATTGCCCGGTCCTGCCACCGGCCGGCGCGCATGGCGGCGTAGACGCCCGCGGCGATCGACAGCGGCACCACCAGCACCAGCGCCATCGCCGCGAGCTTGAGCGAGTTGACCAGCGCCACGCCCACAAAAGGCGCCACGGGGGACCGGAAGGTATACGACAGCCCCATGTCGCCGGTCACGAAATGGCTGATCCAGGCTAGATAGGTGACAAGCGGCGGCCGGTCCGCCCCCAACTCATGATTGAGTGCGGCGACAGAGGCCGGGTCGGCCAGCGGGCCCAGGATGGCGCGGCCGACATCGCCGGGTAGCAGTTGCGCACCGACGAAAACCGCGAAGCTGAGCAGCACGAGAGTCAGTAGGGCAAGGGCGACACGGCGGCCGGCCTGGTGCAGCGGCTGCGCTAACACGTCAGGTTGGAAAGCTCTCTCCCGCAGGCGGGAGAGAGAAAAGCGAGGGCTGCGGTTCTCACCCGACCGTTGCCCCGGCGAGGAACACTTGGCTGATTGCGGTGACGCTCACCCCCTTCACGTCGCCGGCAGTCGCGGCGAGATAGTCATAGAAGTAGCTATAGATCACTGGCGTTTCGTCCAGCAGCAGCGACTGGATTTTGCCGGCGATGCTGCGCTGGGTGCCGAGGTCGGCGGTGGCGACGTAATCGGCCACCAGCTTGTCGTAGTCCGGGCTGCGGAAATGCGCCGCGTTCCAGGCCCCACCGCTCAACAGCGGCGCCCCTAGAAGGGTATTCGGCACGCCGCGATGGCCGTAATCGGTAATCCCCATCTCGGAATCTAGCCAATCCGACTGCCCGAAATGCGCGCTGCCGTAATACGCGCTGTCGGTTTCGATCTTGAGGTTGAGCTTGATGCCGATCTCCGCGCAACTGTTCTGCAGCAGCACCGCATAGTCCGGCATCTCCTGGACGCGCTCGGTGGTGAGCGTCGCCTCGAACCCCTCCGGCACGCCGGCCGCCGCCAGCAGCGCCTTTGCCCCGGCAATGTCCTTCTTGCGCTGCGGGATCGCCGGATCGGTCGAAGGGTATACCGGCGCGAACGGGGAATCGTTGCCCACATCCGCCAGGCCGCGGAACAGCCCGGCCACAATAGCCGGCCGGTCGAGCGTCATCGCGACGGCTTGGCGCACCCGCTTGTCGGCAAACTTCGGCACGTCGGTGCGCATGTGCACGGCGCGATGGGTGGCCGCGCGCACCTTGATGATCTGCACGTCCGGATCATTTAGCAAGCCTTGCGCGCCCTGCACTACGACCTGGGTGATCACGTCCACCTGGCCGCCCTGCAGCGCCAGCAATTGCGGCTGCTGGTCGCTGTAGAAGGTGAACTCGGTGCGGGCGGGCAGTGCTTTCGGCCCCCAGTAATCCGGGTTGCGCACGAACGACGCGCCCACCTTGGCGGTGAACTTCTCCAGCCTGAACGGCCCGGTGCCGTTGAAGGTCTTCTCGAAATCGCCCGCGTAGTCCGCCGGCAGGATGATCGCGTTGTAGTTGTCCGACGACACGATGTAGGGGAAATTGCCGTTCGGTGCGTCCAGGTGGAACTCCACCGTCAAGTCGTCCACCTTGCGCGTGCCGCCCACCGAGAGCACGCCTTTGAACGCCGAGAGCGCGTTCGAGCCGTTTTTCGGGTTCGCCAACCGGTCCATTGTGGCCACCACGTCATCGGCGTTCAGGACGTGGCCGCTGTGGAATTTCACGTTCGGGCGCAGCTTGAACGTCCATACCGTGCCGGTGCTGTTGGGGGACCAGGAGAGCGCCAGCATGGGGCGCAACACGAGGTTGTTGCCATCAAGCGCCAAAAATTCGCCCGTCTGCATCAGCATCAGCGTAGCGCCGCTGTTGGAGACCGTCACTGGCTCGATGGCGCCGAACGGGGTGGGAGCGGCGACGCGGATGGTGCCGCCTTCCTTGCCTTGCGCCCGGGCACGCGCGGCGGGCAGCGAGCCGAGCAACCCTGCGAGCAGCGGCAGGGCCAAGCCAATGCGGCTGCCTTCGCGCAGCAGGGCCCGGCGGTCCAGCCGGCCGAGGAGGAACTCGTCCACCACGTGGTTTTCCAGCGCGCTGGCTTGGCGCCGGGCCTGATCGAGAAAACGCGGCGTGCTGGCCATCGGGGCTGCCTTCCTGTGATGGGCTATAAAGCCCTGCAAGGAGCGTGCCTTGCTTAGGCCGCCTCGGCCAGTGCCGCCTGGAGGTAATCCCGCGCCGTCGCGCAATACCAATCGGTGAACCGCATCACCAGCGACTCCGCATTGGGCGAATACGGGCCCGGCGTGTAGCCGGCCGACACCACGCCGCGCTGGTTATTTTCCGCCAGCTCCCGGTCCTGCAGGTTGGTGCGGTCCCACAACTCGGTCAGGTGCGGGACGGTGTAGTCCACGCCCTCCACCGCGTCCGCGCTCACCAGCCACTTCGCCGTCACCACGGTTTCCTCGGGCCCCGTCGGCATGGCGCTGAACATGAAAACGTAGTCGCCGAGCGCGTGAGCGAAGCTGTGCGGCTCCAGCGCCCAGCGCAGCGAGCCCACGTCCCCGTTGCCGACATGGCCGATGGTGCGGGCGACGCAGGGCTGCCCGTCCATGGTCATCGAGCGGGTGCCTTCATTGAGTGGAAACCGCCCGGCCTGCCACCACGCCCCTTCCTGATGCTGCGACGGCAGGCCCTGCTCGGCCATGCGGGCGGCAAAATCCTCCGTAACGCGCTTCTGATCGTCCACGCTGAGCTGCCGGCGCCCAATCGGGAAGGTGATGGCGAGCTCCGGGTGATTGGAGGCGCAATGGTAGCACTCGCGCGCGTTCTCCATCACCAGCTTCCAATTGGCTTTCTCCACCAGGGTCGCCTGGTGCGCGAGCTTGGCACGGCCGAGCTGGTGCGGCGCGATCATCGGCTCAAAGGCTTGCGCAAAGCCGTCGAACTCGGGTGGGGTGGGTGAGAGGCAGATATAGATGGTGCCGGCCACGAGGCGCAGCGCCACCGGTTGGAGCGCGTGCTCCGCCGGGTCGAACTCGTCGGCCATGCGGGTGGCGTGGACGAGCTTGCCTTCCAGGTCGTACGCCCACTGGTGATAGGGGCAGACCAGGCGCGGGCGCTTGGCGGTGCCGTCGGGACAAATTTGCGCGCCGCGGTGGCGGCAAGAGTTATGGAACGCCCGCAACGCATTGTCGCGGCCGCGCACAATCACCACGGGGGAGCGGCCGATCGTGAGGGCGAGGGTGCAGCCCGGCGTAGGCAGCTCGGCCTCAAACCCGGCCATGATCCAGGATCGGCCGTAGATCGCCTGCATGTCGAAGGCGAAGATGGCAGGGTCGGTGTAGAACGGCTGCGGAAGGGTGTGCCCGGGGCGGCGCTGGGCGAGGAGGGACTGGATGCGGTGGAGGTCGAGCATGGGGGAGCCTTTCGCAACGGCGCGGAGGCTAGCATGCGTTGCGTTGTCAGGGCCATGCGGGACCGGCGGCGCTTGTCCCGGCAGGTCTTGCCGCCGCGGCGGAGGGCGCGGTTGATGGTCACTCGGCTCGAAATCTCGCTGCCCGCCATCGTAGCCAATTGGCGGTCGCTGCGCCGCGGGCCGACCGCGGCGGTGGTCAAGGCGGATGCCTACGGGCTAGGCGCGGCCGCCGTTGCGCCGGCGTTGCTCGAGGCAGGATGCCAGCACTTCTTTACCGCGCACCCCGACGAGGCCATTGCGCTGCGCCCGCTGCTGCCCGGCGCCACCCTGGCGGTGTTGAACGGGTTGTGGCCAGGCTACGAGGCGGCGTTTGTCGAACATAGCCTGCTGCCGGTGCTGGGCTCGCTGGCGGAGCTGGACCGGTGGCGCAGCCACGCCCGCACGCTCGGCCGCACGCTGCCGGCGCTGCTGCATGTCGACACGGGCATGAACCGGTTGGGGCTGGACCGGCGCGAGCTTGCCGCCCTTGCGGACGACCCGGCACGGCTGCAGGGCATCACACTGCGCTACATCATGACCCATCTGGCCACGGCGGAGGACCCGGGGGACCCAGCCAACGAGCGCCAGCTCGCGCGGTTCGCTGCGGCGTGCAGCCAATTGCCGGCGGCGCCGCGGTCGATTGCCAACTCGTCCGGGCTGTTCCTTGGGGCGGCCTTCGCGTCGGACCTGGCCCGGCCCGGGGCGGCGCTGTACGGGATCAATCCAACGCCGGGCCGCCCAAACCCGCAGCGCCCGGCCGTGCGGCTGCGCGCCCAGGTGCTGCAGCTTCGCGACATCCAGCCCGGCGAGAGCGTCGGCTACAACGGGCAATGGACCGCCGCGCGGCCAAGCCGGATCGCCACCGTGTCGGTGGGCTATGCCGACGGCTATCCGCGCGCGCTGAGCAACCGCGCGCTGGCCTATTTTGACGAGCAGGCGCTCCCGCTGGTAGGTCGCGTTTCCATGGACCTGTCCACCTTCGACGTGACCGACGCCCCCGCCCTGCAGCCCGGCGACTGGCTGGAGCTCATCGGGCCCGGCGGTGTGGACACGCTGGCAGAGCAGGCCGGCACCAACGGCTACGAAATCCTGACGGCGCTCGGCCGGCGTTATCAGCGCAGCTATCTGTGATCGTGCTCGACCTGGTGGCCCTGCTTGGCCGCGCCCTGTTGGCGGTGTGCCGCGGGGCAGGGCGGGTGGCGGCGTTTGGCGCCGACGGCCTGTCGCACCTGCTGCGGCCGCCCCTCTATGGCCGCATGTTCGGGCGCGCCTTCGTGGAGTTCGGCTTCTTCAGCCTGCCGGTGGTGGCGCTGACGGCGATCTTTTCCGGCATGGTGATCGCGCTGCAGTCCTTCACCGGCTTCTCGCGGTTCAACGCCGAGAGCGCGGTCGCATCCATCGTCGTGCTCTCGGTGGTGCGGGAGCTGGGGCCGGTGCTGGCGGGGCTGATGGTGGCCGGGCGCGTGGGGGCGGCAATGGCGGCCGAGCTGGGCACCATGCGGGTGACTGACCAGATCGACGCGCTCACCACGCTGTCGACCAACCCGATGAAATACCTGGTGGCGCCGCGGCTCCTGGCCGGGATCTTGGCGCTGCCGCTGCTGGTGCTGGTGGCCGACATCTTGGGCGTGATGGGCGGCTACATCATCGCCACCGTAAAGCTGGGGCTGAGTGCCAACCTTTACCTCAACAACACCTTCGATTTCGTGACCACGCTCGACGTGGTGAGCGGGCTGGCGAAGGCGGCCGTGTTCGGATTCCTGATCGCGCTGATGGGATGCTACCACGGCTACAACAGCCGCGGCGGGGCGCAGGGCGTGGGCGCGGCGACGACGGCCGCGGTCGTGGTCGCCTCCATCCTCATCCTGTCGAGCGACTACGTGCTGACGGAGCTGTTTTTTGCCCGTTAGCAATGGCGCGTCCCCCCAGCCGAAAATCCGTATCCGCGGCCTCAAGAAGGCGTTCGGCAGCAAGGTGGTGCTGGACGGGGTGGACCTCGACGTGATGCCGGGCACGTCGACCGTGGTGATCGGAGGGTCGGGCACGGGCAAATCCGTGCTGATCAAGTCCATCCTCGGCTTGGTCGAGCCGGACGCGGGCAGCATCGAGATCGATGGGCAGGACGTGCTGCGGATGGGCCGGCGGCAGCGCGACACGGTGAACCGGCATATCGGCATGCTGTTCCAGGGCGGGGCGCTGTTCGACAGCCTGCCGGTGTGGGAGAACGTGGCATTCGGCCTGCTGGCGCAGCAGTCCATGCCGCGCCCCGCG
>CAXTNN010000077.1:0-5460 GCA_964245545.1 uncultured Acetobacteraceae bacterium | reverse complement strand
AGGAGCAGGCCCGCCGCGCGGTTGACGGCGCCGCCGCGGCCCGGGAACGGGCGGGCGAGGTGCTGGGGCAAGTGGGGCTGGCGCCCAGCGTGGGCGACCTCTCGCCCTCCGAGCTCTCGGGCGGCATGCAGAAGCGCGTGGGCCTGGCGCGGGCCATCGCCGCCCGGCCGGACATCCTGTTCTTCGACGAGCCCACCACCGGGCTCGACCCGATCATGGGGGCGGTGATCGACGGCCTGATCGTGGATTGCGTCAAGCGGCTCGGCTCGACCGCGGTGGCGATCACGCATGACATGGCCAGCGCCGTGCGCATCGGCGACCGGGCGGCCATGCTGCACCGGGGGCGGATCGTTTGGGAGGGGCCGGCGTCCGACCTGCTGCACAGCGGCAGCGCCGTGGTGGACCAGTTCACCCATGGGCGGCGCGAGGGCCCGATCCAGATGGAGCTGCGCAAATAGCGGTGGGATGGCTGGCGCGCCTGCGCCCGTCCCGCTGGCTCGCCTGCTACGTGCTCTTAGGCCTGGTGCAGAGCGGGATGATGCCGGTGATCCTGCCGCTCTCGGCCGCGCCCGGGCCCACGGCCGGGTTCACCTACGCGGCCTTTGCAGCGGCGGGGATCGCGGCGCCATTCATCGGCGCCTGGAGCGACCGCCACCGTGCCCATCGCTACACCCTGGCGGCGGGGCTGGCGCTGGGCGGGTTCGCCTTGCTGCTGCACCGGCTGCCGGGCGGGCTGGCGCAGCACATGGGCACGGCAGCGCTGGTGGGGCTCGGCGTATCCAGCGCGAGCACGGTGAGCACGATGTTCATCGTCGAGGTCGAGCCGCAGCCCCGTTGGGACGCGCGCATCGGGGTGCTTCAAGCCTGCATCAGCGGCGGGCAACTGGTGGGGCTGCTGCTGGCGGGCGCCCTGGGGCTGCGGCATGTGGGAGACGCGTTCCTGCTCGGCGCCGCCTCCCTGTTGCTCGCCGCCCCGCTCGCCCTGGCCACCGCACCCGACCCGGTGGTGAAGGTGGAGCGTCCGTTGCTCAAGCTGCGCCCGTCCCGCGCTGGGGACGGTGTGCCGATGGGGCCGCAGCGCTCGATGCACCGGGTGACGGGTGCCGCGCTGGCGGGGCTGCGCCATAGTCCGCTGGTCTGGTTCTTGTCGGCGTGGCTGCTCTCCTACACGGCGACCAACGGCCTGTCGGTGATGCTCGCGCCGGCGATGGTCCGCGGCTTCCATGCCGCGGCTGCCTGGCCGACGACGGCCTATGCGGCAGGGGTGGGCCTCAGCCTGCTGCTCTACCGGCTGGTCGGGCGCTGGGACACGCGGTTCGGCCCGCGCGCTGTGCTTGCCGCCGGGTTGGGGCTGCGGACGATCCTGTTGGTGGGAATGGTGCTGTGGTCGGGACTGGCAGGGGGTGCGGCGGTGCTGCCCATCCTGGTCTGCTTCGCCGGCACGCAGGTGGTGTGGCCGCTGCTTTCGGTGGCGAGCAATACCCTCGCGGTGACGCTGTCGCCGGCGCACCGGGCGGAAAGCGTGGGACTGCTGAATGCCGCGACGTCCGTGGGGGCGACGATCGGCGGCGCCATTGGCGGCGTGCTGCTGCGGGCGGGGTTCACCGCCCTATGCGCAGCGGTGCTGGCGGCGTTGCTGGGGGCGCTGCTGCTGTCCTGGCCCCACGCCCCGGGCGGGCAGCAAACGGCGGCCTCGCTCCGGGAGCGGTCCGGCTAGCAGCGAACTCGGCCAGCGCCTGCCGCGTTGGTGCCCTGCAGAGGAGTTGCCCGAATGAAGCAGCCGCATACCGAAGCCGAGATCGACCATACCACCGGCCCGCAAAATACCGGCAACCACCGCAACGACCGTGCCAACCCGGGCGGCAGCGACCAGTTGGGCGGCACCCGTGTCGGTGCCGAGAACGTCGAGCCGGCCTCGCCGGACGATCGCAGCGAGTCGATCGAGACCGGCACGGATGTAGACCGTGTGTCTGGCCTGGACACGCCCAATACATCAACCAAGCCGAACGATCACCCGCACGAGCGCCATCCCGAACGCGACGAGTTCGGTCGGCTTTAGCTAAACCGCAGCCGCTGGCCGACGCCCATCCGCTTGGCCTTCTCCAGCATGGCATGCCCTAGCGCGATGTCCGACAGCGACAGGCCGCGGTGCCAGAACAGGATGCGCTCGTCCTCGCTCTCGCGCCCTGGCTTCAGCCCGGCGACGATCTGCCCCATTTCGGCGTAGAGCGTCGCCACGCTCAGCTTGCCGCTGTCCACGTGAGACCGCAGTGCGCCCCATTTGCTGTTGGCGCACTGGCCCCAATCATCCACCACCAGCTTGGCCATGACGTCGGTCAGGTCGTCTTCCACCGCGCTCTGCGTGCCGTAAGGCATCACCAGCGCACCGGGCTTGATCCAGCGTGTGCGCAGCAGCGGCTCCGGCGCCACCAGGCGCGACGCCTCCACCACAATATCCGCCCCTTCGATGGCCGATTGCCAATCCTCTGTCGCCACCACGCGCTTGCCCAGCTCCTGCGTCAGCCGGTCGGCGAATGCATTACGGCTCTCTGGGCGGCGTGAATGCACGCGGATTTCGTCGAACTGGAACAGGCTGTCGAGCAGCCGCACGTTCCAATACGACGAGCCGCGCGCCCCGATATGGCCGAGTACTTTGCTGCCAGGGCGCGCCAGGTATTTGGCGCCCACAGCCGTCACGGCGCCGGTGCGCATGTCGGTGATGCCCGATGCCTCGATGATCGCGCGCGGGGCGCCCATCGCCGGGTCAAGCAGCAGCAGGGTGGCGAGCTCGCTCGGGTAGCCGAGCTGGTAGTTGTCGACGAAATCGCCCACCACCTTCACCCCGGCGCGGTTGACGTCCGCCCCGATCGCGCCGCGCAGCACGTTGAAATGCCCCCGCGCCACGCCAGGCTCCAGAAACACGCGCGGCTGGATGGTAGTGTGCCCTTCGCCCTGCAGCCGCAATTGCGTCTCGATAGCGTCGATGATCTCCGCATTCGTGAGCTCCAGCGCTTCGACGTCGAAGGGGTTGAGGAAGTCGAGGTAGACCGGCGGCATGGCGGTGTGGGACATGGTGGCTCGGCGCTGCTGAGGGGTGCAGCATGGCCGCGGGTGGCGGCCCGGGCAAGCTTGGGGGACAAGGGTGGTGGCGGAACGGATGCTCCAGGCCAGCCTGTCGATGTACGCGTTCCCCGCCCTGGACGCGGCCAACCAGGCGCTGTGGGGCCGCATCCGCTCCGGCGTGCCGGGGGCGCCGGAGACCTTGACCGACAACCGCTGGGTGCATGAACGGATCGCAGTGGACGTGGTGTTCGCTCAGGTCTGTGGTTTCCCGCTGTTCCGCCGGCTTCGCGGCCAAGCGGTGATGCTGGGAATCCCGCGGTATGACTTTAAAGGCTGCGACGGCATCTATCATCGCGCCGCGTTCATCGTCCGCGCGGACGAGCCGGCGCACTGCTTGGCGGACATGCGTGGGTCAGTGTTCGCCTGCAACGGCCAGTTTTCCAACACCGGCATGAACCTGCCGCGGCTCTCGTTGTCGCGCGTGGCGGACGGGCGGCGGTTTTTCGAGCAGGTGGTCGGGACCAATTCGCACATGGATAGCATGTCGTTGCTGCCATCCGGTACTGCCGACCTGTGCTCGGTCGATTGCGTCACCTGGGGCTTGGCCCAGCGCTACCGGCCGGAACGAACGGCCGGCCTGCGCGTGCTGGAGTGGACGGAGCCAAGTCCTTGCCTGCCGTTCGTCGCCTCCATCGCGACGCCGCACGAGACGGCAGCGCTGCTCATGGCCAACCTGCTCGGGCAGGCTGAGCCGGGGCTTGGCCTGGTGGGTGTTGAGCCTCCGAACCCGGCGGCCTACGCCGTCCTGGCCGGCTACGAGCAGGAGGCGGTGGAACGGGGCTACCCCATCCTCGAGTGAAGCGGAAAGTGGTTACGCTGCTTTGCGCCACGGCGGCTGGGTGATCCTGCCAGCGGCCAGCGCGGTCACCTGTTCGGCCGCCATCTCGCCCGTGATGCCGCGCGCGACCAATTCGCCCATCAGTGAGCCAAGCTTGAAGCCATGGCCGGAACAGGCGCTGACCACCCAACCAGCCGCGCCTGACGGCCGCACCAGGAACTCCTCGCGCTCCGTGACCGTGTAGAAGCAGGCCTTGGGCTCGAGCACGCTGTAGCGGTCGATATCCCGGTAAACCGCGCGGGCGGCGGGCCATAGCCGCTGCAGGTCGGCTGCGTCGGCCACCCGGTCGCCATCCGGATCGCCCCGGCGGGAGAACAGGTGGTCGCCCAGCTTCAGCCGGGTGCCGCGGCGGGGCGGCAGGGTGTAGAGGCCGCCATCCGGGCTCAGATCCAGCATCACCGGCGCCTCCGCCCAAGCCTGCGCCAGCTCCGGCGGAGGCGACAGGTAGAGCACCGCCTGCCGCGACGGCACCGCGACACCGCGGAGCTCCGGGGCCAGGCGGTCGGCCCATGCGCCGGCCGCGACCACCACCACGTCGCCCTCATACGCCCGCCCGCCCGCTGTTACCCGGCCGCGCGCAAGGTCTACCTCCTCCACGGAGGTGCCGGTGCGCAGCGTGACGCCGAGGCGGCCGAGCAGCACCACCAGGTCGGTCAGGATGCGGATGGGGAACAGCATCCCCGCGCCTTCGGTCTCGACCACGCGCACCAGGCCCTCTGGCCGCAACATCGGGAAGCGGCGGCTCACGTCGGCCAGGCTTACCTCGCGATAGCCGACGCCCATCGCGTCGAGCGAGCGCGCCACCGCCTCGAACCAGCCGTTGTCATGGCGGAGGAAGTAAACCGCGCCGCAGGGTTCGTAATGCGAGCGACCGGTCGCCTGCCACAGCCGCTCCCAAGTGCGGAACGCCTCCGGCATGAGGTGCGCATAGCCTTCCATCTGGCCGTAGGCGTGCCGGGTGATACGGTGCTCGTCGTAGGACGAGGCGCGGGGATTGGGCAGCGGCCCCTGCTCGAACAGCTCCACGCTGACGCCGCGCCGGGCCAGCGCCCAAGCGGTGGACAGCCCGGCGATGCCGCCGCCTACGATCAGCACCTTCGTCATCAGCGCGCTCCAGAACCGTGCCGAGTTTTGGGCTGGAAACGGAGGACAGGCAAGGCAACGCTGTTGTCGCCCTGGCGCGTCAGGCCGCGAACACGCGCCGGAGGGCAAGCGCGGCCGCTATGGCAGCTACCCGCAGATCGGCGTGCCCGCCGGGCTGATGCTGAGCGCCGCGCCAGACCTGCCCCGACGATTACCAGCGGACGCTACAGCGGGAGCTCGGCCTGCCGGCCCGCCTTGCCCGCGCCCAGCACCTCCGCGGTGCCGTCGGCGAACTCCAGCCGCAGCCGCTGGCCAGGGGCCACGCCGCCAGCGCTGGTCACCGGGCGGTGCGCCCCGTCCGTCACCAGCGCATAGCCGCGGCTCAGCACGGCCTTGGGATTGGCGGAGTCCATCCG
>CAXTNN010000076.1:0-13938 GCA_964245545.1 uncultured Acetobacteraceae bacterium | reverse complement strand
AGCGGCGAGCATGGGTTGCTGCATGCCAAAGCCGACCCCTGCGCCGAAGAGGACCTGATAGCCAATCCATTTCGAATGTCCCGTTGACGGCGTAAAGGTCGTGAGGAGGCCGCCGCCAATGGCCATGATGAGGGCGCCGAACCAAATCCAGGGCGCCAGCGGGTTGTAGTGCAGCCGCATCACCGCGGCGCCATCCCGCTCCTCGCCCAGAACGGCGTAGATGTCGGCAAACCCGTTGCTGTGGATGGCGGCCTCGGTGGTGGTCATGCCCTGCACCGGGAAGGTGCGGCGGGAGGGGTGCAGCAGCAGGTCGGGCTCGCCGGGGCGGATCACGCGCAGGTTGGCGATGCGGGAGCTGTAGTTGGAACCCTCGCCGTCGCTCAAGCCGTCGAGCTTCCAGGTAAGTCCGGCGACCTGCACCGTCTCGCCCGGATGCACCAGCACCACGCGTTGGCTGGCCAGCGACATGCCGGCGATGCCCGCCACCGTCACGCCCAAGCCGGCATGGGCGATGGCCGCGCCAAACGCCGCCACGGGGAGGCTGCGCAGGCGAGCGGTGCTCTGCGGGAGCGGAAGGCGGAACAGGCGGATCCGTTCCACGATCTCGGCGCCGGCGCCGACAATCATCCAGACGGCGCCGGCAAAGGCGATGGCGGGGAGGATGGGCAGGCGCGTGAACAAGACCAGGAAGGCGACCACCGCCACCACGGCCGCCCACCACAGCCGGCTCACCGCCGAAACCAGCGCTGCCCGCTTCCAAGGCAGCACGGGGCCGATCACCATGGCGAGGAACACGGGAATGGTGAGCGGGAACACGGTGGCGTTGAAGAACGGCTCACCCACGCTGAGCTTGTCATGCAGGATCAGGTCGCTGAACAGCGGGTACATCGTCCCGGTCATCACCACGGCGGCGATCGAGCAGAGCAGCACGTTGTTCAGCACCAGCGCGCCTTCGCGCGACACGGGGGCGAAGATGCCGCCGGCGGTGAGCGAGGGGGCGCGGATGGCGAACAGCAGCAGGCTGCTGCCGATCACCAGGCCCAGCAGCCCCAGGATGAACACGCCGCGCGCCGGGTCGTTGGCGAAGGCGTGCACGGAGTTCAGGATGCCCGACCGCACCAGGAAGGTGCCGGACAGCGAGAGCGAGAAGGTGCCGATGGCGAGCAGCACCGTCCAAATCTTCAGCGCCTCCCGCTTCTCGACCACGATGGCGGAGTGCAGCAGGGCGGTGCCGGTCAGCCAGGGCAGGAGGGAGGCGTTCTCCACCGGGTCCCAGAACCAGAAGCCGCCCCAGCCGAGCACGTAGTAGGACCACCAGGAGCCCAGGGCGATGCCGCAGGTCAGCAGGCACCAGGACGCCAAGGTCCATGGGCGGACCCAGCGGCCCCAGGAGGCGTCCACCCGGCCTTCCAACAGGGCGGCAATGGCGAAGGCAAACGGCACCGCGAAGCCGACATAGCCGGCGTAGAGGATGGGGGGGTGGAAGGCCAGGCCCGGATCCTGCAGCAGCGGGTTGACGTCGCGGCCGTCGATCGGGGCGTCGGCGAGGCGAATGAAGGGGTTGGAGGTGAGCAGCGAGAACAGCAGGAACCCGGCAGAGGAGGCGCCAAGCACGCCGATCACCCGCGCCCGCAGCGCCCCCGGCAGGGTGCGGCCGAACCCGGCAACGGCGCCGCCGCAGAGGGCGAGGATGAAGGTCCAGAGGATAATGGAGCCCTCGTGGTTCCCCCAGGTGCCGGTGATCTTGTAGACCAGCGGGGTGAGGCTGTTGCTGTTCTCGGCCACGTTCAGCACGGAGAAATCGTCCGTGACGTGGCTCCAGACCAGGCAGAACGCCGCCGTGCCAAGCGCCAGCAATTGGCCGATGGCCAGGCCGGGGGCGGCGGCAATCAGCCGGGCGTCCCGTTGCTGGGCGCCCCAGATCGGCAGGACAGCTTGGGCAAACGCCAGCGCACAGGCCAGCGCCAGAGCGAAATGGCCGAGTTCGGGAATCATGAGGCAGCTACCCCGAGACTTTGGTCAGCGTGTTCCACGTCGCGGCCGGCGGCGGCGGGCCCTTGGTGGGGTCCCACATTCCCGCCTTCTTCAGCGCGTCTGCCACGTCCTTGGGCATGTAGGTCTCGTCGTGTTTCGCCAAGACCTCGGAGGCGCGGAAGGTGCCGTCCGGCCGCATGGTGCCGAGCGCCACCACGCCTTGGCCTTCGCGGAACAGGTCGGGCAGGATGCCGGTGTAGGCGACTTCCACGCTGGCGCGGCCGTCCGAGACGCGGAAGCGCGCCACCGGCTGGCCATCGTCGGACACGCGCTGCACGCTGCCGGCCTCGACCAGGCCGCCCAGCCGCAGCGACCGGCCCGGCAGGCCTTTGCTGGCGAGGTCAGATGGAGCGACGAAGAACACGATGTCGTTGCTGAACGCAGTCAGCGACAGCGCGGTGGCCGAGCCCAGCCCGACGCCGCAGGCCAGCAGGATTGCCATGCGCCGCTTTTTGCGCGTCATCGCTCGCTCCGGAGGGTGGCATCGGCCGCAAGGGCGCCGCGCGGATCAATCGCCACCAGCTTGCGCCGGGCCGCCGACAGCCGCAGTGCGCTCGATACGGCAAAGGCCACCGGCACGCCCACGCCCAGCGCGTAGGAGGCGGCAACGAAGCCGAGATGGGTCATGAAGCGGCCTCCATGCGGGTCATCCACAGGCCACGGATGCGCCGCTCCATCACGGCGGCGCGGAGGCGGGCGGTCACCAGGGCGGCGAACACCAGCGTGTAGCCGATGGCGCAGACCAGCAACGGCCACAGCATGCTGAACGCCATGGTGGGGGCGCCAGTGAGCGTGATGGTGGCCGGCTGATGCAGCGTGTTCCACCAATCGACGCTGAACTTGATGATCGGCAGGTTGACCACGCCGACCAGGGCTAGGATGGCGCCAGCCCGGTAGCCGCGCTGCGGGTCGTCAAACGCCCGCACCAGCGCGATATGGCCGATATAGAGGAAGAACAGCACCAACACCGAAGTCAGCCGGGCGTCCCAGACCCACCAGGCGCCCCACATCGGCTTGCCCCATAGGCTGCCGCTGGCCAGGCAAAGCGCGGTGAACCCCGCGCCCACCGGGCCGATCTCGACCGCTGCAAGGTCCGCCAACGGGTGCCGCCAGACGATGGAGGCGAAGGAGCAGGCAGCCAGCGCCATGTAGCCGAGCGAGGCCAGCCAGGCCGAGGGAACATGGACGTACATGATGCGGACCGCGTCGCCCTGCTGCCAATCTGCCGGGGCGTAGAACAGGCCCCAAACCAAGCCAACTGCCGTGACCGCAACCGCAGCCGCCGAGAGCCAAGGCTGCAGCACCGAGGCGATGCGCAGGAACCGGCCCGGGTTGGCGAACCGATGCAGCCCACGCCCCGAGCGCGGCGAGATGACAACTGTGGCGTCCACGGGGAGAGCATAGCATGCTGGCGAAGAGTTAGAAGGGTGGCCGTTTCACCCATGTTGACGAATGACCTAGTATTAACTCGTTCCCGCTAGGAGGCGCCGTTGCTGTTTGCCATCACCTGTCTCGATAAGCCCGGCGGCCTTGCCCTGCGCCAGGCCACCCGCCCCGCGCATCTCGAGCACGCCGGGCAGCACCAGGTGGTGTTCGGCGGCCCGTTGCTGGACGCGGGCGGCACGCCGTTCGGCTCGCTGCTGGTGGTGGACGCCGAAAGCCGGGAGGAGGCCGAGCGGTTTGCCGCCGCCGACCCGTATGCCCAGGCCGGCCTGTTCGCCAGCGTGACCATCCATGGCTTCCGCGCCGTGTTCCGCGACGGGGCCCTGGTGTAGTGGCGTACTGGCTCGTCAAGTCCGAGCCGGATGCGTTCAGTTGGGATCAGCAGGTGGCGCACGGCGTCGAGCCCTGGACGGGCGTGCGCAGCCATCAGGCCAAGAAGAACCTGGAGGCCATGCAGCGCGGCGACTTGGCATTTTTCTACCACTCCAACATCGGCAAGCAGATCGTGGGCGTGGTGGAGGTGGTGCGCGAGGCCTACCCCGACCCGACCGACCCGGCCTGGGTCTGCGTCGACATGAAGGCGGTGGCACCCATGCCCACGCCCGTGGCGCTGCAGGCCATGAAGGCTGACCCGGCGCTTGCCAACATGGCGCTGGTGCGATTGTCTCGCCTGTCGGTCGGCCCGGTGACGGCGGCGGAATGGTCGCATATCTGCCAGCAAGGCGGTTGGAAAGCAAAAGCGCCGGGTAAAGGCGGAGCACGCGCCTGACCCGGCCAGGGGGAACACGGATGTCCGAAACCACGCTGTTTCACGTCAAGCCCGCAGTTGCCGCCAGCACGCTCGTCAACGGTGAGAAATACCGGCTGATGGCGAACCACGCGGCGCGCGACCCGGAGCATTTCTGGGCCGAGCAGGCCCGCCGCATACCGTGGCTGCGCGAGCCGACCCTCATCAAGAACACCTCCTTCGAGGGCGACGTTCCAATCAAGTGGTTCGAGGACGGCCGGCTGAATGCCTCGGCCGCCTGCCTTGACGCCCATCTGGAGGCGCGGGGCGATCAGACGGCGATCATCTGGGAGGGCGACGAGCCCGGCACCGACCGCCGCGTGAGCTACCGCGAACTGCATGGCGAGGTGTGCCGCCTGGCCAACGTGCTGCACGAGCTGGGCGTGAAGAAGGGCGACCGGGTGACGATCTACCTGCCCATGGTGGTGGAAGCGGCCGCGGCGATGCTGGCCTGCGCGCGGGTGGGGGCGATCCATTCCGTGGTATTCGGCGGCTTCTCGCCCGACAGCCTGGCCAACCGCATCGTGGATTGCGGCTCCTCCGTGCTGATCACCGCCGACGAGGGGCGCCGGGGCGGCCGCACCGTGGCGCTCAAGGCCAACGCCGACGAGGCGCTCAAGCAGTGCCCGGATGTCACGGCCGTGCTGGTGGTGCGCGTCACCGGGGCGGCTGTGCCGATGCAGGAGGGGCGCGACCACGATTACGCCACCCTGCTTGCCGCCGCCGCTCCTGTCTGCGAACCGGAGCCGATGGCGGCAGAGGACCCGCTGTTCATCCTTTATACCTCCGGCAGCACGGGCAAGCCGAAGGGCGTGCTGCATACCACCGGCGGCTACATGGTCTGGGCTAGCTTTACCCACGAGCTGGTGTTCGACTACCGGCCCGGCGAGGTGTTCTGGTGCACCGCCGATGTCGGTTGGGTCACCGGGCACACCTATATCGTGTATGGTCCGCTCGCCAACGGTGCCACCACCCTGATGTTCGAGGGCGTGCCGAACTATCCGGACGTGTCGCGGGTGTGGCAGGTGGTGGACAAGCACCAGGTCAACATCTTCTACACCGCGCCCACGGCGATTCGCGCCTTGATGCGCGAGGGGGACGAGCCGGTGAAGCGCACCAGCCGGCAGAGCATCCGCCTGCTCGGCAGCGTGGGCGAGCCGATCAACCCCGAGGCCTGGCTATGGTACTATCGCGTGGTGGGGGAGGAGCGCTGCCCCATTGTCGACACTTGGTGGCAGACCGAGACCGGCGGCATCCTGATCAGCCCGCTGCCTGGGGCGACCGCGCTCAAGCCCGGCTCCGCCACCCTGCCGCTGCCCGGCGTGCAGCCGTTGCTGGTGGATGCGGCCGGCGCGGTGCTGGAGGGGGCGGCGGAAGGCAATCTCTGCATCGCCGATAGCTGGCCGGGCCAGGCGCGCAGCGTCTATGGCGACCATGACCGGTTCGTGCAGACCTATTTTTCCACCTATCCCGGCCGCTACTTCACCGGCGACGGCGCCCGGCGCGATGCGGATGGCTATTACTGGATCACCGGGCGGGTGGACGACGTGATCAACGTTTCCGGCCACCGGATGGGCACGGCGGAGGTGGAAAGCGCCCTCGTGTCCCACCCCAAGGTGGCGGAGGCGGCCGTGGTGGGCTTCCCGCACGACCTGAAGGGGCAGGGCATCTATGCCTATGTCACGCTGAATGCCGGCGAGGAGCCGACCGACGGGCTGCGCCAGGAGTTGGTCGCCTGGGTGCGGCGGAACATCGGCCCGATTGCCGCGCCCGATGCCATCCAGTGGGCGCCGGCGCTGCCGAAGACCCGCTCCGGCAAGATCATGCGGCGCATCCTGCGCAAGATTGCGGCCAACGAGACGGAAGGGCTGGGCGACACCTCCACTTTGGCCGACCCGGCCGTGGTGACGGAGCTGATCGGCAACCGCGTGGGGTGAGCGGCTTGCACGAGACTGTCCTGCATGGCGCATCGCTTGCGCAGAGCTAGACGCGGGTGGTGCACCTATGTATGTAACGTTGGCTGATCGAAACCGAGTGGCGTGACGCGCGTTGCCCGCGCGCGTCCTGAGCCAGGCCGGATTTTTGCCGCAATGAGGCTGTGTGATGGCTGCCGAAGGGCTGATAGACCTTGTGCTGCCGTCTCAGACAGATACTACGGGCTATGACAATCGCAGCATGCCGCCGCCTGCACCGATCTGGTCCGGCGTCAAGCCCAGCTTGATGCGTCCGGTATGGATCGATGGCTGCTTCGGCTGGCTGCACGCCGACGCAGCCAGCGCCGGCTGCGACGCGGCCGTGCTGATTTGCCCGCCCGTAAGCTGGGACACGCTGCGGTCGCACCACTCGCTCCGGCTGCTTGCCGAAAGCTGCATGCTGGCCGGCTATCCCACATTGCGGATGAGCTATCCCGGCACGGGGGACTCGCGCGACTTGGCGGCCGGCGAGGAGCATTGGGCTGCATGGCAAGCCGCCATTGCCGCGGCGGCCGACTGGCTGCGTGCCACCACGGGGGCCAAACGCCTAATTCTGGCGGGCCTGCGGCTCGGCGCCACCTTGGCGGCTGTGGTGGGCGAGACGCGGAGCGACGTGGATGGGTTGCTCCTGCTCGCCCCCGTGCTGCGCGGCCGCTCCTACATGCGCCAGCTCTTGGTCGAGGCGCAGATGGAGAACAAGCAAACCGTCAACCTGGAGGACGGGATCGATTTTCTCGAGCTGAGCTTGAGTGCGGCCAGCGTGGCGAATATCGCCGCGGTGGACCTGCGCCGCGCCAAGCTGCGCCCGGGGCTGGACGTGGCGATTTTCCAATCGGTGGCGACGCGGTTGGAGGATGACTGCACCCAGGCCTGGATGAAGCGCGGCGCCCGGGTGGTGCGCGGCGGTTTCGACGGGTTGGAAGCCATGCTGCTGCAGACCCTGGACGAAGATCCGCCGCCGCTGGACCCCAAGGCCGTCATCGACTGGTTGCGCACCACTGTACCGCAGACGTCCTCCGGCCAGACGCTCACGCTGCTGCCGGCCGCGCCCGCCCAGTTGCCGGGCTGCCATGAAACCGCCGTGCAGTTCGGCGCCGAGGCGGGGCTGAGCGGCGTGCTGTGCCGCCCGGCGGCGGCAGAAACGGGCCGGGCGGTGATCATCGTCAATACCGGCCGGGACCCGCATTATGGCATTGCCCGCTTCGGCGTCCAATTGGCCCGGCGCCTGGCAGCAGTGGGCGTCGCCTCGCTCCGGTTCGACTTTGCCGGCCTGGGCGACAGCGTTGGACCGGCGGGCGGCAAGGACGTGCTGAGCTCGCTGCTATCCACAGATCGTTCGGACGACATCAGCGCCGCAGTCGACCTGCTGCAGCAGCATGGCTATCGCGAGATCGGCGTGCATGGGCTGTGCTCCGGCGCCTACCATGCCTTTCACGCAGCCCTGGCCGAGCCGCGCATCGATACTCTGCTGCTGGTGAACTTCCCCGTATTCCTATGGGAGAACATGCGGGTGCTGGTCGCGCCGCGCCACTACCTGCGCCAGCTTTTCGACCTGCCGAGCTGGGGCCGGCTGTGGCGCGGCGAGATCAACTTCCGCGGCATCGTGGCGGCGCAGGTGCAGCGGCTGCGCACGGTGGTGGCGCGCCCGACGGTCTCGTTGCAGAGCTTTCCCTATCGGGCGATGACCACCCTGTCAGAACGCAAGGTCCGCATGCTGTTCCTGTTCTCCGCCGGGGACCAGGGCTTGGAGGCGATCAATCAGGCTTTCGGCGGCATGGAGCGCGGCATCACCATGTTCGAGGGCGTGGCGTTGCGCATCGTCCCGGGGCTGGACCACGTGTTGACCGGCCGGCCCATGCGCGAGATGGCGGCGGAGTCCATCATCCGCTTCCTCAGCAGCGAAGAGGGCGTCCCCGCTGGCGAGAACGCGGCGCCTGCTACCAGGCTAACGCACCCGCAGCCAGCAGCGATCGCAGCCGGCCGTCCAGCCGAGTGAAGGCGCCGCTCGCCCGGTCGTCGAACCACACCGGGTCAGCCTCAGGGCCGTAGCCCTGCCGCGCCAGCGTGACTTTGCTGAGCTTGAAGGTGGCGGTGGTTTCGAGCTGGTCGCATCGCCGGACGAACAGCGGCCTCGCATAGGGCGGCAGCTTCTCGTGCAGGTGCGCCCGCAGCGCCGGCAGCGCCGCCTCGCTGTCCAGCACCACCGCCGCCATGCCGGCCTTGCCTTCCGCGCCCGGGATGGCCACGCCGAACACGGCCGCGTCCAGCACGCCGGGGCAGGCGGCGAGCACAGCGCCGACTTCGGCGGTGGAGACGTTCTCCCCCTTCCAGCGGAACGTGTCTCCCAGCCGGTCAACGAAGGCGTAGAAGCCGGCGGCGTCACGGCGCATCAGGTCGCCGCTGCGGAACCAGAAATCCCCCTCGGCAAACACGCCGTGCAGGAGTTTTCGTGCCGAGGCGGTGGCGTCGGTGTAGATGCGCGGTTCGCGGCGGACGGGGGCGATCGCCTCGCCGGGTTCGCCGGGAGCGCAGGGCCGGCAGCGACCTTGCCCGTCGCGCACCGGCTCGCCGGTTTCGGGATCGCAGGCGATCAGCGCGACCGGGAAGCGATGCGCCAGGAACGGCGGCACGCGGCCGATGGCGCCGGGCTTGCCCTCGCAGTTGTAGAGCGACAGCAACCCCTCGGTGGCGGCGTAGAACTCCAGGATGTGCGGGATGGCAAAGCGGGACTGGAACGCCTCCCACACTTCGCCCCCCATGCCGTTGCCGCAGCACAGGCGCAGCGTGTGGTGCGGGGCGCTTCCTGGCGGCGTGGCGTTCAGCAGGTAACGGCAGAGTTCGCCGATGTATTGGAAGATGGTGCAGCCGGTCTCGGCCACGTCCTCCCAGAAGCGGCTGGCGGAGAACCGCTCGCGGATCACCACCGAGCCGCCCGCCACCAGCATGGCGCCCACCGCCACCACGCCCCCGGTGCTGTGATAGAGCGGCAGGCAGTCATACAGCCGGTCGGCCGGCTGCGCGTTCATCAGCCCGGCGAACCAGCCGCTCCATTCCAGCACCCTGGCATGGGTGATGAAGGCTGCTTTCGGCAGCCCCGTGGTGCCAGAGGAGTAAATCAGCAACGCCGGGTCACCGGCTTGCGGCGGGCGGCGCTCGGCCTCGGTGAGGTCGGCGCCGCTCAGCCCCGCCGGGTCGAATCGCTCGCCCTCCACCCACCATTGAACATCAACATTGGGGCGGTCCGGCAGGCTGCGGCTTGCGATCACGTGGCGGACGGCGGCGCTGCGGATGCAATGCGCCAGGCCCTCGGGCTTGAGGTTGGTGTTGAGCAGCGCCACGGTGCAGCCGACTTGCGAGAGGCCAAGCCAGGTGGCCACGTAGTCCGGGCTGTTCGGTGCCAGCAGTGCCACCACCTCGCCCGCGCCCAACCCGTGCGCCAGCGCCCAGCGCGCCACCCGGTTGGCGGCGGCGGCCAACTCGGCATAGCTCAGCACCGTTCCCGGCCCGATCAGGGCAGGGTGCGCGCCATTCGCGGCCGCCATCTCGCTGACCAGGGCCGCCAAGGACGGGTCGGCGCGTGCGGCCAGGCGCTGCGTCAGGCCGATGGCGCGCGCCCAATCGCGCGCGACCTCCCCGCCCGCCCGCAACGGCGCGCTCATGCCCGGCGGACGTTCCAGAACAGGGATAGACCGGTGAGCGTGCCCTGCAGCTCCTTGCGCTGCACCGTGGGTTGGATGAACTCGCCCAGGGGCAGGAACGGCACGTCCTCGAAGGCTTGGCGCTGGAGGTCGGCGCAGATGCGCTTTTGCGCCACCGGGTCGGTTTCGGCCATGAAGGCGGCGTAGATCGTTTCGAGCTTGGGCGCAGTGGGCCAGCCGAACCAGGCCTTACCGCCATTGCCGCGCAGCGCCATGCTGGTGGCGGGGCTCGCCATATCCGCCCCGGTGAGGGTGGTGAAGAACACGTTCCAGCCGCCATCGTTCGGCGGCGCCTTGCTGGCCCGGCGCTGGATCACCGTGCCCCAGTCCATCGCCTGCAGGTCCACGTTCAGCCCGCATTGCTTGAGCATGTCGGCCGCCACCGTCGCTAGGGCGTTGATGCGCGGGTAGTCGGTGGGCGTCATCACCACCACCGGCTCGCCGGCATAGCCCGCCGCCGCCACTTCGCGGCGGGCCCGTTCGAGATCCCGCGGCCCGGTGACGGCGACCATCCCAGCGTCGCTGGCGAAGGGCGTGCCGGGGGGCAGGTAGCCCACATCCGCCCGCCACGCGTCCTTCGCGTCGCCGCACACCGCTTCCATGTAATCCGCCTGGTTCAGCGCCGGCAGCAGCGCGCGGCGGA
Organism: uncultured Acetobacteraceae bacterium; assembly: GCA_964245545.1. Taxonomy (GTDB): domain Bacteria; phylum Pseudomonadota; class Alphaproteobacteria; order Acetobacterales; family Acetobacteraceae; genus LMUY01. The sequence continues at coordinate 3,360 of CAXTNN010000076.1, read as the reverse complement.
TGGCGGCATTGTCAAACGGCGGGTAAAGCTGGTTCATCCGCAGGATGCCGATATTGCCGGTGACCTCCACCACACCCACGCGCAGCGCCGGGTCGGGCCGGATCAGCGGCAGCAGGTCGAACGAAGGCTGCTCCCACCAATCCGCCTCGCCGCGCTGCATGGCCGCCGCGGCGGTGGCCACGTCCGGGATGACGGTCCATTCGACCCGGTCGAAATAGGCAATTTTCGGCCCGGCGGTGCAGGAGGGGGTGCCGCTGTCGCGCGGGCGGTAGCCGTCGAAGCGCTGATAGACGACGCGCGAGCCCACCACCCGCTCATCCGCCAGGTAGCGGAACGGCCCGCTGCCCACCATCTCCGTCACCTGCTTGAATGGGTCCGTGCTGGCCAGCCGCTCGGGCATGATCGGCAGCATGTTCACCCCCACCTTGCCCAGGGCGAGCGGCAGCAACGGAAAGGGGCCGCGCAGGCGAAACTGGATGGTCTTGTCGTCGGGCGCGGAGAGTTCGTCGTTGGCGGCGAGCAGCGTCTGCCCGAGAGAATCCCGCCGCCCCCAGCGCCGGATGCTGGCCACGCAGTCTCGCGCCAGCACCGGCGTGCCGTCGTGGAACATCAATCCTTCGCGCAGAGTTAGCCGCCAGAGCTTGCCGTCATCCTCGGTGGTGGCGCCCGCCACCATTTGCGGCTGCACGGCGAAGCTGGCGTCCTGCCCATAGAGCGTATCGAACACCAGGTAGCCGTGATTGCGGGTGACGTAGACTGGGGTCCAAACTGGGTCGAGCGCGGTGACGTCGGTCTGCGGGATGAACCGAAGCACCCGCTCGGAGGCGGCGCGGGCAAGGGCTGGCGCGGCCAGCGACCCGGCGGCAAACTGGATGAAGCGGCGGCGGTGCATTGGCGGGCTCGTTCCAGTGACGACCGAACCATAGCCCAATCATGCTGGCACGTCGCGATGCAGCCACGGCTGGACTGCCGTGGCTGCATCGGGACCGTCGTTACGCTCGACTTTAGCTGGCCTGAGAGGCTGCCATCTTGGCGGTCATCTCACCCAGGTGAGTGGTATACTGGTCTGACTTGTAGATGTCCGACACCAAGGACTTCAGCTTTGCCTCCGCGTCGTTCATACCAAGCGCCTTCGCGTAGGTCGCAGCGGTGCCAAAGCCGGTAATCCCGTAGTGGCACATGCGCTGATACTGCGAGATGATCACGATATCCTTGAGCTCGCCTTTGGAAGGCGCTTCTTCAACACAGTGTTTGACGGCTTCCTTCACAAGGCCCTCCATGCCTTTGCAGTGCTCCGTCTCCACTTTCTCGCCTGCTTCCTGCAGCAGCGATTGCAGCGTCTTGTTATGACGGTCGATACCGGCAACCGACTCCTTGAGGTAGCCTTTCAGCTTTGGGTCACTCGCCTGATCGGTGAGCTTGCCAAGCACGTTCTTCATTTGCTCGTTGGCAGACCACAAATCTTTGACCTCGTCGGCATAGACGTCCTTGAGAGTGTCAGGGGCTGACATGACGGCTACTCCTCGATGATTGAAGTCGGGCCAACGTTCTGGCCAGAGGCCCGGTTCCGCCTCGTTCCGGGCGCCGTGCTACCGAGCCAACCGTTGCCGCAGCCAGGCTCCCGCATCGCCTTGCATCCGCAGCACGTCTGCCGTTGGCACGCCCTCAAATGCATGCCCGCCATTAAACGGCACCAGCGTCACCGGCACCCCGTGCTCCCGCAATGCGGCTACGAGCAGCTCCGAGTCGGAGAACGGCACCAGCGCGTCGGTGCGGCCGTGCAGGATGTACATGGGGGCGCTCGCTGCCGAAACGTCCGGCAAAGGTGAGGTGCTTTGCATGTCCGCCGCGGTGGGTTCCCCCGTGCCGAACAGCTCCTTCACCACAGGCGCTACCAGGGGGCCGAGATTGCGCAGGTCCATCGGCCCATACTCATCCACCACCGCCTCGACCGCGGGCGATTGCTGCGGGTAGAGCCCGGCCTGGTCGCCGGGTGCGATGCTGTGCAGCACGCCCAAGAACACCGCCAAGTGGCCGCCGGCCGAGTCGCCCAGGGCGCCGATCCGCGCCGGGTCGATGCCGAATTCGGCGGCGTGGGCGCGCAGGAAACGGACCGCGAGCTGCACGTCCACCAGTTGTGCGGGCCAATGCGTCACCGGGTTCATCGCCTTGGCCAGGCGGTAATCGATGCTGAACGCCACCAGCCCCTGTTGCGCGAAGGACTTGGCGATAGGCGCGTAGTCGGCGCGGCTGCCGATCACCCAGCCACCGCCATGGATCAGCACCACCGCCGCCCGCGCCGGGCCGCCCCCCGCCGGCAGGTAAAGGTCCCCCCACTCCGCCGGCAACGGTCCGTAGGGTATGGCAGTGCGAATCTGGATGGCGCCGGTCTGCGCCGCAGCCGGGCCGGCCAAAGCCGCCGCCACCACCGCCCGTATCAATTGCCGCCGCAGCCCGGGAGCGATATACGCCGGGGGCCACCACCCCGCACGATCGGACCGGGACATGCGCTTCACCGTCGACCGTCTCGACCACTTCGTCCTGAATTGCAAGGACGTGGAGATCACGGCCTCCTGGTATCAGCGCGTGTTGGGGATGGAGCGGGAGGAGTTCGGCGCCAATCGCACGGCGCTGAAGTTTGGCGGGCAGAAGATCAATCTCCGCCTTCACACCGAAGACCCGCGCACCTGGGCGACAGGCGCGGTGACCACGCCTGGCGCGGTGGATGCCTGCTTCATCACCGCCGTGGGGCCAGAGGAGGTGGTGGAGCACCTCCATGCCTGCCAAGTGGCGATCGAGGCAGGCCCAATCGGCAAAGAGGGGGCGTTGGGGCCGATGACCTCGGTCTACTGCCGCGATCCGGACGCCAACCTGATTGAGATCAGCTCCTATCTCGTTGACTAATCTCGTTTCGGAGCTCGACCCCTACGACTTCGAGCTGCCCCCCGAGCGCATTGCCCAAACCCCCGCCCAGCCCCGCGACGCCGCGCGGCTGCTGGCGGTCGGCGCCACGCTGGCGGACCACCGGGTGCGGGACTTGCCGGGCTTGCTCTCCCCGGGCGACCTGCTGGTGGCCAATGACACACGGGTGATCCCGGCGCAGCTCACCGGCCATCGCGGTGCGGCGCGGGTCGGGCTCACGCTGGACCGGCCGCTGCCGGATGGCGCCTGGCACGCCCTGGCCCGCAACGCCCGCCGGCTGCGGCCCGGCGATGTGCTGCGCCTGCATGGCACCGAGATGCGCGCCGCCGTGGTTGCTTGCGCCGAGGGCAGCGTAACGCTTCGCTTCGACCAGGACGGGGAGGCGTTTGCCGCGGCGTTGCGGACAGCCGGCGCGCTGGCGTTGCCGCCCTACAACGC
>CAXTNN010000075.1:0-14033 GCA_964245545.1 uncultured Acetobacteraceae bacterium | reverse complement strand
ATGCTGGCTTGTCCCTTCCTTATCCTGGCGATCGCATTGGCGGCCTTTCTCGGCCCTTCGCTGGCCAACGCCATGATCGCCATCGGCATCACTGCCACACCGGTCTTCGTGCGCGTCGCCCGCGCGGCCACCTTGGACGCTGCCGCCAACGACTACGTCGAGGCCGCCCGCGCGCTTGGCAACCCGGCGTGGCGGGTGGCCGTGCGCCACGTGCTGCCCAACATCGTGCCGCCGCTGCTGGTGCAGGCGACGCTTGCCATCGCCATGGCCATCATCGCCGAAGCCAGCCTGTCCTTCCTCGGGCTGGGCCAACAACCGCCGCTGCCCTCCTGGGGCTCCATGCTGAACGCCGCCCAGCGCTTCCTCAACCAGGCGCCTTGGCTCGCCATCTTCCCGGGTGCGGCGATCTTCCTGGCCGTGCTGGCTTTCAACTTGGTGGGCGACGGGCTGCGGGACGCGCTGGACCCAAGGCGGCGTTGACCCGTCCGCCGCCGGGGTGTGTGATCAGACAAAACCAGTGGGAGGCACGCATGCGCGCATGGGCCGTGGTGGAAAACGGGGCGCCGTTGCAGGAGCTGGAGTGGCCGACGCCGGAGCCCACCGGTAAGCAGGTGCTGTTGGAAGTCACCCATTGCGGCGTCTGCCACTCGGACCTGCACATTTGGGAAGGCTATTACGACCTTGGCGGCGGCAATCGCATGTCGCTGAAGGATCGCGGCGTGGTGCTTCCCCTGGCCATGGGGCACGAGATCGTCGGCCGCGTGGTTAAGCTCGGGCCCGAGGCGACGGGCGTGGCGGTTGGCGACATCCGCATCGTCTTCCCTTGGGTGGGATGCGGCCATTGCGACCGCTGCCTCGCCGAGGAGGACAATATGTGCCTGCAAGGGCGCTCGCTTGGCGTGTTCCAGAACGGCGGGTATGCGACCCATGTGCTCGCAATGGAGCCGCGCCACCTGGTGGACCCGGGGAGCATCGACCCGGCGCTGGCCGCGACCTACGCCTGCAGCGGCATCACCGTCTTCTCGGCAATCCAGAAGATCATGCCGATTGCGCCGGAGCAGGCGGTGGTTCTGGTCGGGGCTGGCGGCCTTGGCCTGAGCGCGATCACCGTGCTGCAGGCGCTTGGCCACCGCAGCATCATTTCCGTGGACATCAGCGAGGAGAAGCGCGTGGCAGCACTGGCGGCGGGCGCTTCTGCCGTCGTCGATGGGTCTGGCGACGGCGTGGCCGCCCGGATCATCGCCGCCGCCGGAGGGCCGGTGCGTGCCGTGATCGACCTGGTGAACGGCACCGCCACGGGGCGTTTCGCCTATGACGCGCTTACCAAGGGCGGCCGGATGGTGCAGGTCGGCCTATTCGGCGGCGAGCTCACCGTGGCGTTGCCGCCCATGGCCCTGCGCGAGGTGACGGTCGGCGGCAGCTATGTGGGCAATCCCAAGCAGTTGCGCGAACTGGTAGCGCTGGCGCAGACAGGCAAGCTGAAGCCGCTCAACATCTCCTCCGTGCCGATGGCGGACGCCAACGACGCCTTGATGCGCCTTCGCGCCGGGAAGGTGACCGGGCGTGTCGTGCTCCAAGCCGCCTAGAACAAATCCGCCATGACTGGACTCAGTCATGCGGTGACGTTGCGAGCCGCTTTAAGCGCTTAGCCCCGTTTGCCGGATCGGAACCGTTGTCTCGGACGATGGCGGCAGCAGCGTGTTTGCCGGGGCCGCGCTGCCGACGCGCAGCAGCGTTGCCAGGAAGCTGCGGCCCCATTGCGCCGGGGTAGCGCCATCAATGGCGCGCCAGCATGCCTGCCAGCGCTCCTGGCGCTCGGCCAGGCTCATCCGCAGCGCCGTATCCAGCGCATCGGCCAGCTCGTCTGGATCATGCGGGTTGACGATCAGCGCCGCCGAGAGCTGCCGGGCCGCCCCAGCGAAGCGCGACAGCACCAGCACGCCCGGGTCCTGCGGGTCTTGCGCGGCGATGTATTCCTTGGCCACTAGGTTCATGCCGTCGCGCAGCGGGGTGACGAAGCCGACCCGCGCTTCCCGCATGTAGCCAGCCATGGTGGAGCGGGCGCCGGCGCGGGCGACGATGCGCAGCGGCGTCCAATCCGCCTCGCTCCACTCGCTGTTGATCGCGCCAGCCTCGCGGTCCACCGCCTCACGCAGCGCGCGATAGGCCGACACATCCTTGCGGCTTTCTGCGGCAATCTGCAGCAGCGTGACCCGGCGGCGCCAATCAGGCCGGCTTTCCAGCAGGCGGCGATAACCGGCCAGCCGCTGGATAAGGCCTTTGGTCGGATCCAGACGGTCCACCCCGAGCACCAGCTTCTGCCCTTGCAGGCTGCGGCGCAGGCGCTCGGTGGGCGCGGCGCGCCAGGCGGTCTCGGCGACCGTGGAGAACTCGCGCGCCTCGATTTCCACTGGGAACGCCGCCAGGCGGATCCGCCGGCCCCCCACGTGCAGCCAGCCGCCAGCCAACCGGGTCGCCCCCGCCATGCGATGAGCCGCCTCGGCGAAGTTCTCCACGTCGTTCATGGTCTGGAAGCCGATTAGGTCGGCGGACACCAGGTCCCGGATCAGGGCGCCAGCCTCGGGAACGCTGGCGAGCATATCGGCGGAGGGGAATGGGATGTGCAGGAAGAAGCCGATCGGCGCCGTCACTCCCCGCGCGCGCAATGCGGCCGGCATCGAGAGCAGGTGGTAGTCGTGCACCCAGATCATGTCATGCGGACGCAGCAACGGCAGGATCGCGCCCGCCATGCGCTCGTTCACCGCGCGGTAGACTTGAGCGTTGCGCCGATCAAAACTCATTAGCTCAGGCAGCGAGTGAAGCAACGGCCACAACGTGCTGTTGGAGAACTCGTTATAGTAGCGGTCATGTTCAGTGCGGGTGAGGTCCATGGTCGCGTATTGGACTTCGCCGTCCTGCACCGACTTGACCGTGTTGTCGTCGGAAACCTGGCCGCTCCAGCCGAACCAAACGCCGCCGCGTTGCGTCATCAGGCCCGCCAGCGCGACCGCAAGACCTCCCGCCTGGGCGCCGCCGCCAGGAGTCGGCACGCGGTTGGAGATCACGACAAGACGGTTCATCGAACCTCCAATAATGCCACGGGCAAGGCAGCGAATACATCGGCAACGGGAAGCCGGCCGGTCAACTCAATCGCCTCTGCCTTATCACCCAACATTACGTCAACACTGCGGCGAGTCACGAAATTACGCGGAATTGTTAAGTAAGTTCCATCCCACAGCGAAGCGGGCGGCAGCGGTTGCGTCTGTATTCCAAGCAATTTCAATGGCAGACGAGTGACTGCGACAATGGCAGCGCGCCCTTCATGCACCCGTGTGAACGCCACCACATTATCGGCGCGTTCACCTTCCACCTTGATCGGGGTGTAGCTGCCGGCGGTGAACAGACCACTGGTTTCCTGGCGCAAGCGCAGGCTGCGGGCAATTACCGCTTGCTTGATCCTGCCGTCCTGCCAATGCGCTATCAGCGCCGCCGGGTCGGACAAGGCTTCCAATGATGCCTCTCGGGCGGCGAAATCCACCGGGCGGCGGTTATCGGGGTCTACCAGGCTGAAATCCCAATATTCCGTGCCTTGGTAAAGGTCCGGCACGCCGGGCGCAGTCAGCCGCAACAGCGTTTGCGACAGGCTGTTCACGGCACCGGCGGGCGCAATCCGTTCCACGAAAGCCACGATGTCGTGCAGCACGCGGGAGACCCGGTCCGGGTCCATCACTTGGTGCAGGAAGTCGCGGCAGGCTGCCTCGTAGTCGGCGTTGGGGGCGGCCCACCCGGTGTGGCGCTTGGCCTCGCGCAGGGCCTTTTCCTGCCAGGCGGCAAGGCGCTCCTCCAGCGCCGCCACGCCCTCGCGGTCATCGGCGGATAGGCCCAAAGGCCAGGCGCCGACCAGGCTCTCGTAAAGCATGATCTCGTCGCAGCCATCCGGGGCTGGGCCGTTCAGGTCGCGCTTGAGGGGGGCGTTGAGCCGAGTCCAGCGGGTGAGGGCGGCCTCCCATTCGTCAGGAATCTCGCTGATCGCGGCCAGCCGGGCGCGGGTGTCCTCGCCACGCTTGTGGTCATGCGTGGCGGTGGCGAGCAGGGCGATGGGGAAGCTCTTGCGCCGGTTGCGCATGGCGGCGTGGAAGGCGGCCGGGGTGAGCGCAAACTGGGACGGCTCGGAGCCGACTTCATTGCGGGAGATCAACCGGCCGTAGCGGTAGAAAGCAGTATCTTCAACCGATTTGGCCGAGGTGGGAGCGGAAAGCTGCTGAAACTTCACCATCGCCCGCAGCCGTTCCTGCCGCCGCGTTCCGGCCGGCACCTGGCGGATGCCCTCACCGGCAAGCCAGCTTCCGAGCAGTTCAAGCAGCTCGCGGTCGGTGGCGCGAACGGTGCGCCGGGCGCCGGCCATCGCCCAATCCATCTCGCGCTTGTCCGCCTCCGACATGCCGGCCAGCCCGGCATAGATGCGATAGACGTGGAAGTGCACCAGGATTTCGGTGAGGGTGCGGCGAACGGCGGTGAGGGTGTAGTCCCGCGTCGAAAGGTCCCGCCGGGCGACGCGGTAGAGCGAGACGGCGGTGGAGAACAGCTCGCTTGACAGGCTTTCCCGCAAAATCTGCCGCTTGGCGGCGACAACCTCGTCGTCGAACGACCCTGGGCGACCGGTCAGCAGCATCCACAGCGAGGTGAGCGGCCCCTCGCCAGCCGGATCATGCAGGAGGGCGGCAACGTCGCTCATAAAGTCGTAGCCAGTGGTGCCATCGGTCAGCCAGTCGGTGGAGAGAGTCTCCTGCGGCGCCAGGATCTTCTCGATCCAGAGCCCGGCGCGCTCGCTCTGCAGGTCTGGCGGGCGGTGGGCGTGGGCGACTTCCAACTGGCGGCGCAGCTTGCGGCAATAGCCGCGCGGGTCAGCCAAGCCGTCGACGTGGTCGATGCGCACGCCATCGATCAGGCCCTCGGCGTAGAGGCGCAGGATGGTGCGATGCGTGTCGTCGAATACCGACGGCACCTCTTGCCGCACGCCAGCCAGGCCGTTCACGTCGAAGAAGCGGCGCCAATTGATCTCGTCGGTGGCGGCGCGCCACCAGGCGAGGCGATAGTTCTGCCGCTCCAGCAGGCGATGGAGGCGTTCGCGGCCGACATCGGTTGCCGGGTCGTAGCCGCGCAGGCACTCGGCGATGACGCGGGCATAGTCCGGCGAGCGCAGGGCGGCGCGGGCGGCTTCGGCTTCCCGCCGCATGGTGTCACGATTGGTGGTAGAGATTTCACCAAACGCGCGCGCTGGCTCCTCCAAGGGGCCGCTTTCGGTGAGCAGGATGGAGGGGTAGTCGCGCGGGTTGATTGGGAAGCGGTGCGAGTAGTAGCCGACGAAGAAGCGCCCGTCTTCGGGGTCAAACTGCAGGGTCAACTCTTTGTTCTTGAGGCACTCGCCGTAAGGTGAGCCCAGGAATGGCGCCAGCATACGGCCGCGCAATGAGGCGTCCGGCGGGTCCCAATCGATGTCGAAATACTCGGCGTGCTCGGCGCCCCGGCCCCATTCCAGCACGTCCAGCCACCAGCCGTTGTCGTTGCCGCCCACGCCCATGTGGTTTGGCACGATATCGAGGATCAGCCCCATGCGGTGCTGGCGCAGCGCAGCCACCATGCGGCGCAGCGCCTCCTCTCCACCCAGCTCCGGGTCGATGCGGTTGTGGTCGACGATGTCGTAGCCGTGGGTGGAACCGGAGCGGGACATCAGCAACGGCGAGGCATAGAAATGCGAAATGCCCAGGCTGGCGTAATACGGCACCAAGGCCGTCGCCGCGTCCATGGTGAAGTCTTTATGGAATTGCAGGCGGGCGGTGGCGGTAAAAGGCCGCATAGGTTTAGTCTCCAGACGGATTCCTGACCGTTTGGAGGTCACGAAGTCGTGCTTTAACGGCTGGTCGGTCTAGAAGTTCGCCAGCCGGGCCCGGTAAACGGCGGCTCCAATTCGGGTGCTCATCCAGCGTACCAGGCAGGTTTGGCTGGTCCTGCAGGCCGAGCACATCCTCCATGGGGACGATGGCCAAGGCGCAGGCGGCGCTGGCGACGTGATGCAAGGCAGCGGTTACGGCTGCGTCGGGCTGGTCTGCTGGCGGTGCCGCACCGGTGGCGCTGCCGCTGGCCCGCATGGCGGACCAAAGCATGTGCCGGTCCCGCTCGCGCTCCTGCCGCTCGCGCTCCGCCGCTGCCTCGTCTAGCGCGCCCACCTTGTGGCGCCAGGCCGTGTCGTGCCCGGTCCACCATCCGGCTACCGTGGCAAGATCGTGCGTGCTGGTCATGGCCACAGCGCCCCGATCCCAGGTGGCGGGGGCGGTGAAGCCCAGGTCCTGCGCCCGCTCGAACCACAGCACGCGCAGCCCCAGCATGCCGGCCCCGCTGATACGGCCCTGGAAGCCTTCCGGGAGGGTGCCGAGGTCCTCGCCCAAGACGATGGCGTGGTTGCGCTGCGACTCGAGACGGATCAGGCGCAGCATGTCATCGACCGGAAAGTGCAGGTAGGCGCCCTCGGCAGGCCCGGCGCCGGCGGGAACCATCCATAGCCGCGCCAAGCCCATGGCGTGATCAATCCGTACGCCGCCGGCATGGCGCATGGCCGCGCGCAGCATGTCGATATAGACCCGGTAGCCGTTCATCTGCAGGCCACGCGGCGAAAATGCGGCCAATCCCCAATCCTGCCCCTGGGTGTTGAGCAGATCGGGCGGCGCGCCAACCGTAAGGCCGAGCAGGGTTTGGTCGGCCCAGGCCCAGCATTGGCTGCCGCCGCTGTCGACGCCCACGGCAAGGTCCGAGATCAGGCCGATCGGCATCCCGGCGTCGAGGGCGGCGTGCTGGGCGGCGCCGAGGCTGCGGTCGACCAAGAATTGGTAGAAGGCATGGCGAGTGACTTCGCGGGCGTGCTTGGCGGCAAAGGCTTGCACGGCGGAGCTGTTGGCATCGGCCAAACCGCCGGGCCAATCCCGCCAATGCCACTGACCCTGGCTGGCCACCATGTCCGCATGCAGGGCCTCGAAACGGGCATGGCCCTCGAGCGAGGCGCCTTCCGCCGCACGAAACTGCTCGAACTCCTGCCAGAGCGGTGTGCCGGGGGCGCTGTCGAACAGCTCCGCCAAGCGGGCGAAGCGCAGGCGGGAGGCGGCAGGCCAGTTCACCAGCTCCTCCGCTTCCAGCCGTCGCGCGGCCTCGCCGTCCAGCTCCAACTCGGCATGGAGGACGTTCAGCAACGTGCGGCTGGAGGGGGAATAAGGGCTGAACCGGTCGGGCGTGGCGGTGAACTGGGCATGCACGGGGCTGATCGCCACCGCGGCGGCGCCGCTGCGCGCGGCGGAGCGGACAAAGCGAGCCAAGCCGCCGAAATCGCCCAATCCGCCATCGCCAGCCCGGCGCAGCGAGTAAAGCTGCACCGCCAAACCCCATGGACGCCGCCCCGCCGGCACGGCGTCGGCCACCGTCCAGCCGCGCGTGGGGGCGATGGCCAGCACCACCTCGTCCCCCGCGATCCGCAGCCGGTGGTAGCCAGGCTGATCCGGGACCCGAAACGCAGCACCACCCTCGTCGCGCGCGGTGCCGGAGATGGCAGTGCCGTCTTCCAGAATGATCTCGTAACCGCCAGCCGCAACCGGCAGCCGGATGGCCCCGCCAGCGTCAGCGGTGACCAGCCTCGGCAACCGTGCTGGCTGTTGCACCGAGCGTAGGCTGTCCGCGGTTTGCGCGTCGGTCGCGGCAGGAAGGCCGAGGGCGGCTAGCACGCTGCGCAGGGTGTTGTCACCGACCTGGTGCCACTCGCCGTGAACATCCTTCCAGCGCTGTGCGATGCCCGCGGCTTCAGCGAGTTCGTGCAGACTCATTCGTCGCAGACGACTGCGAAGCTGCTGCGGCCGGGCAGGCGGCCGGCTTCGATGGCCTGGTGTTCCGCCCAGAGGCCGCGCTCGGGCACGGAGCCGGCCGAGACCTCCTCCGCGGCGGTGTTCAGCCAAAGCTGCAGCCGCTTGCCGTTGCCGAGCCGCCAGGACGCGGTCACCGCCTTCGGACCTAGCACCTCCGCACCCGCGCTGCGGCACCCTGGAATGCCTGGCACGATGTGCTCGGCGCGGAAGGCGAGCATGCCCGTCATCCACGGCGCTGGGTCAAACTCGGGAATGGAGGCAGTGAAGGTGGAGCCCGCATTCGGGTCCGGGATGCGGGCCCGCCGTTCCGGGTCCTGAAAGGCGGCGAAGTGCTTGAACTCGGACCGCCGACCGTCCCGCACCAGCTTGGCAAGCTCCTCGTTATGGTCGGTGAAGAAGAGGAACGGGGTCTGGCTCGCCGTTTCTTCGCCCATGAACAGCATCGGTATCATGGGGGTGCAGAGTAGAAAGCGCAGCGCCGCCTGCAGCGCCTGCGGATCGGCCAGGGTGGTCAGCCGGTCGCCCATGGCGCGGTTGCCGATCTGGTCGTGGTTTTGCAGGCAGATAACAAAGGCGGTGGGGGGAAGATGGCCCGAGGGCTCGCCACGCGGCTGGCCGCCATGCTTGGACATCTCGCCCTGATAGACGAACCCCTCCGCCATGGCGCGGGCAAGCTGGCGCGCCGGGTCTTGGAAGTCCTCGTAATAGCCCTCGCTCTCGCCGGTGAGCAGGACGTGCAGGCAGTGGTGCACGTCGTCGGTCCATTGCGCGTCGAAGCCGGGTGCGTTCGGGCCTGTGCGCAGGTGCCGGGCCGCGTTGCCCTCGTGCTCCAGCACGAGATGGACGAACCGGCCCGGCTCGATCGCGCCGCGGATGGTGGCGGCGAGTTCGTCCAGGAAACCGGGGTCGCCGATGGCGTGCACGGCGTCAAAGCGCAGCCCGTCGAAGCGGTATTCGTTCAGCCAGTAGATGGCGTTGTGCTCGAAATACTCTCGGACGGCGCTGCGGCGGAAGTCGATGGCGGCGCCCCAAGGGGTGTGCACGTCCTCGCGGAAGAAGGTCTTGGCGAAAGCGTGCAGGTAAGCGCCATCGGGGCCGAAATGGTTGTATACCACGTCCAGCATAACCATCAGGCCAAGCCCATGCGCGGCGTCGATCATGGCCTTGAGCTGGTCGGGAGTGCCGTAGCTGGATTGCGGGGCGAACGGCAGCACGCCGTCATATCCCCAATTATGCTCCCCTGGAAACTGGGCGATCGGCATCAGTTCGATGGCGGTAACGCCCAGCGCCGCCAAGCGGGGCAATTGGGCGCGAATGCCGTCAAACCCGCCGAAGACGCCGGGGTGGAGCTCGTAGACCACGGCTTCGTGCCAAGGCCGACCCGACCAGGGGGTATTTTGCCACTCATAGCTGCGCGGGTCGATGATCACGCTCGCGCCGTGGACACCGTCCGCTTGCGAGCGGGAGGCTGGGTCGGGGCATTTCAAGCCGTCTGGCAGCCGGTAGATGTACTGCTGGCCTGGGCGCGCGGGCAGGCGGGCGGTGTGCCAACCCTCGCCTTCGGCCGTCATCGTGTGCGGCTCACCCTCCAATTCGATCACCATGGTGTCGACAGAGGGCGCCCAGATGCGGAACCTGGCATTCTGCCCGTCCAGCTCGGCTCCGAACGGGAGGGTGTGGGCGAACCGTTCGGGCATGGCAGCCTCCTTCGTGTGGTCAGCCCGGCTGCAGGACAATGGTTGCCAACGGCGGCAGCGTCAGAGTCAGACAGGCCGGCAAATCGTGGCTTGGCAGGTCTTCAGCCCCGACGTAGCCGCCATTGCCGACATTGCTGCCGCCATAAGCCGCAGCGTCTGTGTTCAACACCTCGCGCCAGCCGCCGGCCGAGGGTACGCCGATGCGATAGTCATAGCGCGGCACGGGGGTAAAGTTGCAGACCACGAGCGCAGGAGAGGTGCCTTCTTCGCCAAAACGCAGGTAGGCAAACACGCTCTGCGCCGCGTCGTCGATCACCACCCAGCGGAACCCGTCGCTGCGGCAGTCCCGCTGGTGCAGGGCCGGAACGTTCTGGTAGAGCGCGTTCAGGTCGCGGACGGTGGATTGAATGCCGCGATGGGCTGGGTTGTCCAGCAAGTCCCAATCGAGGCCGCGATCGTGGTTCCATTCCCGCCACTGCGCGATTTCGCCGCCCATAAACAGCAGCTTCTTGCCGGGATGAGTCCACATGAAGGCGAGATAGGCGCGCAGGCTGGCAAATTTCTGCCAATCATCGCCGGGCATTTTGCGGATCAGCGAGCCCTTGCCGTAGACCACTTCGTCATGGCTCAGCGGCAGGACGAACTTCTCGCTGAAGGCGTAGACCAGGCCGAAGGTCATCTCGCCGTGGTGGTATTGGCGATAGATCGGCTGCTCCTCCATGTAATGGAGGGTGTCGTGCATCCAGCCCATGTTCCACTTGTAGGTGAAGCCCAAGCCACCCTCGTCGGCGCTGCGAGAAACGCCGGGCCAGGCAGTGCTTTCCTCGGCCACCAGGATCGCGCCTGGAACGCGATCGGCAACGGCGCGGCTCAGCTCCTGCAAAAACCCGACGGATTCGAGGTTCTCGCGGCCGCCCCATTGGTTCGGCACCCACTCGCCGGCTTTGCGGCTGTAGTCGCGGTAGAGCATGGAGGCGACGGCGTCCACCCGGATGCCGTCGGCATGGTAGTGCTCGAGCCAGAACAGGGCGGAACCGATCAGGAAGGCGCGCACTTCATTGCGGCCGAGATTGTAGATGTAGGTGTTCCACTCGGGGTGGAAGCCTTCGCGCGGGTCCTGGTGCTCGTACAGCGCCGTGCCGTCGAAGCGGGCCAGCCCGTAGCTGTCGGTGGGAAAGTGCGCCGGCACCCAATCCAGGATGACGCCCACCCCGGCGGCATGGCACCGGTCGACAAAGCGGGAAAACGCCTCCGGCGGGCCGAGGCGGGCGGAGGGTGCGAACTGGCCCAGCGGCTGGTAGCCCCAGGAGCCGCCGAACGGGTGCTCCATGATCGGCATCAGCTCGATATGGGTGAAGCCCATGCTGGCGACGTAGGGCACGAGCTGGTCGGCCAGCCGCTCCCAAGAGTCGACACCGAGGCTGGCGGCTGGCGACCAGGACCCGGCATGCACCTCGTAGATCGAGATCGGGGCGCCTTCCGCCTGCCGCTGCGCCCGGCCGGCCAGCCATTCGGCATCAGTCCACGGGTATGGCTCGTCCTCCACCACAATGGAGGCGGTTAGCGGCGCCACTTGCGCCGCCCAAGCGACTGGGTCGGCCTTGAGCGGCAGCATCTCGCCCCAGGCGCCAATCAGCTCAAACTTATAGAACTCACCGGCGGCGATGCGCGGCACGAACAATTCCCACACGCCGGGCCCATGCCGCTTGCGCATGGGATGGCGCCGCCCGTCCCAGCCGTTGAAGTCCCCCACCACGGACACGCGCTGGGCATTGGGTGCCCAGACCGCGAAGCGCACGCCGTTGACGCCGTTCACCGTCGCCGGGTGCGCCCCGAGGCAGCGGCCGAAATCGCGGTGGCGGCCCTCCGCCAGCAGGTAGATGTCCATGTCGCCCAGCAACGGCGGAAAAGAGTATGGATCCTCCGTCTCCCACGCCGCCAGCCCTTCGCCGATGCGCAGGCGATACGCGCCGTGGCTTGATACGGGGCCAGCGAAGAAGCCGTCGGGATGCAGGCGGGTGAGCTCGCCGGTGATCAGGCCGGTGGCGCTGTCGATCACGCTCACACCCTCGGCGCCGGGAATGAACGCGCGCACGGTGTTGCCGTGCGGGCCGAGGATGGAGAACGGGTCGCCATGCCGCCCGTGCACAACCGCGTCGATCGCGCCCAGGTCGATGCCCAGTTCGACCGTGTCAAGCATTGGCGGCCTCCTGCGGCAGGTTGAGCAGGCGGGCGGCAATGGCGTAGAGCCCGGCGAGGGGGATACCGATCCAAGTCGGGCGATTGGCTGCCTCGTAGCGGATTTCGTAGGCGGCCTTTTCCAAAAGGAACAGGTCCAGCACCGCTTCCTCGGCTTTAAGCTCGACCCACTTCACCGGGGCCTCGGCGAGCACGGCGCGATAGGCCTGCAGGAACGCCGCCTCGGCGCCGATGCGGAAGCCGTCGAGGATGTCGGCGCGGCGGCCCGACGCAGCGGGTGCGGTGGCGACCCGCCCCGGCAATGCGGCGGCCGCAGCGTATTCGAATGAGCGCAGCAACCCGGCGACGTCGCGCAACGGCGAGGACTTGGCCCGGCGCTGCTCCATGGTTCGTGCCGGCTCGCCTTCGAAGTCGATCAGGTAGGCGTCGGACTGCACCACCAGAACCTGGCCAAGATGGAAATCCCCATGCACCCGCGTCCGCAACGAGCCGGTGCCGCGGGCGGCGAGCTTGCGGGCGGCGGTGCGGAGGTCCTCGGCATGGGCGAGCACCGATTTGGCCGCGGCTTCCGCCTGCGCGTTGGGCCAGTCGGTGATCCGGCCAAGCATGCCAAACGCCAAGTCGATCTGCTCGATCGCGCCGTTTGCCCACTCCTCCAGGATTTCTGGCGTCGCGGGCTCGGGGGTGAAGGCCGGGTCTTCGTTGGGGCTGGCAAACACCGCGTGCAGTTCGCCCAGCCGCTGGCCGATGGCGGCGGCGAACACATTATAGCCGGCGAAGGCGTCGGCGCTGTGGTCCTCGGCCTCGGCGGTGGTAGACAGTTCATCCACCACGCGGTCCAGGTATTCGAGCGTCCAACCCCAGCCATCGCCCTGGTTGCGCACGAAGCCCTGCACCAGCCCGATGGTGTTGGGCGTGCCATCGGCGTCCACCCGCACCACCTCGCCGTAGAGGGGTGCGGTGTTGCCGAAGCCGCGTTCGGTCAGGAAGCGGGTTATTTCGCCCTCGGGATGCACCCCGGCGGTGACGCGGCGCACCACTTTCATCACCACGGCGTCGCCGATGATGAGCGAGGAGTTGGATTGCTCGGCCGACAGCCGTCGGATCTCCGCCGTGTCGGCAAGTTCAAGGCTGTTCATCAGCGATGTCGGGCGGAACTCGACCCTGCTGCCGTCAACCGCGAAGCTCTCGCTCTTGCGCAGTCCCTGGATCACGGCCCGGGCGAAGCTATCAAGTGCGAACCCATCGGTTAGGTAGCCAACGCGGGCGCCAAGCCGCACGCGCGCCATGGCGAGCTGAGCCGGCAAGTTGCCAATGGCGTTGTCCTCCCACGCAACGCCCATTGGCAGGGTGTAGCGCTCGATGCGCGTGCCGCCTCCCGTCTCTTGCAACGTCACCTCGACCTCGGTGAGGAACACCGAGTCGGGCGGCGGCGTGAGGCGGACGAAGTAGGCAAGCTGGGTTTTGACCAGCTTCTCCGTCTTGGAGGCGAACCAGCGCCGCTTGGGCAAATAGACCGGCAGCGCCTCGGTTTCGACCACCGACCTGCCATAGCCTGGCCGCACTTCCTCAATCGAGTTGCGCAGCACAATGGTAGAGAATTCTGGCATGGCCTCCGGCTGGGGAATGTGCCAAATCGGCAGTTGCACGTCCGACGCCAACAGGAACCAGTAGAATGCGTAGGGCGGCATGGTGAGCAGGTAGGGCAGGTTGCCTATCCTGGGGAACACCGAACCGCCGACGATATCAACCGGAACGCGACCCGCCAGCGCCGAGATGTCCAGCTCGGCGGCCTGTGCCGAACGGGACAGGTTGCAAACGCACAGGATCGTCTCGTCGGTGCCATCCTCCAAGGTAAATTCGCGCAGATAGGCGAGCACTTTACGGTTACTGGGATACAGGAAGCGCTGCGTGCCGCGGCCGAACGAGCGATGGCGCTGGCGCACCGCCAGCATCCGCCGCATCCAATTCAGTTGCGAATGCGGGTCGGCCGCCTGCGCCTCCACGTTCACGGCGGCAAAGCCGTAGATCGGGTCCATGATCGGTGGCAACACCAGCTTGGCGGGGTCGGCGCGGGAGAAGCCGCCATTGCGGTCGATGGACCATTGCATCGGCGTGCGCACGCCGTCGCGGTCGCCGATGAAGATGTTGTCGCCCATGCCGATCTCGTCGCCGTAGTAGATCACCGGCGTGCCGGGCATGGACAGCAGCAGGCCGTTCATCAGCTCGATGC
>CAXTNN010000074.1:0-14060 GCA_964245545.1 uncultured Acetobacteraceae bacterium | reverse complement strand
GCTATGGGCCCGGCGTGGCGCCGTTCACCGGTGGCAGCGGCATGCTGCAGCCGGGGCAAACGGTGGAGATCGTCACCCCTGGCGCCGGCGGCTACGGCCCGCCCGCCGCGCGCGCGCCGGAGCAGGTGGCGCGTGACGTGGCCGAAGGGCGCATCACCGCCGAAGCTGCCCGCGCCATTTATCCACCGCCTAAGGTAATGCCATGACGCTCGCCCGCCGTTCACTGGCCAAAGCCGCACTGGCGGCCGGCATGCTGCCGTTCCTGCGCGGCCCGGCCTCTGCCGCCGGCGGCAACCAGCCGCTTCGGTTTGGCCTAAGTTCCTACCCGCCCTCCTTCATGCCCTGGGTGCAGGCCGGCACCGCCGCCGGCACCATTACCTTGCTCACCCATCGCGGCCTCACCTCCTACGACCCGGCGGGCAACCTTCAGGGCGAACTGGCCGAACATTGGGAGCGCGATGGCGACGCCGGCTGGTTGTTCCACCTGCGCGAGGCGCAATTTCATAACGGCGCCCCGGTTACATCCGCCGACGTGCAATGGACCTTGCAGCAAGTCGGGGCGGAGAAATCCACCGCCTATATGCGGGGCCAGATGCAAGGCATCGACCGGGTCGAAACGCCCGACGCGCGCACCGTGCGCATCATCATGAAGCAGCCCACGGTCACGCTGCCGATCTGGCTGGCCGCCTATGAACTGCCGATCGTCTGCAAGGATAGCGGCGCCACGCCCATCGGCTGCGGCCCGTTCGTTATCGACGCGCAGGACCGCGGCGTTTCCATCACCCTCAAGCCGTGGGGGAAGTTCTACCGCCCCGGCCTGCCCAAGCTGCCCGGCGTCAACGTGATCGTCTATGCCGACGAAACCGCGCGCGTGGCCGCCCTGCAGGCCGGGGATGTGGACCTGATCGAATACGTGCCGTGGCAGGCGATGGCACCCATCGAGGCCAACCCCAAGCTCAAGCTCGAGGCCACCGACGGTCCGGTGATGTACGTCACCTTCAACGGGCGCACCGGGCCGTTCACCGATCCGCGCGTCCGCCTGGCCGTGGCGCTGGCGATCAAGCGCGACGAGATCGTGAACTCGGTCTTCTTCGGCCGCGGCGCGCCGCTGGAGGGCTTGCCGGTGGTGAGGAACAGCCCGTTCTATAACGACACGCTCGCCCATGCCTGGGCCTACAATCCGGACAAGGCCCGCCAATTGCTGAGTGCCGCGGGCAAGGCCGAGGGGTTCACCTGCACCCTGCTCGCCACCTCCCAGTACGGCATGCACAAAGACACGGCGGTGCTGATGCAGCAGCACCTGGCCGCCATCGGCATTCAGGCGCAATTGTCACTGCCGGACTGGGCGACCCGCGTGGCCTTGGGCAACCGCGGCCAGTACGAGTTCGCCGTCGGCGGCACAACCACCGACGGCAACGACCCGGATGGCATGGCGCCGCTGCTCGATGGCTCGCTCGGCCCCAGCGTGGCCCGCTCGTACGACCTGCGGATGCCGAAGATGGAGGAGCTGTTTGCCGCCGGCCGCTCCGAGTTCGACGCGGGCAAGCGCCGTGCGATCTACGACCAAATCCAGCAGATCGCCACCGACGAAGCCCCCGCCGTGTTCCTGGCCTGGCGGTCCCAAGGCTACGCTATGACGCGGGAGGTGACCGGCTTCACCAATATGCCCGGCGCGCTCACCTTCTTCTCGGGCGCGACCCTGGAGACGACCAGCCTTGCTTGACTGCTACGACGTGATCGTGGTCGGAGGCGGCTCCGCCGGCGCACCCTTGGCCGCCCGCCTCTCGGAGGACCCGGGCCGACGCGTGTTGCTGCTCGAGGCCGGGCCGGACTGGCGCAGCGCCGACGCACCGCACGCCCTGCGCAGCCCCAACATCATCCCGTTCATGCAGGACCCAGCGCATCAGGCCGCCTGGCAATGGCCGGCGCTGATGGCCCGCCGCACGGCCCGGCAAGCGCCGAAATTCTACTGGCGCGGCCGGGCCATGGGCGGCAGCTCGGCGGTGAACGCGCAGATCGCCATCCGCGGCGTGCCGGAGGCATTCGACGACTGGGCCGAAGCCGGCTGCGAAGGCTGGTCCGCGGCCGACGTGTTGCCGCTGTTCGACGCCATTGAGGACGACGCGGAGACCGGAACCGCGCCGGGCCATCGCCGCGGCGGCCCGCTGCCGGTGTTCCGCATGCACGCCTCGCAATGGGGCGCGGTGGACCTGGCGTTTCGGGATGCAGCCTTGGCGCTGGGCTATCCCTGGCATGCCGACCTGAACGCGCCGACGGGCGAGGGCGTCACCTGCAACCCAATCAACCTGCGCCATGGCCAGCGCGTCACCACCAATGACGGCTACCTGGAGCCGGCGCGCGGGCGGCCGAACCTGGAGATCCGCGGCGGCGCCCTGGTTCACCGCGTGCTGTTTGAAGGGCGTCGGGCCACGGGCGTGCTGGCCAGCTTTGGCGGCGCGCCGCCAAAGCCGGTTGGGGCGCGCGAGGTCGTGCTCTGCGCCGGCGCGATCCACAGCCCGGCGATCCTGCTGCGCTCCGGCCTGGGACCCGCCGACCAGCTTGCGCGCCTCGGCATTCCCGTGCTGCACGAGCTGCCGCATGTCGGCCGCAACCTGATGGACCACCCGATCCTGCGCGCTACCCTGCTGCTGCGGCCCCAATACCGCGCGGCCGACCGCGACGCCCGCCACACCAACTGCTGCGCCACCTACAGCAGCGGGCTGGCTGGCGGCGGCACGCGGGACATGATCTTGATCGCCTACAATCACCGCGGCCTGGCCGCAGACGGGTTGCCCGGCGGCGAAGGCGCGATTGGTGCGGGGCTCTACCAGGCCTTTTCCCGCGGCGAGCTGGTGCTGTCCTCGCCCGATCCCGGCGCCAATCCAGTGGCCGAGGAAAACATGCTGTCGGACGAGCGCGACCGCATCCGGATGCGCGACGCGGTCCGCCGCTTGGCCGCGCTGGCGGCGCATCCGGCCGTGGCGCGGTTGTGCCACTCGGTCCGCTTCGGTGAAACCAGCCTGACCCCCGCGGAAGCGGCAAGCCTGCCCGCGGACGAGCTGGACAGCCTGATGCTGGAGCAATGCGCCGACATCCAGCACGCCGCCGGCACCTGCCGCATGACCGCGTTCGAGGATCCGCGCGGCGTGGTCGATCCGGATTTGTGTGTGCGCGGCGTCGTGGGGCTGCGGGTGGCGGACGCTTCGGTGATGCCGTCGGACTGCCGCGCCAATCTCCATTTCACCTGCGTGATGATTGGCGAAAACTTGGCGCGGCGCATGCGCCGCCACGCGGGTGAAGCGACGGCAAGGGTGTCGGCATCACGCGGTTAACCGTGGTTATCAGCCAGGCTGGGTGGTTGGCAACTCCTTCGGCCAAGCCAGCATGGCCTGCTCGGCAAGCGCCAGCAGCCTTTCACGCGGCACGCCGTCGCGTGCCAGCACGGACATGCCTTGCACAACCGCAAGAGTAAGGTCGGACAAGGCTGCGGCATTGGTGCCAGCGGGCAAAATCCCCGCTGTCAGGTCTCGGGCGATGCGGCGAACGAGGCAGGCGGCGATGCCTTGGCGGACCTCCGCGACCGCGGCCATAACGTCCGCCGATGCGGGCGAGCCACTCGCCGCGGCACTGGCCAACAGGCAGCCTTTCGGGGTGGTCTCACCGGTGAACGCCTTGGCGGTGGCCACCAGCATCATGTGCATGGCCGCGCGAGCCGTCGGCGGCGCCGCCAAGTCGCGCTCCAGCGCCGCCCGGTCACCGACGTAGCGGCGCATCGCAGCCAGAAACAACCGCCTCTTGTCGCCAAAGGCCGCGTAGAGGCTCGGAGCGGTGATTCCCATGGCCGCCGTCAACTCGGCGACTGAGGTGGTTTCGTAGCCATGCCGCCAGAACAGCAGCATGGCTTGCTCCAACGCCGCCTCTGGGTCGAACGACAGCGGCCGGCCGGTTCTTCGTGGCTGCGGAGGTTCAGCGGTTTTCATAGTGAGCGCTACTAAATGTCTTGATCCTGCGATGCAATGCTGCCACAGGCTTCCATACTGCTCACTATGAAAGTCAATCATGCCGCTGACCGACTACCGCACGTTGGGCCGGTCCGGCCTGGTCGTCAGCCCGATGGCCCTGGGCACCATGACCTTCGGCACGCAGCGATGGGGTGCGGATGAAGCGGCCTCGCGGGCGATCTTCGACGCCTACCGCGGCCAGGGTGGCAACTTCATTGACACCGCCGACATCTACTCCGGCGGGGCGAGTGAGGAGATGGTCGGCCGGTTCATCGCCAGCAGCCGCACCCGCGACCACATGGTGTTGGCGACCAAGTTCGCCTTCAATCACTCGGCCAGCCCATTGGCCGCACCCGAAGCGACGCCCGGCAACCCGAACGCCGGCGGCGCGGGCGCCAAGAATATCCATCGTGCGCTGGACGCATCGCTCAAGCGGCTCGGCACCGACTACATCGATCTTTATTGGATGCACATTTGGGACGGCGTGACTCCAGCGGAAGAGATCGTGCAGACGCTTGGCGACTTGGTCCGCGCCGGGAAGATCCGCTACTTCGCCTTCTCGGACATGCCGGCTTGGCTGGCAGTCAAGGCTGCCACCATCGCCAGCGAGCGGCGGCGGCCACCGCCCATCGCCATCCAAGTGGAATACTCCTTGGTCGCGCGCGACATCGAGCGTGAGCATGTGCCTGCAGCGGTCGAAGCCGGTATGGCGGTGGTGCCCTGGAGCCCGCTGGCAGGCGGGTTCCTGACGGGCAAATACACGCGCGACGCCACCGCCGGCACAGGCCGGCTCAGCGGCGCCAACCCTTTCGGCAACAGCAAGTTCAGCGATCGCAACTGGGCGATCCTGGACGTGCTGCGCGCGGTGGCCGCGGAGCATGGGCGCTCGCCCGGGCAGATCGCCTTGGCCTGGGCGCTTGCACGACCCGGCGTGACGTCGGTCATCATCGGCGCCAGACAGGCCGCGCAGCTCGATGACAACGTGGCGGCGCTCGACGTCGTGCTGACGGAGGAGCAGATGCAGCGCTTGAATGCGGCCAGCGCCACCGCTCCCGGCTTCACCGATGGCTTGGCGGCGCCAGCCATCCGGCGCATGGTTTTCGGCGGCCACCATGTCCGCAGTTGGCAGGAAGCGTACCAAAGCCGCTGAGTGCGCCTGTGTCCGGCATCGGCTGGATCTAACCGACAGAGAACACCAAAAATGCCTGAAGAGGCGGCATAGTCCTTGCTCCGGACGTGAGCTTTCAAGCTGGCCGTGGTTCAAGGAGCGCCGTCTTGTCGAGTTGCTCACAATCACCCGTGGCACCCGCCGCATCCCGGGCCCGCGACGTCGTCGCCGCCACCATTGGCACATTCTTCGAATGGTATGACCTCCTGGTCTACGGCGCCTTCGCAGTGGTCATCTCGCGGCAGTTCTTTCCAGCGTCCGACCCGGCGGTCGGGCTGTTCCTCGGCCTGCTGACCTTTGCGTCCGCCTACCTGGTCCGACCGTTGGGTGCGGTGCTGATCGGCGGTTACGCTGACCGGGCCGGTCGGAAGGCGGCGCTGGTGTTATCGGCCGGGCTGATGCTGGCCGGCACGCTCATCACCGGGTTGCTGCCGAATTACGCAACGATCGGCCTGGCTGCCCCTGCGCTGCTGGTGCTCGCCCGGCTGCTGCAGGGCTTCTCCGCGGGTGGCGAGTTTGGCGCCGCCAACACCTATTTGGCCGAGCAGAACCCGCGCCGCCGAGCCTTTTACGCCAGCCTGCAGTTCTCCACGACGGGCCTTGCGATCGTTGTGGCGGCCAGCTTCGGCTACGTCCTGAACACGGTGCTCAGCCCGGCGGCCATGAGTGCGTGGGGCTGGCGCGTACCCTTCCTGTTCGGCCTGCTGATCGGTCCGGTCGCCTGGTATATCCGCCGCGATGTGGCTGAGTCGCCCGACTTCGCGGCCGGCGCGGCCGCCGCGCACCCGCTGCGGGAGGCGCTTGCCCATGATAAGCTGCGCATGCTGGTGGGCGCCGGCGTGGTCTGCGCCGGCACGGTGGCAAGCTACATCAACATCTACATGCCCACCTACGCGATCACCCAGCTTCATCTGCCGCCCGCCTCCGCTTTCGTCGGCAGTATCGCGGGCGGCCTGGTCAGCACCCTGTTCCCGATGCTGGCGGGCGTGCTGGCAGACCGCTTCGGCAACGTGCGGGTGATGACCTGTGCGATCCTGGCCGGGATCGTGATCGCCTACCCACTCTTCCTGCTGCTTGCCGCCTATCCCACGGTAGGCACGCTGGCGCTGATCCAAGCCGTGATCGCACTGGTGTTCTACAGCTTCTACTACGCCCCTGTCGGCACGGTGCTGACCCAGCTTTTTCCAGCCAGCCGCCGGACGATTGGCTCCTCGATCAGCTACGTGGCGTCCCAAACCTTCTTCGGCGGGATCACGCCGGTGGTGGTGAGCAGCATCATCGCCGCCTCGGGCAACCCGATGAGCCCGGGTCTCTATCTCAGCGCAATCGGCTGCGTCGGGCTGGCCTCCCTCCTGGTGAGCCGGCGTATGGGGGTGCGCTAGCTTAGGCTGCCCCTATCTCACCCGCCCGTGGTCTTGGGGTCGCGCCAGGCCCGTTCAAAGGGCAGCCGCCAAGCGTGCGGGGCGACGAGCTGATGGATCGACTTGGGGCCCCAAGACATCTGCTGGTACAGCCGCACCGGCGGCGGCGCTTCCAGCAGCGGCGTGGAAACCTCCCACAGCCGCTCGATGCCTTCCGCCGTGGTGAACAGCGTGTGGTCGCCGCGCATGGCGTCCAGGATCAGGCGCTCGTAGGCTTCCAGCACGTCGCCGATGCGCCCCGTGTCGTGCATCGCAAATTGCAGGCTGAGCTTGTCCAGCCGCATGCCCGGGCCGGGCCGCTTGCCATAGAACGACAGCGACATCTTGGAGGCGTCTGCCAGGTCGAAGGTGAGGTGGTCGGGGCCTTGGGAGCCGACGCCGGAGCCGAGCGGGAACATGCTCTTCGGCGGCTCGCGGAAGGCGATGGAGATGATGCGTTGGCCCTCCGCCAGGCGTTTGCCGGTGCGCAGGAAGAACGGCACGCCGGCCCAGCGCCAATTGTCGATCATGCATTTCAGCGCGATGAAGGTTTCGGTGTCCGACTCCGGATCAACGCCGGGCTCGGCGCGGTAGCCGACATACTGCCCGCGCACGACCTGCTTGGGGTCGATCGGCAGCATGCTGCGGAAGACCTTGTTCTTCTCCTCGCTGATCGGCGCCGGCTCCAGCGCGGTGGGCGGCTCCATCGCCATGAACGCCAGGATTTGGAACAGGTGCGTCACCACCATGTCGCGGAACGCGCCGGTCTGCTCGTAGAACCCCGTGCGCTTGCCGAGGCCCAGCGTCTCTGGCACGTCGATCTGCACATGGTCGATGAAGTTGCGGTTCCAGATCGGCTCGAACAGGCCGTTGGCAAAACGAAACGCCAGGATGTTCTGCGCTGGTTCCTTGCCCAGGTAGTGGTCGATGCGGAAGATCTGGCTCTCGTCGAACACCTCGTGCAGCCGCCTGTTGAGGCTGACGGCGCTTTCCAGGTCGCTGCCGAATGGCTTCTCCATGATGATGCGGGAGCGCGCCACCAGCCCGGCGTCGGCGAGCAGGCCGACGGCGGGGAGGGCAGCGCTGGGCGGCACGCTGAGGTAATGGATGTGCTCGCTCTCACCGCCCAATCCAGCCTCCGCCGCGCCCACCCGCTCGCGCAGCAGCCCGGCGCCCGCTTCCATGGGCACGTAGTCGAGCGCGGCGGCGAACTCGGCCCAGTCGCAGTCGCTGACCTTGCGGCCGGAGAACTGGTCGAGCGCACCGCGGGCGAGGGTGCGGAAGCCGTCTGCATCGAGCGGGTCGAGCGACACGCCAATGATCCGGCAGCCGGGAATGAAGCGTTTGCTGGCGAGATGGAACAGGCCCGGCAGCAGCTTGCGCTGCGACAGGTCTCCGGTGGCGCCGACGAGAACGACCACCTGGGGCTGTTTGGGGCCGACGCTCTGCGAGACTTTTGGCACGGGTGCTCCTGTCGATGGACGCGCGCGATTGTAGCCCGGGCGGCCATGCTGGGCTATGCGCGAGCGCCCATACCGTTGCAACGGAGCAGCACGTTGTGCATTCTCGCGCGCTGAATTGCCCAGGGTGTGCCGGTGACCGCTGTTTTCCGTCCCTTGCTTCTGCTCGCCCTGCTTACCTTGCCCGCCTGTTCTTCCGTCGTCACCGGCGGCACCGCCGAGGTGGCGGGGATCGCTGGGGCGGGCATTGCCAGCTCGGTCACGCACAGCGCCACGGCGGCCACGGCGATCGGGCTGGGCGTGGCGGCGGGGGCAACGGCCGGCCTGCAATATGAGGAGCGCGTGGTCCATAACGCGGAGCAGGACCAAATCGCGCAGGCCGCCGGCTCGCTCGCACCAGGGGCCGCGGGACCTTGGCGGGTGGTGCATGACGTGCCGATCGAGGCGGATGAGCACGGCGAGGTGGCGGTGGTGCGGACGATGGGTGCGGCCCCGATCGACTGCAAGGAAATCGTGTTTTCGGTCGACACGGTGGCCGACCATGCGCCGCGCCGTGAGTTCTACACCGCCACCGTCTGCCAGGATGGGCCGCGGTGGAAATGGGCGTCAGCCGAGCCGGCTACAGCGCGATGGGGCTCGCTCCAGTGAGGTGCCGCGCATGAGGCTGTGGTGGGTGGCGGTGCTGCTGCTGCTCGGCGGCTGCTCCAGCACGGGTGAGATCATCGGCGTGGTGACGGGGGCAGCCGCCGGCGGCGCCAGCGCCAACCCGGCCGTGGGGTTTGCCGTGGGGGTGGCGACGGCCGCGGCGTCCGACTATGCGGTGAAGCTGATCGCGCGCAGTTGGCACGGCGCCGAGCAAGACGCCATCGCCACCACCGCAGCGCCGTTGCCGGTAGGGGCGATGGTGCCCTGGCGCATCCGCCACAGCGTGCCGATCGGCAACCAGCACGGCCAGTTGGAGGTGGTGCGGGATATCGTAAACCCGCTGGCGGCCTGCAAGCAGGTGCTGTTCTCGGTGGAAGCGGGCCGCGCGTCGCCGGCTTGGTACTCGGTCGATATCTGCCAGGACACGCAGGGCTGGAAATGGGCGTCGGCCGAGCCCGCGGTCGCGCGCTGGGGCTTCCTGCAGTAGCTGACGCGGCGGCCCGGTGTGGTAGAGACGGGCCATCCAGCCAAAGGGCCGCAGCCGTGTATCTCCGCCCCGTTTTCCTGCAGCCCGATCCGGGCGAGATCGCGGCGCTGATCTGCGCCAACCCGTTCGCCCAACTGGTCACCACCGGCGCACGCGGGTTGGAGGCCACCCATCTGCCGATCACCTACCATGGCAACGGTCAGGGGTTCGCCTTGTCCGGGCACTTTGCTGCCGGCAATCCGCAATGTGACGCAATCGGCGGGGACGCGGAGGCGCTGGTGATCTTCGCCGGGCCGCATGCCTACATTTCGCCCTCCTGGTATGCGGCGCATCCCGCCGTGCCGACCTGGGACTTCGCGGCCGTGCACGTGTATGGGCCGCTCGAGCCGGTGACTGACCCGGCGGCCATTGCGCAGGACGTGCAGGCGATGGCGGAGGCGGACCCGGCGCGGTTTGACGTGATGGCGCTGCCGCCCGACTATCGCGCCCGCATGTTCGCCGGCATCCGCGCCTTCCGGCTGCAACCGTCGCGGGTGGAGGCGCAATGGAAGATGAGCCAGAACCGCAGCGCCTCCGATCGCCGCCGGGTGATGGCGGCGTTGCGCGAGGGGGGTGATACAGTGGCCGGGCAAGTGGCGGCGATGATCGCCCAAACCCTGCCCGCCCATGAGGAGGACGCCCTATGAGAGTTGCCGTTCTTCTCGCCGCCCTGCTGCTGCTCGGCCGCGGCACCGCTTGGGCGGACCCATTGCAGTTGGAGATCGGCCGCGTCGGCGAGGTGATGGCGGAGCAGGTCGGGCCGGCGCAACCGCCGCGCCCCGGCAACATCGCCGGCATCGATGCGGTGCAGAACCCGCGCTTCACCCGGCTGGGCACAGACATCCAGGGCACGTTCTGCAAGCAGTTTGGGCTGGAGTTTCGCGCCGCCAACCTGCCGCCGGGTCAAACCGCGCTGGTGCAGGTCACACTCGATCACCCGCTATGGAAGCGCGAGGACGGGGTGAGCGGCACGCGAGAGGTAAACTTCAACACAGTCACGTCGGACCGGTGGTCCTACACCGGCTACACGCTGGAGGAGGACTGGTCGCTGGTGCCGGGCCCATGGACGTTCACCATCAGCCAGGGCCCGCTTGTGCTGGCGACCGTCACCTTCAATGTGTCGGTGGCACAAGCCGGGCAGCACATAGCGCCGGGTGCCTGCGACGCTCCCTCGGTCTAGGAGGGAGCTTTAGGCCAGGTTAGAAGCCCTCGCGCTCGAGACGCTTGCGCTCCATCTTGCGGGCGCGGCGGACGGCTTCCGCGGCCTCGCGGGCGCGCCGCTCGGACGGCTTCTCGAAATGGCGGCGAAGCTTCATCTCGCGAAAGATGCCCTCGCGCTGCATCTTCTTCTTCAGCGCCTTCAGCGCTTGATCGACATTGTTGTCCCGAACCAGTACCTGCACTCGCCGCCTTCTCCTTTGCTTGCGGACGTGCCGAAATGGCCCGCCCAGGGTGGTTAACCGCAGAAAGGTCGCTATAGCATGGACATGGCGGACTCGCCAAAGCCTTTCCTCGCACCTTAGCTGAGAAGTCCAATGGCCATCCTCAAGATCGCCCGCATGGGCCACCCTGTTTTGCTGCAAAAGGCCCAGCCCGTGGCCGATCCGGGCGCGCCGGAGATCCGCCGGCTGGTGGCCGACATGCTGGAAACGATGGAGGACGCCACCGGGGCTGGGCTGGCCGCACCGCAGGTGCATGTGCCGTTGCGCCTGTTCGTGTTCCATGTGCCGCTGGGTCGCGCGAGCGGTGACGCCGATGACCGTGTGGTGGGACACACGGTTGTGATCAACCCGGTTGTCGAGCCGCTGGGCGAGGAGCGGGTGATGCGCTGGGAGGGTTGCCTGTCCATCCCGGGGTTGCGCGCCGCCGTGCCGCGCTGGGGGCGC
The DNA here is from genome assembly GCA_964245545.1 of uncultured Acetobacteraceae bacterium. Taxonomy (GTDB): domain Bacteria; phylum Pseudomonadota; class Alphaproteobacteria; order Acetobacterales; family Acetobacteraceae; genus LMUY01. The sequence continues at coordinate 2,974 of CAXTNN010000074.1, read as the reverse complement.
GTCCGCTACAGCGGGGTGGATTGTGACGGCCAGCCGGTCGGCGGCGAGGTGGCAGGCTTCCACGCCGGCGTGGTGCAGCATGAGTATGACCACCTGGACGGCATCCTCTACCCGATGCGCATGAACGACTTCCGCTTGTTCGGCTTCAACGAGGAACTGGCTCGGGCCGGCGCATGACCCCGCCGGAACGCTCCCCCGAACGGGACGCCGCGCTGGACATGCTGGTGGCGGCCGTGCCGTTCCCCGGCTGGACGTTGCGCGCGCTGCAGGCAGCGGCCGGGCCGGACGCGGACTTGCTGTTCCCCGCCGGCCCGCGGGATATGGTGGAGGCGTGGGTGGACTTGGCCGACCGCCGCATGCCGCCGGCCCCTCCCGAACTCGGCGTGAGCCAGCGGGTGCGCAGCGTGATTGCGCAGCGGCTGGCCGGCAGCGAGCCGCACAAGGAGGCGGTGCGGCGCGGCTTGGCGCTGCTGGCGCTGGACACGGCGGCGGCCAGCCGGGTGACCGCGCGCACGGTGGACAGCCTATGGCATGCCGCGGGCGACCGCAGCGCGGATTTCAGTTGGTATACCAAGCGGGCGCTTCTCGCCGGCGTTTACGGCAGCACGCTGCTATTCTGGCTGCGCGACGACAGCGAGGGAGCAGAAGCCACGCTGGCGTTTCTCGACCGGCGCTTGGCGGGGGTTGGCCGGTTTGGCAAGCTGCGCCGGCGCAGCGAGGCGTTTCTGCAACGGCTGCGCGGCCAGCGGGGTTGATCAACCTGCGCGGGCTTTGTGTTCTGGTGAGCGCGCAAGCAGGATTTCCTCCACTTGAGCTCGATGCGTGTTCCCCCACTCGCATAGCGGCATGAGTGCCCGCACGAGTGTCATGCCAAAAGGGGTGATGGTGTAGTCCACCATCGGCGGCACCCGCTGGTAGTCGTGGCGGACCAGCACGCCCGCTGCAACCAGTTCGCGCAACTGCTGGATCAGCACCTTCTCGCTAATGCCCGCGACCAGCCGCCTGACGTCCCCAAATCGCTTGGGGCCTGAGTTGAGGTGATAGAGGATCAGCGGCTTCCATTTCCCGCCCATCACCGCCAAGGCGGCATCAAGGCCGCACACAGGTTCTCCGGTCGTCATGATCCCATCCTACACTTACCTTTAGGTAGGTTCTGGCCTGGCTGAGAGTGACGGTCCATATCGCGTCTATCAGCGGGACAGGAGACGGCGAATGGATAGGCTGAAGGGTAAAGTGGCGGTCATCACGGGCGCCAACAGCGGCATAGGGCTGGCGAGCGCGAAGCGCTTCGCTCGTGAGGGCGCGCGCGTGTTCATGACCGGTCGACGGCAGGCTGAACTCGACGCAGCAGTGGCCGAGGTCGGAGGCAATGCTCGGGGAATCCAGGGCGACATCGCGAACTTGGCCGATCTCGACCGGCTCTACGGCATCGTGCGCAATGAGGCCGGGCACATCGACGTGCTGTTCGCGAATGCCGGCGGCGGCGAATTCATGGCGCTCGCCGAGATCACGGAGGAGCACTACGACCGCACGTTCGCAAGCAACGTCAAGGGCACGCTGTTCACCGTGCAGAAAGCGCTGCCGCTGCTGCGCGACGGTGCGTCGGTGATCCTGACCGGATCGACGGCTGGTAGCACAGGGGCACCAGCGTTCAGCGTATACAGTGCAAGCAAGGCAGCCATTCGCAACTTCGCCCGCAGTTGGATCCAGGAGCTGGCACCACGCCGCATCCGCGTGAACGTGCTCGCGCCGGGCGCCACGTCCACGCCGGGCCTCTATGGCCTCACCAAAACCGAAGAGCAACACCGCGCATTTGTAGCCAGTATGGTAGCGGCAACGCCGCTCGGCCGGATGGGTGATCCCGACGAAATAGCTGCTGCGGCTCTGTTCCTCGCTTCGGATGACAGCAGCTACGTCACGGGCAGCGAGCTGTTCGCCGACGGTGGTTCAGCTCAGGTTTAGCAGGAGGTCCCGAACTCAATTTAAGTTCGCGGGCATCCAGTCAGCGGGCGCAAGCTCGAAGCCGGAAAACTCGAAGGCCGGGGCGACAACGCAACTCACCAAGCTCCAGGCGCCGAGCGAACTCGCTTCCTGCCACACCCGCACCGGCACCACGGCCTGCAGCACTTCGCCGCTGGCTATGTCGGGCCCAAGCCGGACCTCCTGCTTGGGTGCGCCATCTTGCGATATACCAAGTACAAGCGGCGCCCCGGCTTGCCAGAGCCAAATCTCGGCGGCGTCCACCTGATGCCAATGGGATCGCTCTCCGGCGGCGATCAAAAACAAGATGCTGGTTGCCGCGCCTCGCTCGCCCGACACCGGGCGATCCCGCCAGACTTCGCGATAATGGCCGCCTTCAGGATGTGGGGCGAGGCCGAGCGCGTTGCGCACCGCCTCAGCCGATTGGGCCTGATCGCGAAGGTTGATCGCCATGCTCAAAACGCCAGCAGATTGTCTTTGAAGCACCGGTGCTCGTACCCGGTCCGGGTGAGCCCCCGCCGTTGCAGCGCCGGCACCAAGCCGTCGCACACCTCCACGATGTAGCGGCGGTCGAAGTAGCTGTTATAGATCAGGAAGCCGTCGCCGCCGACCTCCTCCATGATCTCCGCCATCAGGCCGGCCACGTGGTCGGCCGTGCCGGTGAAGTCGATGCCCATCTTGGCGGATTGCGCCAGTGCCAGTTCGCGCGGGGTTTTGCCGAGCCACTTTGCCAGCGAGGATTGGTGGCCGTTGGTGGTGAGGGTGGCGGGGAGCGGCTCGTCGAGGTCGAAGCGGGCGAAGTCGATGTTGGTGAGGCGGGACATCGAGGAGAGCGGCATGGCGATGTGCGCCGCCGCGTCCTCCCGCTGCAGCCGGCGGCGCTCCTGGGCAGCTTCCATGCTCATGTCCACGATTGGGTAGGCCAGGAACAGCACCTTTACATGGTCCGGGTTGCGGCCGGCGCGGGCGGCGCGCTCCCGGACGGCCTCGCGAT
>CAXTNN010000073.1:9801-14119 GCA_964245545.1 uncultured Acetobacteraceae bacterium | reverse complement strand
GCCCCGCGCTGGCGAGCTGTTGCGCCAGCATGACCGTGCCGTCCCCAGTGCCGCCGCCGGCCACCAGCGCCCGCAGCGGCTGCGAGCGCGGGCGGGCGGCGCCGAACACCCAATGGTCGATCTCGCGCAGGTGGCTCGGACTGCCGATGACCAGGCGGCGCGCCTCGTCCGCCGGGTCGCGCGCGGGATAGGGATAGGCCTCGTACTGGGCCTGGAGGCGGTGATCGGTCGCGTCGCTCATGGCAAACACCTATCCCGCAGCCCGGGCGCTCGCCAAACCGTGCCGCCTTCTCGGCGCCTTGTCGCGGCTGCTCCCCCGCCGTATCTGTTCGGGCATGCGCTTCGCCCTGTTGTCCTTCGCCGCGACGGCTCTCAGCCTGTCCGTGTTCATCCTGCCCGTCCTCGCCCAGTCGCGCGCCGCCCACACGGCGGCCACGTCCCGCCCGCCTGTTCGCCCGGCGGCCAATCCGCCCCGCGCGATCGGCCATTTCGACGATTGGACCGCCGCCGTGCACCAGGAGGCCGGGCAGACCGTGTGTTACGCGTTCACCCGCGCGGCCTCCTCCACGCCCGCGCTGCAGGGCCGGGGCGACGTGGTGCTGACCGTTACGCAACGGCCCGGCGGCATCCGTGACGCGGTGGCAGTCAGCGCCGGATTCACCTATCCCGCCAATGCCGAGGTGGTGGTGCAGGTGGAAGGGACCGCCCTGCCCTTCTACACCGCCCAGCGCTCCGCCTTCGCGCGCGACGGCCATGCGGCGGTGGCGGCATTCGAGCGCGGGCGGCAGGCGGTGGCCAAGTCCCCGGGGCCGCGCAGCATCACCCTGATCGACAGCTTCAACCTGCGCGGCTTCTCGCCCGCGTTCGCCGCCATCAACAAGGCTTGCTCGGTGAAGGGCTGATGTCGGCCGCCGCCAGCCTGAACGGGGCGGAGCGGGAGCGGATCCTCGCCAAGTCGGCCCTGTTTTCCCCGCCGCCCGCGGTGCTGCCAGACGGGCGGCGCGAGCTGGTGGGGCTGACGCGCGAGGAGTTGGCCGCGGCACTGGCCGAAGTGGGGGAGAAGCCGTTCCGCGCCAAGCAGCTTTGGCACTGGATTTATCACCGCGGCGCCACCGATTTTGCCGCCATGTCCTCCATCGCCAAGCCGCTGCAGCTCCGCCTGGCCGAGCGCTTCGTGGTGGGGCGGCCCGGCGTCGCCACCGAGCAGACCAGCATCGACGGCACCCGCAAATGGCTGTTCCGTTTCCGCGACGGACAGGAGGCGGAGACCGTCTACATTCCCGGCCGCGAGCAGGACCGCGGCGCCGTCTGCATCTCGTCACAGGTCGGCTGCACCCTGTCCTGCCGCTTCTGCCACACCGGCACCCAGGCGCTGGCCCGCAACCTGGGCGCCGCCGAAATCATCGGCCAGTTCATGGCTGCCCGCGATGCCTATGCCGAGTGGCCCTCCCCCCAGGGCGAGACCACGCGCCTGCTCAGCACCATCGTGCTGATGGGCATGGGCGAGCCGCTGTATAATTACGAGAACGTGGCCCGGGCCATGCGCATCGCGACCGACGGCGAGGGCATTGGCCTGTCCCGCCGGCGCATTACCCTCTCCACCTCCGGCGTGGTGCCGATGATGGACCGGTGCGGCGAGGAGTTGGGGGTGAACCTAGCGGTCTCGCTGCACGCGGTGACCGACGAGTTGCGCGACGAGCTGGTGCCGCTCAACCGCAAATACCCGATCGCCGAGCTGCTGGCCGCCTGCCGGCGCTATCCCTCGGCCTCCAACGCACGGCGGATCACCTTCGAATACGTGATGCTGCGAAACATCAACGACAGCGAAGCGGAAGCGCGCGAACTGGTGCGGCTGCTGGCCGGGCTGCCGGCGAAGGTGAACCTGATTCCGTTCAATCCCTGGCCTGGCAGCCGCTATGAGCCCAGCACGCGCGCGCAGCTCGATCGCTTCGCTGCTATCATCATGGCAGCCGGGTTTGCGAGTCCGGTCCGCACGCCGCGCGGGCGCGACATCCTGGCGGCCTGCGGCCAACTGCGGACGGAGAGCGAGCGGCAGACTCGGGTCATGCACAATTAACACGCTTTTATCATACAGAATAAAATTACCTTAGTCGCCGCTGACGCTTTGGTATTGCTTCGATCTTTGCTCAGTCAGTTGCCGATCATATCTGTTCGATAACAAAACTGAAGCTTGCTGCCGGCGTTTGCGTCCCCTGGTTCGGCCGCCCTACTTGTCGCGCGCAACGAACTCAATCTTTCATGCATACCATGAAATTCACAACCAACCGGATCGGGATCCCGCTTCCGCTGCTCGCTGCCGCCGGCTTTCTGTCCTCCGCCGGCGCACGCGTGGTCGATAGCCTGCTTGATGCCATCGCGCGCGACTTCCACGTCGGCGTGCCCGCAGTCGCCATCGTGCTGGCGGCGTTCACCCTGCCCTATGGCCTATGCCAACTCGTGGTGGGCCCGCTGGCCGATCGGTTCGGCAAGCCGCGCGTGCTGATGGGGGCGTTGCTGGCCTACTCCGCCGCCACCGCCGGTTGCGCGCTGGCTACCGGCCTCACCTCGCTCACGCTGCTGCGCGTGCTGTCCGGCGCCGCCAGCGCCGGGCTGGTGCCGGTGTGCCTGGCCTATATCGGCGACGGCACCCACTACGCCGACCGCCAGATCGTGCTGAGCCGGTTCCTCCTGGGCGTGGTGGTGGCGCAGGTTGCCGCCGGGCCGCTCGGCGGGGTGTGCGGCCAGTTTCTGTCCTGGCGCTGCGTGTTCCTGCTGCTATCGGGCGGAGCGCTCACCCTTGCCGTGCTGATGGGGCGGCATCTGCGCTGGACGGGCGCCATCTCGCCAGCAGCGGCCGCGCAACGCAGCTTTGCCGGCCTATGGCGCCGCGGCCCGGCGCTGATGCTGGCCCTAACGGTGGCCGACGGCGTGCTGTTCACCGGCACCCTGCCTTTCATCGGCCCCTTCCTGCACGAGCGCATGGGCCTGACCTATGGCGCAGCCGGGCTGGTGCTGGCCTGCTTCGGCCTGGGCTGCTGGGGCTACATCCTGCTGGCGCCGCGCCTGGTACGCCACTGGACCGAGCCCACCCTGGTGCTGGCCGGCGGGCTGGTCGCGGCGGCGGGCATGGCCCTGGCCGTCCTCGCTGGAGCCTGGCCCGCCTATGTCGCCGCCGAACTCATGCTGGGGCTCGGCTATTTCACGCTGCACTCGGTGCTGCAGGCCCGCGCCACCGAGATGCTGCCCGCCTCGCGCGGCGTGGCTGTCTCCAGCTTTGCTTTCGCGTTGTTCATGGGCCAGGCGCTGGGCGCGCTGCTGAGCGGCGCCGGCATCGGCTGGTGGGGCTACCGCACCGTGTTCGCAGCCGACTGCACCGGCCTGGCCGCCCTGGCTGCGGCGCTGTGGGCCAGCCTGCAGCATGACCGGTCAGGCGTGGCCTAACACCAGTGGCCACAATTCTTGCCCCGTCATCGCGAGCCGCCGCTTGGCGGCGTGGCGATTCAGGGCCGCGGACACGGTGCCGGGCGCCTGGATTGCTTCGTCGCAAGCGCTCCTCGCAATGGCCGTGCTGACGCTGGGCGGGGTCAACGGATGAGGCCGTTGGCCTAAGGGCAGGCGGAGGGCGGCTGCGGGTCTTGGACGAAACGCAGCAGGCACGCGGCGAATTGGCGGGCGAATGCCTGCCCCATGCCCGCCAGGTGGCCGCTGAACCCGGGCGGACGGTCGATCAGCAGCAAGGCGGCGACCCGCGGCCGTAGGCGGCTCAATTGCCGCATCCAGGCATCCTCGTCGGACACGAACGGGTCCCCGGCAAACTGCGCCACGGCAACCCGGGTCTGAGCCGCGTCTGCCGCGGCCAAGATGGAGCGCAGGTCGTCATCCTGGGCCAGCAGGTTGCTGCCCTCTGCAGCCCCTTCATTGTCCAGCGCATTGGTGCCCTGCCCCTCGCCATGCGCGGCGGGCGAAATCGCGATCACCGCATCCGCCAGGCCCGGGGTGTCAAGCATCTGCAGCGAGGTCCATCCGCCGCGGGACCCGCCGGCCGCGACCACGCGGCGATACCCCTGCCGCCGGATGGCCGCCAGGCCGTCACGCAGCCATCCCGCCGCGCGCGGCACGGTATCGACTCGCGGGGCGCGGTCGAAGCGCACGATGTCCCACCCAGCGTTGTTGAAGGCGCGCAGGAAAGGCGGCGGCTGCACGTCGCGGCCGTCGGCATCCACCGCACCCTTGCCATGCGACCACACCACCACCCCGGGAGCCGCCGCCGGGCCATGCCACAGGAAGCGCTGGTCGGGGACAAAGCCGTAATTGATCG
>CAXTNN010000073.1:0-9791 GCA_964245545.1 uncultured Acetobacteraceae bacterium | reverse complement strand
GCCCGGCGGTTTGGCCGCTGCCGATGCGCTGCCGGGCCACACGATGTCCAGGTCCTCCGCATAGAGTTGGCATGCCGTCCCTCCATGTTCGGCGCACAGCGACACCGCCCCCGCCCGCGCCGCCGCCAGCGACCGGCCGGAGAACCAGCCGATCCGCCCATTGCTCCCCACCGCCACGGCGCGGGGCGTGTTGGTGAGCAGCCAGTCGGCGTAGGAGGCGCGCCCGGCCGCATCCAGGCCCGGCACCAGTGCTGGGTCGAGCAGGGCTTGGGCGTGGGCCGCGAACGGGAGGACGATCGCCGCTGCCAGCCAGGCCGCTCGCTTGCCGCCCCAGCCCCGGCCCGCTATGCGCCAATGTCGTTGTCTCAGGAGTGTCACCATGCCCACGCGCGATGTGAAGAAGGTCGTGCTCGCTTATTCCGGCGGGCTCGATACCAGCGTCATCCTGCGCTGGCTACAGACCACCTACGCCTGCGAGGTGGTGACCTTCACGGCCGATCTGGGCCAGGGCGAGGAACTCGAACCGGCCCGGCGCAAGGCCGAGCTGTTCGGCGTCAAGGACATCTTCATCGAGGACCTGCGGGAAGAGTTCGTGCGCGACTTCGTCTTTCCCATGTTCCGCGCCAACACCGTCTACGAGGGCCAGTACCTGCTCGGCACCTCCATCGCCCGGCCGCTGATCGCCAAGCGGCAGATCGCGATCGCCGAGCAGGTGGGGGCGGACGCGGTGGCGCATGGTGCCACCGGCAAGGGCAACGACCAGGTGCGCTTCGAACTCGCCTATTACGCGCTCAAGCCCGACATCACCGTCATCGCCCCTTGGCGCGAGTGGGACCTGACCAGCCGCACCCGGCTGATCGAGTTCGCCGAGCAGAACCAAATCCCGATCACGCTGGACAAGCGCGGCGAGGCCCCGTTCAGCGTCGACGCCAACCTGCTGCACAGTTCCAGCGAGGGCAAAGTGCTGGAAGACCCGGCGGAGGAAGCCCCCGAATTCGTCCACCAGCGCACCATCCGCCCCGAAGACGCGCCCGACCATGCAACCGTCGTCAGCATCGAGTTCGAGCGCGGCGACCCCGTGGGCATCGACGGCGCGCGGCTTTCCCCGGCGGCGCTGCTGACCCGGCTGAACGAGCTAGGCCGGACCAACGGCATCGGCCGGCTGGACCTGGTGGAGAACCGCTTCGTCGGCATGAAGTCCCGCGGCGTCTACGAAACGCCGGGCGGCACCATCCTGCTGCAGGCCCATCGCGCGATGGAAAGCATCACCCTGGACCGCGAGGCGGCGCACCTGAAGGACCAGTTGATGCCGCGCTACGCCGAGCTGATCTATAACGGCTTCTGGTTCAGCCCGGAGCGGCGGATGCTGCAGGCGCTGATCGACGAGAGCCAGAAGAGCGTGTCGGGCACCGTGCGGCTGAAGCTCTACAAAGGCAACGTCTCGGCCGTGGGACGCGAGAGTCCGAACAGCCTGTACTCGGCGCGGGTGGTGACGTTCGAGGATGACGGGGGCGCCTACAACCAGGTGGACGCGCAGGGTTTCATCAAGCTGCAGGCGCTGCGGCTGCGGCTGGGGGCTGCGGCCGGGCGGGTCGGAGGGGCGTTGTAGCAACCAAGCGGGGCTCCGGCGTTAGCTCCGGCAAGGCAGCAGCCTGCCGGGAGAACCGCATGAAAATCATCGCACTCGAAGAGCACTTCGTCACCCCCGCCTTGGCCCAGGCGCAAACGCGCGCCCCGGCCGCCTACGCAGACAGCATCCACGGAATGCTTCCCGCTGAAATCGAGCAACGCGTCGGCGAACTTGGCGCGCTGCGCATCCGCAACATGGACGAGACCGGGGTGGACGTGCAGGTGCTTTCACCCGGCCCAGGGGTGCAAGGGGTGGAAGCGGCCGAGGCGGTGCCGCTCGCGCGCGACCTCAACGATCTCACCGCGGAGACCATCAAGCACCGGCCGGACCGGTTCGACGGGTTTGCCGTCCTGCCCACGCCTGACCCGGTGGCAGCGGCGCGCGAGCTGGAACGGGGCGTGGAGACGCTTGGACTCAAAGGCGGCTTCGTGTTCGGCCGCACCCGCGAGCGCAACCTCGATCATCCCAGCATGCTGCCAATCTTCGAGGCCGCCACGTCGCTGGGCGTGCCGATCTACATCCACCCGCAAACGCCGCCTTTGGCCGTGCGCGAGGCCTATTACAGCGGCTTTGGCGACGCGCTCGACGTGATGTTCGCCAATCCCGGCATTGGCTGGCACTACGAAACCGGCATCCAGTTTGTCCGCCTCATTCTCGCCGGTGTGTTCGACCGCTTCCCGCGCCTTCAGGTCATCGTGGGCCATTGGGGCGAGGTCGTGCTGTTCTATCTCGAACGCCTCGCCAGCTTGGAGCGGGTGGCCAAGCTGCAACGTCCCATTGCGGACTACGCGCGGGAGAACCTCTATGTCACGCCAAGCGGCCTGTTCAGCCCGCGCTACCTCCGCTGGGCGACCGAGGTGATCGGCGTCGAGCGCATCATGTTTTCCTCCGACTACCCCTACCGCTTCGCCCCCGACGGAGGCGCCCGCGCCTTCCTGGATCAAGCCGAACTGGCGCCGGAAGCCAAGGCCGGGATCGCGCATGGCAATTGGGAGGCGCTGACCCGGCGCTGACGGGCTGCAGCAGCCTACCTCGCGGTCACACCTCCGGAGCGGTTCCGACGAATCGAAACGTGTGAACCACGTCAGGTGGCGGATAAGCCGGATCCTGCTTGATCTGGTAAATGCTAACCGTGCGGGAGGCGAGGTCGCCGTTTTCGTCAAACGACACCTCGCCCTGCAGCGTCTGCACCTTGGCAGTGGCAATCGCGTCCCGCATCGCCGCCCGCGTCACCGCCCCCTTGCTCGCCACCCGCGCCACTGCGTCGGCAATTACCAGCATCGCGTCATAAGCGGTGAAGGTGTAGTCCGATGGTTGGTGGCTATACTTGGCTTCAAACGCCTTCACGAACGAAGCTGCCGCCGGCTCTCCGATCACATGCGGCGAAGCCACCGTCACATACCAGTTTTCCGCGGCTGGGAAACCGGCGCCGACGGTGATTTCCGGGCTGAAGAAGCCGTCGCCGCCGCCCTTCACGACGCGTGGCACGATGTCGTAGCTTTGCTTCACCAGCTTCACGCCCGCTTGCTCGTCCGCGCCGCAATACAGTGCATCGGGCGCCAGCGCCTTGATCTTGGTGAAGATGGCCGAGTAATCGGCCTGCCGCGGGTCCACCCGGTCCCGCCCGAGCACAGTCAGCCCGGTTGCCCGCGCATGCGCCTCGAACGCGTCCGCCAGGCCCACGCCATAGGCGCCGCTGTCGTCCAGGATGAAGACGCTCTTCTTCTTCAGCGTTTGCTGGAAGAAGTTGACCATGCTCGGGCCCTGATAAGCGTCCGTCGTCACGGTGCGGAAGAACACGGCCGGCCCCGCCGGACGGTATTGCGCGGCGAATTTCGGCGAAGTCAGGTCGGGGTTGGTGGCCGAAGGCGTGATGGTGGCCAGCCCGCCGCGGCTGAGGATGGGCGACATCGCCTTGCCTGAGCCGCTGTTCTCCGGGCCGATGGCGGCAATCACCGCCGGGTCAGACACCATCTTGCGCGCGTTGGTGGCGGCCTGCGCCGGGTCGTATTGGCCGGCGGTGGCGGTGGCGTCGTCCAGCGTCATCAGGCTGAAGCGGTAGCCCGCCACGCCGCCGCGGCCGTTCAGCATGTCGATGGCGGTTTCCACCCCGTCGCGGATCAGGATGGCGGCGTCCGCGCCGGCGCCGGTAAGCGGCAGGTCGAGCCCGACCACGAGCGTTTGGTCGGCGGCGCGGGCGGGAAGCAGGGGTGTGACTGCCGCAGCGGCGAGGCTCCCCAGGGCGGCACGGCGGCTGAGCTCGGTCATGGCGCACACTCCTTTGACGCCGACCAGGCAAACCGCGTGCCATGGCACGCAACCCGCTACGTTGGCGGCAAGCCCAGCAGTGCCCGGCGCAGCGCGGCCGAAGGCGGGTGTTCACCAATGAAGCCGGCGAGCAGGCGGCGCGCCACGTCGGGGTTGGTCACGCGGTCGATCTCGCGGCCATTGGCCAGCACGTCGCATGTGCCGTCGGCGAACACGTAGCTCGACGTGTCGCCCACTGCCACCGCGGGGGCGGCCGCCACCAAGCGGTCGAACTCCGGAGCTTCGTCGGCGGAACAGCCGCCATCGCCGCAATTTTCCCGCTCGCCCTGCCGATACTCCTTCTGCACGTCCTCCTTGGACCCGCCATGGAGGAAACGCAGCACCAGCACCTTGGGCCCCGGCGACTTGAGAATGGCGTCCGCGTCATGGCTCGGGGCGGCGAGATACAGCCCGGCCACGTAAATCCGCACGCTGAACACCGTCAGCGTGCGCAAGCCGATGCCGTTCAGCACCAGCGTGCGGCCCTTGAACGGCATGGTGTCGGGCAAGGTGACGCCGTCCAGCGTGGCAGCCGCGGCGGGCTGCGCCAGGCAAAGCAGACAGGCGGCTAGCAGTTTCAACCGTGGCATCGCGTTCTCTCAACTCGTCTGGAGGGGTTCACCACCGTATAGATCAGGTGGGCCGGGCTGCCTAACGTTCGGCAGGCCAGACAGCATGCCGGCCATCGACAAGCCGCCCGGCTGCCCGCACTGTGCCAAGCCATGTCACACGAAGGAACAGGTGAGGCGGGCGTTCTGGCGGCAGCGCCGGGGCGGGTGCGCTGGTGGATGGCCGGGCTGCTGCTGGCGCCCATTACCTTTGTCATGTCGCTCGACCGCACGGCGCTGGTGGTCGCCGCACCCACCATCCAAACCGAGTATCACTTCACGCTGGTGCAGATGTCCTTCCTGCTGACCAGCTTCTCCTGGACCTATGCGCTGCTGCAGGTGCCGTCGGGCTGGCTGGCCGAACGGCTTGGGCCGCGGCGGATGCTGCATTGGGCCAATATGCTGTGGTCGCTGCTGACGGTGGCCACGCCAGCCGCCACCGGCTTCGCCTCGTTCGTCGGCCTGCGCCTGCTGCTGGGCGCCGGGCAATCGGCGGATTGGCCGAGCTCGGTGCTGGCGCTGAAGCGCTGGTTCCCGGAGGGCGAGCGCGCGAAGGCGAACTCCATCCTGCTCGGCGGGCTATACCTGGGCCCGATCGCCGCCGCCCCGCTCACCACCTGGGTGATCGGGCAGTTCGGCTGGCCCTGGGCGTTCTATGGGTTTGGCGCCGTCGGCGTGCTGATCGGGCTGGCCTGGTGGTTCGGCTTCCGCGACAACCCGGCGGCCCACCCCCTGATGCGCCCGGCCGAGGTCCGCGCCATCCTCGCTGGGCAGCCAACCGGGTCCTCCCGGCCTGGCCGCGGCAGCTTTGTGGCAAGCCTCCAATCGGGCCAGTTCTGGGCCATCGGCGTGCAGTATTTCTTGCTGGTCATGATCCAGAGTTTCTACAGCACCTGGCTGCCCACCTACCTGGTGCGCGAGCGCCATTTTTCCCTGGCCTCCATGGGTGTCTACGCCTCGCTGCCCTGGGTGAGCCTGTTCGCCATGGTGTTCGTCACCGGGGCGCTGTCGGACCGGATCCTGCACCGCACGAACTCGGTGTGGGCGGCGCGGGTGCCGGTGGCGATGGCCGGGTTCGTGATCAGCGCGCTGGCCCTGATCGCCGCCTCCCGCGCGCCGCAGGTGTGGCTCATGATGAGCCTGCTGTGCGTGTCCCTGGGCGCCATCGGGCTGACGCAGGTTTCGATCTGGTCCGCCACGCAGGATCTGGGCCGTGCCGCCACGGGCGTGGTGTCCGGCTGGGCCAATGGCTGGGGCAACGCGGCGGGCGTGGCCGGCCCGGTGCTGACGGCCTATCTGGTGCACTGGACGGGAAGCTGGTCCAGCGCGCTGCTGGCGATCGCGGCCGCCGGCCTAACAGGCGCGGTGCTATGGCTGTTCGTGCATCCCGAGCGGCCGCTGGAGCTGTAAGGAGAGGGTGAACATGGGCAAGTACGAGATCGGCGCCATGCCGGGGCAGATCAGCGCCGAAGTGGTGGCGCTGCTGGAGAAGGCCGAAACCGCCACCGTGGGCCATTGGCGCCATTGGGGGTTCTGCGACCGCCGCATCACCCCCGCCTTGCGCGGGCGCCGGGTCGCCGGCACCGCGGTCACGCTGGCGATCCCCGGCCCGGATTCCACCTTGCTGCACCACGCGCTGGGCCTGCTCCGCCCCGGCGACATCCTGGTGGTGGACCGGCTGGGCGACGACCGCCATGCCTGCTGGGGCGGCGGCGTGACGGTGGCGGCCAAGGCGGCGGGCGCCAAGGCCGGCGTGGTGGACGGCCCCTGCACCGACTTGGAGGAGATCGAGGCCTCGGACTTCCCCATGTGGTGCCGCGGCTTCGCACCGATCACCACCCGGCTCTACGACCTGGGCGGCCGGCTGAACCACCCGGTTTCGGTCGGCGGCACGGTGGTAATGCCCGGGGACGCGGTGCTCTGCGACGACAGCGGCGTGCTGGTGCTGCCGCCCGGCGAGGCGGAGCGCGAGGCACGCCGGGCGATCGAGAAGCAGGCCAGCGGCATGCAGACGCAACGCCGGGTCGCCGAGGGCGCCAAGCTGGGCGAGCTCAGCGGGGCCAGCGCCACCGTGTTGGACCAGGCCGGAGCCGGCGATGTATGACCCGTTCACCCTCACCCGCCTGATCGACGGCTGGCTCGCCGAGGATATCGGCCACGGCGACCTCACAACGGAGCTCATGATCGACCCGGCGGCCACCGCCACGTTCGGCATGAACGCGCGCGAGGCGATGACGGTGGCCGGCATCGGGGTCGCCGCCGCCGTGTTCCGCCGCTACGAGCCGCAATTGGCGTTGGAGCCGCGCGTGCAAGACGGGCAGAGCGTGGCGCCGGGCACGTTGATGATGACGGTGCGGGGCCGGGCCGCCGCCATCCTCACCGCCGAACGCACCGCGCTCAACCTCCTGCAGCGCATGTGCGCCATCGCCACGGTCACGGCCGACTACGTGGCGCTGATCGCCGGCACGGCGGCGCGGCTGGTGGACACCCGCAAGACGGTGCCCGGCCTGCGCATGCTGGACAAGCACGCCGTGTCCTGCGGCGGCGCGCTCAACCACCGCCTTGGGCTCGATAACGGCGTCATCATCAAGGACAACCACATCGCCGTTTGCGGCAGCATCACGCAGGCGGTGGCCCGCGCCCGCACGCGCATGCCGCTGCTGACCAAGCTCGAAGTGGAGTGCGACCGGCTCGACCAGGTGGAGGAAGCGCTGGCGGCCCGGGCCGACGTCATCCTGCTCGACAACATGACGCCCGACCAGTTGCGCGCGGCGGTGCGGCTGGTGGCGGGCCGGGTGCCGCTGGAGGCCTCGGGCGGAATCCGGCGCGAAACGGTGCGCGCCATTGCCGAGACCGGAGTCGACTACATCTCCACCAGCCGGATCACCCAGGCGGCGGGGGCGGTGGATATTGGGCTCGATGAAGCGGTTTAACCCGGCTCTGCTGGCAGTCGCCCTCGCCCTCGCCACTCCGGCTTGGGCGGAGGACATCTCCGTCACCCAATACGGCATCAGCTTCTACGGCGTGCCTTACACGGTGGGGCTGGAAGAAGGGCTGTGGCAAAAGGCCGGCGCGCCCGTCACCGGCTTCATCGGCTCCGGCGGCGGCGGCACCACCGTGCGAAACATCCTGGCCAGCTCGCTGCCCTATGGCGAGGTGGCGGTCGGCGCCGCCTTGGCCGCGGCCCAGCAGGGCCTCGACATCCGGCTGGTCAACGTCGGCACCCGCAGTGTGGCGGAGTCGACGCTGGTGACGATGCCGGACTCTCCCGTTCATTCGTTGGCCGACCTCCCGGGCCGCAAGGTCGCCATCACCTCGCCGCGCAGCGTGTCGGAAATGCTGCTGCTGATGGAGCTGAAGGCGCAGGGGGTGGACGCCAGCAAGGTAGAGCGGGTGGCCTCGGGCGGCTACGTCAACGGGCTGACCATGCTGGAAAGCGGTGCGGTGTCGGCCGCCGTGCTGGTGGAGCCGCTGTCGATCATCCGCGCCGGCCGCTACCGCACCGTGGTAGCCGCGCGCGACATCCTGCCGCCAATGACGACCTCGGTCGGAATCACCACCGCCGCCTATGCCAGCCGCCATGGCGACGTGCTGCGCCACATCATCGCCGGCCGCCGCGACGCCGTGGAGGCCGTGTATGCCGACCCGGCGAACGCGGCCAGAATCGTCGCCAAGGCCTACGACCTGCCCGGGACCATCGCCACGCAGGCGGTGGACAACATGATCGGGCCGCACATGTGGAGCCAGGGCGAGTTCAACCAGGCGGAACTGGACCGCGCCGTGGACGGCCTGCGCCTGATCGGCGAGGTGACGCAGCCGCCCGATTTCAAGGAGCTGATCGACACCCGGTTCCTCCCGCCCGACCTGCAGCCGCATCCGTGACCGGGGTGCCTCCGGGCGCCATCCATGCCCGGTTGCGCGGCGTCACCAAATCCTATCCGCGGCCCGGCAAGCAGCCGCCGCTGCCGGCGCTGGGGCCGGTGGACCTCGATTTGCAACGCGGCGAGTTCGTCTCCGTGGTGGGCCCGTCCGGCTGCGGCAAGTCCACCCTGCTGGAGGTGCTGGCCGGGCTGACGCCGCCAAGCACGGGGGTGGTCGAAATAGACGGCCGGCCGATGCACGGCGTGGCGGAAGGCGTGGGGGTGGTGTTCCAGGAGGATGCCACCTTCCCCTGGCTCACCGTGGCGGACAACGTGGCGTTCGGGCTGCGCCGCGCCGGGGTGGCGGCCCCGGAGGTGCGGCGCCGGGTGGACGACGCCTTGCGGCTGATGGGGCTCGGCGAGTTCGCCGCCGCCTACCCCGCGCAACTCTCCGGCGGCATGCGGCAGCGCGTGTGCATCGCCCGCACCCTGGTGCTGCAGCCGCGGCTGATCCTGCTGGACGAACCGTTCGGCGCGCTGGACCAGCAGACCCGGCTGCTGATGGGCGACGAGCTGCTGCGGCTATGGCGGCAGACCGGCGCCACCACCCTGTTCATCACCCATGCGCTGGACGAGGCGGCGCTGCTGTCCGACCGCATCCTGGTGATGTCGGCGCGCCCCGGCACGCTGATCGACGCCGTGACCACGGGTTGGGACCGGGAGCGCGACAGCCGCATCGTGGCCAACCCGCAGTTCGGCGAAGTCACCGCCCGGCTGTGGCAGTCCCTGCGCGGCGAGTCGCTCAAAAGCCTCGGCCTCCCTAGCACATCGTCCCCCTCTCCCGCTGGCGGGAGAGCGCCGGGGTGAGGGCAGCCGCCACACTCCGTTGGGCCGTACTCACCACCTTCGTGCTCGCCCTCGAAGCCCTCTGCCGCCTGGGCGCCATCCTGCCCACCACGCTGCCAGCACCCTCCCTCCTGGTGGCCAGCCTGGCCGGCCTGCTCTGGGGCGGCACGGTCTGGCGCAACACGCTGCTCAGCCTGGGCGAGATCGGCGCTGCGGCCGCCGGGTCGGTCGGGCTGGGCTTTGCCGCGGGGCTGGCACTGCATGCGCTGCCTCCGCTGCGGCGGGCGGCGGAGCCGGTGCTGGCCAGCTACTACGCCGTGCCCAGCTTCATGCTCTACCCCGTGTTCATCCTGCTGTTCGGCGTCGGGCCCGGCGCCATCATTGCCATCTCCATCCTGCTCGCCGCCGTGGCGATGGTGTCCGCCACGCTGACCGCGCTCGACCGCGTGCCCCCCGTGCTGCGGCGGACAGCGCGGATGCTGCGCCTGGGGCGGGGCGCCACCGCCTGGCGCGTCCTGCTACCGGCGGCGCTGCCGCACC
>CAXTNN010000072.1:12823-14161 GCA_964245545.1 uncultured Acetobacteraceae bacterium | reverse complement strand
GGCCGGCCGGCGCATGCGGGCTCTGGTTTGGGCGGGAATGACGGGGGCCGGGCTGTGCGGGGCCTCCCTGCTTCTGCTCGGCCCGGGCGCCTGGCGGGCGTTCCTCGGCACCAACGCGTTCGCCGGGGCGGTGCTGCTGGAGGGTCTCGCCAATTACGGCAAGATGGCAAGCCCATTTGCCGGCTTGCGGCTGCTCGGCAGCTCGCTGGCGGTGGCCAGCGTGGTGCAGCTCGTCACTGCGGGGGGCGTTGTGGCCGCGATCTGGCTCGGGGTGCGGCGTCGGCCGGGCGGACGGGCGGAGGTGGCGCTGCTAGCCGCCGGGTCATGCCTCGTGACGCCGTTCCTGTTTGACTACGATCTGCTGGTTCTCGCCATTCCGCTGGCCTGGATCGCGACCGAGGCGGACCGTACGGGATGGCTGCCCTGGGAAAAACTGGCTG
Organism: uncultured Acetobacteraceae bacterium; assembly: GCA_964245545.1. Taxonomy (GTDB): domain Bacteria; phylum Pseudomonadota; class Alphaproteobacteria; order Acetobacterales; family Acetobacteraceae; genus LMUY01. The sequence goes on along the minus strand of CAXTNN010000072.1, from coordinate 13,721 downwards.
CCCTGGCCGCCTTCCTGCTGCCCGAACTGGTGCGGGCGGCCGGGCTCGGGGCCGGGATGCCGCTCGCCCCCCTCACCGTCGCCGCGCTTCTGGCCGCCGTGCTGCGGCGGCTTAGCGTCACCGTGCCTGCTGGATTGCCGACAGCAGCCAGCGTCCGCCTGGGCTACGCATGAACGTCCACAGCTCGGTAACCGTCTGGCGCTCGGTCGGGCTGCCGTCCACCACGTGACCCTGGGCGTCGCGGGTCACGTCCACCATCGAGAACTGCATGGCCACGGTGGCATACTCGCGCCGCCCCTCGGACCAGGCCTGCGCCAAGTCGCCCCGCACCAGCCGCACGTCGGACACGGTGTTGCGCCAGCCGCGGCTGTTCAGCTCGGCGAGCTGCTCGGCGAAGTAGCTGGTCATCTCGGGCGTGGCGACGGCGCGCAGGGCATTCAGGTCCTGGGCGCTCCAGGCCGCCTGCATCCCTCGCAGCAGGGCTTCAAAGGCGTCGTAATCTGCCTGCTGGATTGCAATGGTGGGCGGCCCGGCACGGCGGCTGCCAAAGCCGCGCACCCCCGCGGTGCCGCCGCCTGGTATCGGCCCGGCGCCGCGGACGCCGCCGGCAAACATGGCCTGGCCACTGAAGAAGGTACGGAACAGCCAGCGGCCGATAAAGTAGATCAGGGCCAACTGGATCAGCAGTCCCAGCAAGCTGCCGCCGCCATGAAGGCCGCCAAACAAGCCGCCGCCGAACAACAGCCCGCCAAGCCCCGCGCCGATCAGACCGCCCAGCAGCCCAGAACTGAACGCACTGCGCCCGCCATAGCCGCCATACCCGCCCAATCCGGGCGACGGGCTGGAGAACGGCTGGCTCTGATATGGAGTCAAGCTGCGCTGCATGGGCGCGGCCGAG
>CAXTNN010000072.1:0-12813 GCA_964245545.1 uncultured Acetobacteraceae bacterium | reverse complement strand
CGGCTGCCCAGGGAGGACGCGCCGCCCAGGCGCGCCCACGACACGGCGGGCGTCAGCGCCAGAACAGCGGCCAACAGGACGGCGGCCAGCGGGGCAGCGGGACAGAGACGGTGGCAACGCATGGACTTCAGCTCCTCGGTCAGCCGCATATAGTGCGGCAAGCTACCGCAAGGGAGTGGCAGTTTCTGTCACCGCTTTCCGTTAAAGTGACTGATGACGATGGTATACCGCAACGAAACTGGCGCTGGCGTGACGATGGCGTTATTGATCGCGATTGCGTGATCGGCGTCTAACCTCACCTGTCCCTCTGTGGCATAAGAACGCCTCGCATCGCTGGAGACCCGCCAATGGACCATCCTGTCGAGCCGCAACCCGAGTTGAGCCCTGCTGAGCTAAGCCCTGGCAAGAGTGCCGAAGCCTTGCGGGCGGCCGTCGTTGCCAAACTCCGCTATTCCATCGGCAAAACGCCCAACCGCGCCAGCCAGCGGGATTGGTTCGTGGCCACGGCGCTGACCGTGCGGGACCAGGTGGTGGACACCTGGACCGGGAGTGCCCGGCGCGCCCGCACCAATAAGGCCAAGCGGGTGCACTACCTTTCGCTGGAATTCCTGATCGGCCGCCTGTTGTTCGACGCCGCCGGCAATCTCGGCTTGATCGAGCCGCTGCGGACCGCGCTGCAGATCGAGGGGATCGACCTCGACCACCTGCGCGCCCTGGAGCCGGACGCAGCGCTCGGCAATGGCGGGCTCGGGCGCCTGGCCGCCTGCTTCATGGAGAGCATGGCGACCTTGGGCATTCCCGCATTCGGGTATGGCATCCGCTACGACCACGGGCTGTTCCGCCAGGTGGTGGTCGATGGCTGGCAGAAGGAACAGCCGGAAGACTGGCTCTCCTCCGGCAACCCATGGGAGTTCCAGCGGCCGGAACTGTCCTATCGCATCGGCTTCGGCGGCAGCGTTCAAGCCACCACCGAGGCCGGGCGCACCACCTACCACTGGAACCCAGGCGAGACGCTGTCGGCGGTGGCGTTCGACACGCCGATCGTGGGCTATGGCGGCAAGCACGCCAACACGCTGCGGCTTTGGTCCGCCCGCGCCGCCGACCCGCTGATGCTGGACGCGTTCAACCGTGGCGACCACGTCGGCGCCCTCACCGACCGGGTGCGCGCGGAGGCCATCAGCCGCGTGCTCTACCCGGGTGACGACAGCCAGGCGGGGCAGGAACTGCGGCTGCGGCAGGAGTATTTCTTCGCCTCGGCCAGCCTGCAGGACATGATCCGGCGCCATGTGGTCGAGCACGGCACGATCGGCAACCTGCCGGATTACGTCGCCATCCAACTCAACGACACGCATCCGGCGATCGGCATTGCCGAGCTGATGCGGCTGCTGCTGGACAATTACGGGCTGGACTGGGACGAGGCTTGGACCATTACGAAAGCCTGTTTCAGCTACACCAACCACACGCTGTTGCCGGAAGCGCTGGAGATGTGGCCGGTGCTGCTGCTTGAGCGGCTGCTGCCGCGGCACATGCAGATCATCTACCTGCTCAACGCCCGCCACCTGGACCGGCAGCGCGCGGGAGGTGCCGACGACCGTCTGCTTGCCGCGTTGAGCCTGGTCGATGAAAGCAACGGCCGCCGCGTGCGCATGGGCCACCTGGCGTTCCTGGGCAGCCATTCGGTCAACGGCGTCTCGGCGCTGCACACCGAGCTGATGCGCCGCACCACCTTCCGCGACCTGGACACCGCGATGGGCGGCCAGATCGTGAACCGCACCAACGGCATCACCTTCCGCCGCTGGCTGCACCAGACCAATCCCGGCCTCACCCGGCTGCTGGTGGAGACGGTGGGCGAGCGAGTGCTGGCTGACCCGGCGGCGCTGGCGGACCTAGCGCCGCATGCCGAGGATGCCGGGTTCCGTGACGCGTTCCAGGCGCAACGCCGGGTCCGCAAGGAGGCGATGGTCCGGCTTGCCGCAGCGCAAACCGGCATCCAAATCAACCCAGACGCGCTGTTCGATGTGCAGATCAAGCGCATCCATGAATACAAGCGTCAACTGATGAACATTCTGCACGCGATCTCGCAGTATAACGCCATCCGCGCGCAGCCGACGCGGGATTGGCGGCCGCGGGTGAAGTTCTTTGCTGGCAAGGCGGCGCCATCCTATGTGCTTGCCAAGCAGATCATCCGCCTGGCGCACGACGTGGCCAAGGTGGTGAACGAGGACCCCACGGTGCGCGGCTTGCTGCAGGTGGTGTTCATGCCGAACTACAATGTGAGCCTGGCCGAGATGCTGATCCCGGCGGCCGATCTGTCGGAACAGATCAGCACCGCTGGCATGGAGGCGAGCGGCACCGGCAACATGAAGCTGGCGCTGAACGGCGCGCTTACCATCGGCACGCTGGACGGCGCCAATGTGGAAATTCGCGAACGCGTGGGCCCCGGCAACATGTTTATCTTCGGCATGACCGCGGAAGAAGTGGAGGCGCGCCGACTTGGCACCGGCCTTGCCGCCACAATCGCCGTGGATGCCTGCCCCGCCCTGCGCGCGGTGCTGGACGCGCTGCGCAGCGGAGTCTTTAGCCCGGAGGAGCCCGCGCGATACTTCGGGCTGGCCGACCGGCTGGAGTTTGCCGACCCATTCTTCACCTGCGCCGACTTCGCATCCTACGACCACGCCCAGGAGGAGGTGGATGCGAAGTGGCAGGACCAGGCGGCTTGGTGGCAGTCGGCCGTGCTGAACACGGCCAACATGGCGTGGTTCTCGTCCGACCGCACCATCGCCGAATACGCCAGCGGCACGTGGCGGGTGAGCGGCATGGGGGATCGCGGCCAAACCTAGCCACTCCGGGCGGTTTGGTGGATAACCGGCGTGGAGGAGCAACCACGATGGCAACCTGGTCACCCGCGTCTTGGCGCAACCAGCCGATCCAGCAGAGCCCGGCCTATTCAGACCCGGCGGCGCTGACGGCGGTCGAGCAGCGGCTGGCCGGCTATCCGCCCCTGGTGTTTGCCGGAGAGGTGCGGCGGCTGAAGGCGGCACTGGCGCTGGCTGCGGAAGGCCAGGCTTTCGTGCTGCAGGGCGGCGCCTGCGCGGAAAGCTTTGGCGACTTCAATGCCAACATCATCCGCGACACGTTCCGCGTGCTGCTGCAAATGGCCGTGGTGCTGACCTTTGGCGGCGGCGTTCCCGTGGTCAAGCTCGGGCGCATGGCCGGGCAGTATGCCAAGCCCCGCTCCTCCGACACCGAAACACAAGACGGCAGAACCCTGCCCTCCTACCGGGGCGACACGGTCAATGGCCCAGCCTTCACCGCCGCCGACCGCCTGCCCGACCCGGCGCGGATGGAGACCGGGTATTTCCACTCGGCTGGCACGTTAAACCTGTTGCGGGCGTTCGCGTCGGGCGGCTACGCCGATTTGCGCGAGGTGCATCGGTGGAACCTGTCCTTCGCCGCAAAGTCACCGCTCGCCAGCCGCTACCAGGACCTAGCCGCCCGGATCGATGAGACGCTGAGTTTCATGGGTGCATGCGGCATGACGGGAGCCACCATCCCGCAAATCCGCGAAACCGAGTTCTTCACCAGTCATGAAGCTTTGCTGCTGCCCTACGAGCAGGCGCTCACCCGCGTGGATTCGCTGACCGGCGACTGGTATGGCTGCTCGGCGCATTTCCTCTGGGTTGGCGACCGCACCCGGCAGCCCGGCGGCGCCCATGTCGAGTTCTTGCGCGGCGTGCGCAACCCGGTCGGGATAAAGGTCGGGCCGACCACGCAGGTGCCGGACCTGCTCAAGCTGATCGAGACGCTGAACCCGGCCGATGAAGCCGGGCGGGTGACGCTGATCAGCCGCATGGGCGCCCAGCAGGTGGCGCAAAAGCTGCCGCCGCTGGTGCGGGCGGTTCGTGCGGAGGGGCGGCGCGTGGTGTGGCTGTGCGACCCGATGCACGGCAACACCATCACCACCGCAAGCCACGTCAAAACCCGATCCTTCGACGCCATCTTGTCGGAGGTGCGCAGCTTCTTCGACGTGCACGACGGCGAGGACAGCCGGGCCGGCGGCGTGCATATCGAGATGACGGGCAGCAACGTGACCGAGTGCGTGGGTGGCGCGCGGGCGTTGACGGAGGCCGATCTTGGCAATCGCTATGAGACGTTCTGTGATCCGCGGCTGAATGCGGAACAGTCGCTCGAGCTCGCATTCCTGCTGGCGGAGGAACTGAAAGCCCGCCGTCTGCCCCAAGCGGCCGCTTCGGTTGCCGCCGAATAGGACGGGATCGCCGCCATGAGCCTGACCGACGACATCGCCAACCGGACGGACGCTTACTTCAACCGCACGCGGGACATCATTTCCCGTTTCGGCGACAAGCGTGTGACGTATGCCGTGTTTCTACGCCGTCCGGTGATCTCAGCGCCGCGGATCATGGTGGATTGGCTGCGTGCGGTGGCGGCGGAGCAGGGCTTTGCGGTGGAGCTGGACGTGACCCATCCCGAGGGCACGTGGGTCGGCGCGGGCGAGCCGCTGGTCTACGTCACCGGGTCGTTCCAGCATCTGTCGAACTGCGAGACCCTGATGCTGCAGAAGCTTGGGCCTGCGTGTGTGGCTGCGCACAACGCCTACCAGATGTGCAATGCACTGCCGAACGTGGCCTTCCTGGCGATGGACGCCCGGCACTGCGCCGGCGCCGAGATGCAGGACTTGATGGGGTATGCCGCTGGCGTGGGGAGTGCTGCGGCACAGCAGGAAGGGGCGCGGGGCTTTACCGGCACCGCCACGGAACTCACGGCGCACTGGTTCGGCCAGCCGCATGGCGCGGGGACGATGCCGCATGCCCTGATCGGCTACGCTGGTTCAACCGTGCGCGCCGCCGAGATGTTCGTAGAGACCTTCCCGGATCAGCCAGTCACGGTGCTGACCGATTATTTCGGCCGCGAGATCACCGACGGGCTGGCGGTGTGCCGGCGCTTCCCCCAACTGGCCGCCTCCGGCCGGCTGTCGGTTCGGCTGGACACGCATGGCGGCCGTTTCTTGGAGGGGCTTGACCCGGCGGAGAGCTATGCCGCGCTGGAACGCCATGCGCCCGGAGCCATCCGGCGTTACCGCAGCGATACGGAGCTGCGCTATCTGGTTGGAACGGGAGTGTCTGCGTCGGCGATTTGGCGGATGCGGGAAGCGCTGGACCAAGCTGGCTTTCCCGAGGTCCGCATCGTGGCTTCGTCCGGCTTCAACGTGGACAAGTGCCGGGTGATGGCCGATGCCAACGTGCCGATCAATGTAATTGGAACCGGCAGCTTCCTGCCCGACGCTTGGTCGGAGACCTACGCCACGGCCGACATTGTCGACTATGACGGCGAGGCGCGGGTGAAGGTTGGGCGGGAGTTCCTGCTCCGCCGCAATGGCGCCCGGCATCGGCCCGCCACCGCAACATCGTGAGCGATCTGTTCGCGCCGCCTGGCGGCTGGCGGGTCCGCATTCTCGACCTCTCGGGCGCTTCCGAAGACAAGGTGGTGGAGGATATTGAAGGCTTTCCCACGCTGATGCAGGCCAACGCGTTTGCGCGGGCCTATGTGCGGGACAGCGTGGAACGTTGCCGCGCCCCCGGTTTGACCGGCCGGGAGGTTTTGAACGCGTGGTTCACGTTTGGCGAGGACGCCGAAATAGCGGACCAGCCGGAGGGCGCTTGGAAGAGCGCCACCGAACTTGCCGACTTTGCCGAGCGCCCCGCCAAGGACGAGGACCGCGACTGGCGCGCGCTGGACCCGCGGCGCGAGGATGCGGACGCGCAGTAATCTGCCCTGTCCGCACGTTATTGCATGCCCAGGCGAGCGGCGCTCAGGTGCAATCTGGTCAGCATCCCGCTTACCAGTCCGGCTTCGGCAACGGCTTCGAGATGCCAACCCTCGCGACTTCCTCACTCCCGTCGCCAGCCGCCTCGCAGTTGCGGCGGAGTGGCAGCGCGACGAAGCACAGCGCTGGCCATCCAGTTCTGCCGCAATCTCATAGGGAGCAACCGAATGCCTGACCTCGCAGCCTTGGCCGGACGCGTTCTGCTTAGCATCATCTTTATCTGGGATGGCTGGGGCAAGTTGTTGTCGCCCGACGCGACTCAGGGCTACATCGCCAAAAGCGGCCTACCGCTACCGAGCCTGGCATACGCCTTTTCGGTGTTCATGGAGCTTGGTGTCGGCCTCGCCCTCTTCCTTGGCTTGATGACGCGTCTTTCCGGCCTCGCGCTCGCCCTGTGGTGTCTGGTGCTCGCGGCCGTGTTCCACAGCAATCTCGGCGACCGCGCCATGGAGATCCAGTTCTTCAAGAACCTCTCCATGGCCGGCGGCATGCTTTACGTTGCGGGCTTTGGTGGCGGCGCATTGAGCCTTGATGCCGTGCTGCTGCGCCGCAGGGTCACGGCAGCGGCCTAGACCCACACCGAACCTCTCAAGTCTGGTCAAGTCGGGCGTGACGGATGGCGCCCGTTCGACCCACGGCGGGGCTCGGCGGGCATGACGTCGGCTCCCCAGTGGCGGCAGCCATGCTCGGCCTGGACCATGGCAGGACAACGTCGGTTATCTTAGCAAATAGCAATCGGGTCAAAGCGCCACGGCGCCTGTAGGCGGTTGCCGTGCTGGACGACGCCGCGGTTTCGCCGACAAGATAGTGTCCAACGAATATCAAGGAGGCGACGGATGCGGTCGACAATGATGGACGTTCCGCTGCTGGTTCCGTCGCTGCTGCAGCACGCCGCGCGCTACCATGGCGACACGGAGGTGGTCTCACGCACAACCGAGGGTCCGATCCACCGCAGCACCTATGCCGAGGTGTGGCAGCGATGCCAGCAACTGGCCCACGCCCTTGCCGCGCGCGGGCTGCAGGAGGGCGACCGAGTGGGCACGCTGGCCTGGAACGGCCATCGCCACCTGGAAATTTACTATGGTGCCGCCGTAGCCGGAATGGTTTGCCATACGATCAATCCACGGCTGTTCCCCGAGCAGCTCGCCTTCATCATCAACCATGCGGCGGACCGGGTGCTCTGCGTCGAGCTGAGCTTTGTCGCCCTGATCGAGAGCCTGGTGGACCGGCTGCCGGCGGTCGAGGCCATCGTGGTGATGACGGACCGGGCGCATATGCCGCCCAGCGCCTTGCCGAACCTGCTGTGCTACGAGGAGCTGCTGGAAGGCCAGCCGACGGCGTTCGACAGCCCGCCGATGCAGGAAACCTCCGGCGCCGGGCTCTGCTATACCTCGGGCACCACAGGCGACCCGAAGGGCGTGCTCTACAGCCACCGCTCCACCGTGCTGCATGCCATGGCGATATGCCAGCCGGACGTGTTCGCTCTGGGCGCCACGTCGGTGGTGATGCCCGTGGTGCCGATGTTCCACGTCAATGCCTGGGGCCTGCCCTATGCAGCGCCCATGGTCGGGGCCAAGCTGGTCCTGCCTGGGCCAAAACTGGACCCGGCCAGCCTGCACGAGCTGATCGTGTCGGAAGGCGTCACCCGCACCGCCGGCGTGCCCACGGTGTGGCTGGCCTTGCTCGACTGGCTGGCCGCCCGCGGGGAAAACCTGGGTGCGCTGGAACGGGTGATCATCGGCGGTTCGGCCTGCCCCCCCGTGATGTCCGAGCGCTTCCGCGCGCTCGGCGTGGATGCGATGCACGCCTGGGGCATGACAGAGACCAATCCGCTCGGCCTCGCCAACCGTCCCAAGGCGCAGCAAGCGGCCAAGGCGGAGGCGTTCGCCGCCAAGCAGGGCCGGCCGCTATTCGGCGTCCAGGTCCGCGTGGTGGATGATGCCGTTGCCGAGATCGCCCATGACGGCGTGGCATTCGGCCGCATGCAGGTGCGCGGCCCCTGGGTGACCGCGCGCTACTTCGAAGCCCCCGGCGGCGCCGTGGATGGCTGGTTCGAGACCGGCGACATCGTGACGGTCGACCCAGGCAGCTATGTGCAGATCGTCGACCGCAGCAAGGACGTGATCAAGTCGGGCGGGGAATGGATCAGCTCCGTCGACTTGGAGAACATCGCCGTCGCTCACCCGGCGGTGCAGGAAGCGGCGGTGGTGGCGCGCCCGGACGAGCGCTGGGCCGAGCGCCCGCTGCTGGTGGTGGTGCCGCGGCCCGGCGCGGCGCTGACCGAGGCGGACATGCTGGCGTTTTACGAAGGCAAGGTTGCTCGCTGGTGGGTGCCGGACGCGGTGGTGTTCGCCGCGGAGTTGCCGCACACGGCCACCGGCAAGCTGCTGAAGTCCCGCATCCGCGAACTATACTGCGGCCCCGGCCGGCTCGCCGGCTAGCCTCCCTCTCCCGCTTGCGGGAGAGGGCCAGGGTGCGGGTGCCGTGCCCCCGCGGCTGCTCAGGCCTTCCGCACCCCCCAGAAGCACGCATTCCCGGCATGGATGATGTCTTGCAGGCTGCGGGTCAGCGCCGAAAGCTGGCGGTAGGCGCCGAGCGGAACGAACGGCACTTCCTGGAAGGCCACCGTCTGCAACTGGTCGCAGATGGCCTTCTGGGCCGCTTGTGTGGAGGCGGCGAACCACTGGTCGCGCAGGGCTTCGATCGCCGGGCTCACCGGCCAGCCGAACCAGCCAGCCTTGCCATTGCCGCGCAGGGGCAGGTTGCTGCCCGGATTGGACAGGCTGATGCCGTTCCAGGACGTGCAGAACGTGTTCCAGCCTCCTTCGGACGCAGGCTTGTCCAGGGCGCGGCGCGCCACCAGCGTCGCCCAATCCATGCTCTGGAAATCGACGTTCAAGCCCACCTGGCTCAGCACGCTCTGCGCCACTTGGCATAGCGGCACCAGCGGCGGCTGGTCGGAGGGCGACATCAGCACCACTTTCTCGCCTCCGTAGCCGCTCTCCGCCACCAGCTTCTTGGCCAATGCTACGTCCCGCTTGCCCGTGAACACCTGCAGGTCGGCGGTGCTGGCCATCGGCACGCCCGGGGTGAACACGCCGGTGGGCACGGTCATCAAGTCGCTCTGGTCGCCCACCAGGGCGGTCATGAAGTCGGTCTGGCTGATCGCCGGCAGCAGCGCCTGACGCAGCTTGGGGTTGTCGAACGGCGGTTGGGTGTGGTTCAGCGCCATCACCGCTGGGTAGAACAGCGGGTCAACGGCGACGAGTTGAAGGTTGGCCTGCGCCCGCAGCATGGGCAGCAAGTCGATCAGCGGGCTCTCGATCCAGTCCACCTCGCCGCGCTGCAAGGCGCTGGCCGCGGTCGCCGGGTCAGGCATGTCATGCCATTCGACCCGGTCAAAATGCACCGTCTTGCCCCCCGACCAGTAGGACGGCGGCTCGGACCGGGGGACGTATTTGTCGTTCTTGGCGTAGGCGGCGAAAGAGCCGGAGACGCGCTCGTTGGGCAGGAAGCGGAACGGCCCGCTGCCGGTGGCATCGGTGATCTGGGTGAACGCGTCGGTCTGCGCCACGCGCTGCGGCATGATCATGCAAATATCGGGGCCGCCGAGCGCAAAGGTCATCAGCGGGAACGGGGCTTTCAGGCGGATCTGGAAGCGCTTGTCATCGAGCGCCTTCATCTCGTTGGTTTGTGATAGCAGCTTCTGGCCGAAGCCCTTGCGCTGGCCCCAACGTTGGATCGAGGCGACGCAATCGACGCCCCGCACCGGCGCGCCATCGTGGAACAGCAGGCCGTCGCGCAGGGTGAAGGTCCAGGTCAGGGCATCATCGCTCACCTCGTGCCCGGCCACCATCTGCGGCTGCGCGGTCAGGGAAGCATCCACGCCATAGAGCGTGTCGTAGACCATGAGCCCGTGATTGAAGGCCACGGTGGCGGAGGTCCAGACCGGGTCGATGGCGGAGAGGTCGGCCTGCGGAACGAAGCGCAACGTGCTGGCGCTGGCGGCCCCGCGGGCCCGAGTGGCCACGGCCAGAGCAGCACTGCCGGCTAGAAAACTCCTGCGCCACATCATCGCATTCCCGCATAGCTGTCACGTCCACAATGCATGACGCCACGCGCCTGGTCTATGCCGGAAGCACGGGGTGAGCCGCCGTGTTGGTGCGCGCCAGCCAAATCATGATCAGCATTGCCGGCACTGCGGCAAAGATGGTCATGCCGTAAAAGTCCACCCAGCCCAGCGATTGCGCCAGGAACCCGGACAGCCCACCCAGGGTGCGCAGCGGCAGCACCGCCAGCGAGGAGAGCAACGCGTATTGCGTGGCAGAGTAGCCGGGGGCGCAGAGGCTCGACAGGAAGGTGAGGAAGGCGGCATCCGCCATCGCTTCGGCAAACCCCTCCAGCACTACCTTTGCCACCAAGATGGCCGGGTCGCCGCCGGAATAGGCCAGGGCGAAGTAAAGCCCCATCGACGCCATTTGCACAAAGCCGGTTAGGATCAGCGCCCGCTTCGCCCCCAGCCACGCCACCAGCGCGCCGCCCACTGCCGCCCCCGCCAGGCTGGCCGCCAGCGAGGGCAGGCCGATTGCCAACGCCACCTGCGCCCGGTCATAGCCGAGCGAGCGGTAGAACGGCGGCGCCATGGTGCCCGCCAGCGCCTCGCCGAGCTTGAACAGCATGACGAAGGCCAAGGTGGCCGCGGCGCCGGGTCGCGCCAGGAACTCCAAGATGGGGGTGAGCACCGCCTGGCGGAGCGATGAGCCAAGGCTGCCTTGGCGGGCTGGACGCGGCGGCGCCGCGGGCGAAGGAGCCAGCAAGGTTAAGACCGGGCCCACCGCCACCAGAGCGGCCACCGCCAGCAAGGCGCCATGCCAACCGAGCTTTCCCGCCAGCCCGATGGCAAACGAGCCGGCGACCAGCAATGCCGCCCGGTAGCCCCAGACATAGGCCGCCAAGGCGCTGCCCTGCAGCCGCTCCGGGAACAGCTCGATGCGCCAAGCGTCGATGCCGATATCCTGGCTGGCGGACAGAAACGCCACGGCAGCGGCGGTGGCCAGCAGGCTCGTGGGCCGCGCCGGATTGCCGAGCGCCAACGCCACGCACGCTACCACAAGCAACGGCTGCACCAGCATCAGCCAGCCCCGCCGCTGACCGAACCGGGCGAGCAAGCCAAGCGGCCGGACGCGGTCCAGTGCGGGCGCCCAGAGGAACTTCAAGCTGTAGGAGATGCCCAGATTGGCGGTAAGCCCAATCAGCACCAGCGACGTGCCGCCTTCGCTGAGCCATTGCCGCAAGGTAAAGCCAGAGAGCGGAAATGGCAGCCCGGCCACGAAGCCGTAGCCGGCCATGATGACGAAGGCGCGCCGCGGGATCGGTCGGTGCAAAGACGAGGCCTGGAGAGTGTTGCCCCAGGCCTCGCCGGTTCAGCCATCGCCGTCAAGCTACTTCGGAACGGGTGGGTCCCGTGCTGGTGGCGTTGTTAAAAGAGTTACTGAGAAAACCGCTTGGAGCGGTCGCGGTGCCAGGAGCTGTGGCTCGGTCAGTTGTGCCAGGGAGGCATGGCGGCTGAGACTGCGGGAAAGCCGCACCCAGCCACCAGCATTCTGGATCGAAGACGGAGCGCTACCGGTTGGAAGCCGGATCAGCGCCGAGCTTCGGAGCTGAAGCCGCCCCGGTCGTGTGGGTGTTGGTCCTGGCGGAAACACGGCGCGCCCGGCGGTGCAGAGTGGGCGTGGGCGTGGGCGTGGTGGTGGCGAGCTGGCCCTGCGGGGCCTGCGGGCTCGGATCTCCACTCGAGTTGCCGGGAGCGGTTGCGCCGCCGGACACGGTTGCATTGTTCTGGGGTAGCGGCGCAGCCATTGCCACCGCAGAACTGGTGGCTAGCAAAGCGGCTGCGGCCAGCATTGAACGTATTTTCATGAACTTCTCCATCGGGCACGACGCTGCCAGCGATTCTGGCTTACACAACTTACTGTGCGGAAACATACCTATACTAGCATGCTTCCGGCAGCAACTAAGCGGCGGCCGAGTCTGCTTGCCGTCCGGCCCGCTTGCGCTCGTGCGGATCCAGGTGCCGCTTGCGCAGCCGGATCGCCGCCGGCGTCACCTCGACCAGCTCGTCATCCTCGATGTATGAAATTGCCTGCTCCAAGCTCATCTTGCGCGGTGGAATCAACAGCATTGCCTCGTCCTTGCCGGCGGCACGGATGTTGGTGAGCTTCTTTTCCTTGATCGGGTTCACGTCCAGGTCGCTCTCACGCGAATGCTCGCCAAGGATCAGGCCCTCGTAGACCTTGTCGCCCGGGCTCACGAACAGCGTGCCGCGTTCCTGCAAGTACCACAGCGCATAGTGGATGGCCTCACCGCCCTCGGTGGAAATCAGCGAACCGTTGCGCCGGCCCTCCATCGGGCCCGCCCAGGGGCCGTAGCCGGCAAACAGGCGGTTCATCACCCCGCTGCCCCGCGTGTCGGTGAGGAACTCGCCGTGATAGCCAATCAGGCCGCGCGACGGGATGGTGAAGGTGAGCCGTACCTTGCCGCCACCGGAAGGCCGCATGTCCTGCATCACGCCCTTGCGGCGGCTCATCTTCTCCACCACCACGCCGGCAAAGGGCTCATCGACGTCGATCAGCGCCTCCTCCATCGGCTCCTCACGCTCCCCCGTTTCCTCGTTCTTGCGGGTAAGCACGCGGGGGCGGCCGATGGTGAGCTCGAAGCCCTCGCGCCGCATGGTCTCGATCAGCACGCCCAATTGCAGCTCGCCGCGGCCGGCCACCTCGAACGCCTCGCTCTCGTTGCTCTCGGTGATCTTGATGGCAACGTTGCCCTCCGCCTCGCGCAGTAGACGGTCGCGGATTTGACGCGAGGTGACCTTCTTGCCCTCGCGCCCCCCCAGAGGGCCGTCATTGACGCGGAACGTCATCGCCAGGGTGGGCGGGTCGATCGGGGTGGCGTGCAGCGGCTCGGCC
>CAXTNN010000071.1:0-14167 GCA_964245545.1 uncultured Acetobacteraceae bacterium | reverse complement strand
TGGCCGTCCCAACAAGTGACCCGGCGATATTGCCCGAACCCACCAACCGGCAAAAGCCGCCTCCCACGCGCGGCCAAAAACCCGATGGAACGCGCCCGGGTTTGATCCTACGCTCGGCGCCAAACGGAGGAGCGGCAACGATGGGAGCGACTGACCTCACCCAGCCGGCCCGGGTCACCGCCCAGGTCGAGCGGCGGCTGATCCCGCTGCTGGCGCTGTGCTATTTCTTCGCCATCCTCGACCGCGGCAATGTCGGGCTCGCGGCGCTGACGATGAACCGCGACCTCGGGCTCTCGGCCGCCGCCTTCGGCTTTGGCGCGGGGGTGTTCTTCCTGCCCTACTTCATTTTCGAAGTGCCCTCGAACCTGGCGTTGCAGCGATTTGGCGCGCGGCGTTGGCTCGCCCGCATCCTGGTCTCATGGGGAATTATCGCCGCGGCCACCGCGTTCGTCTGGAACGCCGGCAGTTTCTACGTCGTGCGCGCCGTGCTGGGCGCGGCGGAGGCCGGGTTCTTCCCCGGCATCGTGTTCTATCTGACGCTGTGGATTCCGGAGGCGCGGCGCGGCCGCATCGTCGCCGCCTTCATGGCCGCCATCCCGGTCTCTGCCCTCATCGGCGCCCCGGTGGGTGGCTTCCTGCTGCAAACCGAGGGCGTGCTGGGCCTGCATGGCTGGCAATGGCTGTTCATCATGGAGGGAGTGCCTTCGGTGCTGCTCGGCTTCCTGATCCTGCGCGCGCTGCCAGACCGGCCGGACGAAGCCGACTGGCTCGCCGAACCCGACCGGCGCTGGCTGCTCGCGACACTGGCGGCGGAGCAGGCACGGGCGGCCGAGGCGTCGCCGCAGCGGGGCCTCGCCGTGCTGCGGGACCGCAATGTGCTGCTGTTGGCACTGGCCTATACCGGGCTCGTTGGGCTGAACGCCGGGTTGGGCGTGTTCTTGCCGCTGATCATGCGTATGTTCTCCGTGGACAACTTCCAGGCGGCCATGCTCTCGGCCATCCCGTTCCTGCTCGGCGCGGTGGGCATGGTGGTGTTCGGCGTGCTGTCGGACCATCGCCGCCGCGGTGCCGCCCTGCTCTCCGCCCTGGTTGCCGCCGCCGGGCTGATAGGTGCGGCCGCGGTGGCGGCACCCGTGGCCAAGCTCGCGGCGCTGTCCTTCGCCTGCCTTGGCATTTACGGCTGCATGCCGGCGTTTTGGCCCATTCCGCAAGCCATGCTCACTGGCACGAGCGCTGCGGCCGGGTTTGCCCTGATCAACTCGGTGGGCAACCTGGCTGGCTTCTACAATCCTGCCATCATCGGCTGGCTGCGCGACCGGACCGGCAGCTACAATGCCGGCTTCCTGTGGCTGGCTGCCACGGCGGCCATGGCGCTGGTGATCTTGCTGGCGCTGCTGCCCCGGTCCGGCCGCGTTCTCACCCGCTCGCCTTGAACTGCTGCGTCACGCGGCTCGGGTCAGCGTCATCCAATGTCCGTCGGGCTCGGCGATGCGGAAGCCGAGGCGGGCGTAGATGGCGTGGGCGTCGGCCGTGGTGAGCGTCCAGTGCGTCACCGTCGTCAGCTCCGGATGCTCGAGCATGGCCTGGATGAGGGCGGTCGCGAGCCCGCGGCGGCGCGCGGATGGATGGACGAAGACATCGCCCACATGGGCTCGAAACGTGTAATCGGTGAGCACCCGGCCGAAGCCGACTTGCCCGCGCTCCGGATGGTACACCCCCAGGCAGAGGCAATGGGACCAGCAGCGCTCTGTCAGGTCGGGACGGCGGCCGACTGCCCAGTAGGCGTTTGCGAGCGAGGCGTGGACGAATGCCATGTCAAGCCGGGTCCGGTCGTCGCTGATGCTGTGGCCGTTCGGCAGCGTAACGGTGGTTGGCAAGCCGGCACGCCTCAGATCAGCTTGACCAGTTGCTTGCCGAAATTGCGGCCTTTCAGCAGCCCAAGGAAGGCCTCGGGCGCGCTCGCCAAGCCCTCGGCGACCGACTCGCGGTATTTGAGCTGCCCCGTTCCCGCCAGCTCGCTCAACTCGCGCAACGCCGCAGGCCAGTCGTCCATGTGTTCGGAGACGATGAAACCCTGGACCAGCAGCCGGGCAGTCAAGATCGGCCGCGGATTGGCGAGCGGGATCGGCTGGCCATCGTAGCCGGCGATGGCGCCGCAGACGGCGATGCGGCCGAAGTCGTTCATCAGCCCGATCACCGCGTTCAGCACGGGGCCGCCGACGTTGTCGAAGTAGCCGTCAATCCCGTCCGGCGCCGCCGCTTTGAGGTCGGCCTCCAACGCGCCCGCCTTATAGTCCACGCAGGCATGGAAGCCGAGCTCGTCCACCACGTAGCGGCATTTCTCCGTGCCGCCGGCCACGCCTACCACCCGGCAGCCGCGGCGGCGGGCCAACTGGCCCACCACGGAGCCCACCGCCCCACTGGCGGCGCTCACTGCCACGGTCTCGCCCGGCTTGGGGGCGCAGATCCGGTTCAGCCCGTACCAGCCGGTGATGCCGGGCATGCCGACCGCGCCCAGGTAGGCCGAGAGCGGAACCCGGCTGTCGTCCAGCTTTTGCAGCCCGGCGCCATCGCCCGTGCCGAATTCCTGCCAGCCGAAGTAGCCGAGCACCTTGTCGCCGACGGCCCATTTCGGGTTGCGGCTTTCCACCACCTCGCCCGCCGTGCTGCCGATCATCACCTCATTGAGCGGCTGCGGCTTGGCATAGGAGCGGCCGGCGTTCATGCGCCCCCGCATGTAGGGGTCGAGCGACAGGTAATGGTTGCGCACCCGCACCTCGCCGGCGGCCAGCGGCGGGAGCGGCGTCTCCACCAGCCGGAAGTTGGCGGCGCTCGCCTCGCGTTCGGGACGGCTGACGAGCAGGATCTGGCGGTTGGTCGTCGGCATGGCAGTCCTCGCGCGGTCAGTGGTCCGAATGTACCAGGTCCAGGTCGTCGAAGCGGGTAAATTCTCCCTCGAACAGCAGGTCGATCTTGCCCGTCGGCCCATGGCGCTGCTTCTCGATCAGCAGTTCCGCCCGGTTGTGCACCCGCTCCATGTCCTGCTGCCACTTGTCCATGGCGGCGTTGAACTTGGCGTCGTTGTCGAACTGGCTCTGCTTGGGGCCGCGCTGCTGCAGGTAGTACTGCTCGCGGTAGATGAACATCACGCAGTCGGCGTCCTGCTCGATGGAGCCGGACTCGCGCAGGTCGGCCAGTTGCGGCCGCTTGTCCTCGCGCTGCTCCACCGCGCGGCTCAGTTGGGACAGCGCGATCACCGGAATTTGGAACTCCTTGGCGATCGCCTTCAGCCCCTGGGTGAACTGGCTGATCTCCAGCACGCGGTTCTCCGGCTTGGTGCCGGCGGAGGGGCGCATGAGCTGCAGGTAGTCCACGATCACCAGGTTCAGCCCCGCCGTGCGCCGCAGCCGGCGGCAGCGGGTGCGCAGGGCGGCGATGGAGATGCCGGGGGTCTCGTCGATATGCAGCGGCAGCCCGGCGATTTCCCGGCTGACCCGCACGAAGGTGTCGAAGTCACGCTGGTTGATGTCGCCGCGGCGGATTTTGTCGCCCGAAACCCGGGCCTCCTCCGCCAGCAGGCGCAGGGCAAGCTGCTCGGCGCTCATTTCCAGCGAGAAGAACGCCACCGACCCCTTCGGCACCTGCTCGCCCCCGGCGCCCCCGCGCGCTTCGGCCAGCAGCGCCCGGGCGGCGCCGAAGGCGACCTTGGTGGCGAGCGCACTCTTCCCCATGCCAGGCCGGCCGGCCATGATGATGAGGTCGGACGGGTGCAGCCCGCCCAACTTCTTGTCCAGGTCGCGCAGCCCCGTGGTCAGCCCAGATACGCCGCCGGGCCGCTTGAATGCCCGCTCGGCGCCCTCGATGGCGGTGACCAGGGCGTGCTCGAACACGATGAAGCCGCCGCCGGTGGCACCCTTTTCGGCGATGTCGAACAGGCGTTGCTCGGCGGCTTCCACCTGCTGCGGCCCATCCAGCTCCGGGTCGGCGCCAAAGGCGGCGTTCACCACCTCCTCGCCCACGTCGATCAATTGGCGGCGCAGCCAGGCGTCGTGAATGGCACGGCCGTATTCGCCGGCGTTGATGATGCCGACCATGGCCTGCAGCAATTGGCCGAGATAGGCCGTGCCGCCCACCTCATCCAGCACGCCGTTATGCTCGAACTCGGTGCGCAGGGTCACCGCATCGGCCAACTGGCCGGCATCAACCCGGCGGCGGATGGCTTGGAAGATGCGGCCATGCACCGGATCGGCGAAATGTTCGGCAGCGAGAAACTCCGCCACTCGCTCGAACGCGCGGTTATTGGCCAACAAGGCGCCGAGCAGGGCCTGTTCCGCCTGGATGTTGCTGGGGGGGACGCGCTGCGACAGGCCGAGCAGCGGGGCATGGATTTCATTCATCGGGCGCCCATCCTAGCCCAATCCAAGCCGTGGCGGGGAGGCCGTGACCTGTGGATAGCGGTGGATAGAGGGGATGCTTTGCCGCTGTGGCGTCCGCGCACGGGCGGCTGTCGCCCATGCGCTACGGTCGGTTGCGAAACCAGCCTGCATGACCGAGATTGCAGCGCCTAAAACAGAGGTTAGTATCAATGGACATGACCGGCGAGCGGCGGATTCCTGCGCCGCGCCAGAAGGTATGGGACGCGCTGAACGACCCGGCGGTGCTCAAGGCCGCAATTCCCGGCTGCAAGACGCTGGAAAAGGTTTCCGACTCGGACTTGCGGGCCACCGCCGCCGTGCGCATCGGCCCCATTGCCGCGCAGTTCACCGGCAAAGTGCAGTTGCTGGACCTCAATCCGCCCACCTCCTACCGCATTGCCGGAGAGGGGCAGGGCGGCGTGGCCGGCTTCGCCAATGGCGGCGCCACCGTGCGCCTGGCCGACGAGGGCGGGTTCACGCTGCTGAGCTACGAGGTGAAGGCGCAGGTCGGCGGCAAGATCGCCCAGCTTGGCGCCCGGTTGATCGACGCCACCGCCAAGCAAATGGCCGACCAGTTCTTCGACCGGTTCAGCGCCGAGGTCTCCGGCCCGGCCGAGATTGGCGCCGACGGCCCCGTCGGTGCGGTGGCGGCGCTCACCCAGCCGCCCGGCCCGCAGGCGCCGGCTGCGGTGAACCTGTTGTCGATGATCCCGAAGCAACCCTATGGCTACCCGCTCGTCTTCTGGGTGGGCAGTGCGCTGTTCCTACTCATCTTCATCCTGATCTTCGGAAGCTACATCTTTTGATCCCAGACTCGGTCGATGCCACGCTGGCCCTGCTGGCGGCGCAGGGTTACGTGGCCGACCGCGGGCTCGCCACCACCGTCTATCTTGCCCTCGCCATGGCCCGCCCGCTGTTCCTGGAAGGCGAGCCCGGCACCGGCAAAACCGAGATTGCCCGCGTGCTTGCGGCAGGCCTCGGCCGCCGGCTGGTGCGGCTGCAATGCTATGACGGCATGGACCTGTCGGCCGCCGCCTATGAGTGGGACCGGGCGCGCCAGTTGCTGGCGGTGCGGCTGGCGGAGGCGACCGGCAATCTCGCTTCGGTGGGGCAGGACATCTACAGCCGGCAATACCTGCAAGCCCGCCCGCTGCTCTCCGCCATCGACCCTGACCTGCCGCCCGCCGTGCTGCTGATTGACGAGCTGGACCGGGCGGATGAGCCGTTCGAGGCCTTCCTGCTCGAGCTGCTGGCGGATTTCCAGCTCACCATCCCCGAATACGGCACCGTGCATGCCGTAACGCCGCCCGTGGTGGTGATGACCTCCAACCGCACCCGCGAGGTGCACGACGCAATCCGCCGGCGCTGCCTGTACCAGTGGGTGGAGTATCCGAGCGCCGCCCGCGAGCGCGCCATCCTGGCCGCACGGGCGCCTGAGCTGCCGGAGAAGCTATCGGCGCAAGTGGTGGCCTTCGTGCAGCGGGTGCGCGAGGCCGATTTGTTCAAGCTGCCCGGCGTAGCGGAGACGATCGACTGGTCGCGCGCCCTGGCCCACATGAACAGCGTCGAACTCACGCCGGACACCGTGGACGCCACGTTGGGCGTGCTGCTGAAGTATCAGGACGATCTGGCGCGAGTGCGGGGAGAGATGGCGGCTACCCTGGTGCAGGCCGCCAGCGCCGCGGTTTAGCCTGCGGCCGTGGCCATGTCGGCAAGCACCCGCAAGGCGGCGTCCCGCGGGGAGGCGGCCTGCACGATCGGGCGGCCGACCACGAGGTAGTCGGCCCCGCGCTGGATCGCCTGGGCGGGTGTGGCGGTGCGGCGCTGGTCGCCAGCCGGGTCGCCCGGCATACGAATTCCAGGCGTCACAATCAGCCGGCCGGGCCCAAGCGTCTCCCGCAATGCCGACAGATCATCCGCCGCCGAGGCGATGACGCCTGCGCAACCCGCCTGCGCCGCCGCCTGGGCCCGCAACCGGACCAGCGCAGCCACATCCCCGGCGTAGCCAGCCTTGCGCAAGGCGGCGTCATCCAGGTTGGTGAGCACGGTAACCGCCAACACCTGCAGCGCGGACCCGGCGGCGCCCGCGACGGCGGCCCGCATCACCTCCGGTTCGCCATGGACGGTCAGGAATCGCGCGCCGCGCCGGGCGATGCTGGCGGCGCCGTGGCGGACAGTTTCGCCGATATCATGCAGCTTGTAATCGAGAAACAGCTCATGGCCGGCGGCAAGCTCGCTGACCAAAGCGTCGGCGTTGGGCTGGAAAAGCAGCCACATGCCAAGCTTAAAGAAGCGAACGGTGCCGGCGAGTGCGTCGACCAGGCGCCGGGCGGCTTCGAGCGTGGGAACGTCGAGTGCCACGATAAGACGATGGTCCACTTGACTGGGGCAGGCGCTCACGGAACCGGTTATCCCTGAAATGCCGGGGCATCCCAGGGATGTAGATCGCTAGCGGTTCTTAAGCCAATCCCACGTCAGGGCGGCGACGGGGAGAACAACGATTGCGAAAAAGATCCAGTCGAACATCTCGGGCATGGTGAGACTCCATGAGGTGGGTTCAACAGGCTACGGAGATCACCCGCCGGAGTTCCGGCCTCATGGTCACGCCCGGTTCACAATGGTGCACCAATCAGGCGCTAGGCGGGTGGTCTAACGGTTTGCCTGCTGTTCGGTGGGCGGAGTGTCACCCGGCTTGTAGTACAGTGCGGCGCATTCCTCACCCAGCACACCGCCGCGAACCTCCAAATCTTCCCGATAGGCATCCTGGATGTAATCCATCGTGCTCAGGTGCCGGTCCTCGAAATACATCTTGTGCACTTGGTGCCGCTCGGCGCCGTACACGATGCGGCTGATATGGGCCCAGATAGAGGCCATGCTGCACATGCCGCAGGGTTGCAGGGTTGAATACAAGGTGGCGCCCCGGAGATCCTGACTTTTGATTGT
Source organism: uncultured Acetobacteraceae bacterium (assembly GCA_964245545.1). GTDB lineage: Bacteria > Pseudomonadota > Alphaproteobacteria > Acetobacterales > Acetobacteraceae > LMUY01. Next base: position 6,809 of record CAXTNN010000071.1, on the reverse strand, counting down.
AGCGCAAGCCCGGCGGATGGCGACGATTTCGGCATGGGCGGTCGGATCATGCGCCGGGTCGACCTGGTTGTGCGCTTCCGCCACCACGCGCCCGGCCAGCACGATCACACAGCCAATGGGCGAGCCCGGGTTCTGCCGGCCAAGTGCCATGGCCTGGCGCATGAAGTCCTCGTCAGTCAATGCCCGGCGTTGGCTCCGGAGAAGTCGGGCGCGGCCAGGCCCGAGGCTTGGAGCTGTGCCGAAAGCTCGGATTTCAGCCGTTCCAACCCGGCGTCGCTGGTCGCCTCGCAGCGCGCCACCAGCACCGCCTGAGTGTTGGACGCGCGCAACAGCCACCAGCCATCATCGGTGGAAACGCGCACGCCGTCGATGTCGGCCACCGCGGCGCCGGCCTGCTTCAGCCGCGCGGCGACCTCGGTGATCACGCCGAACTTGCGCGTGTCCGGGCAGTCGAAGCGCAGCTCGGGCGTGTTGATCACGTGCGGCAGCGCCTCGCGCACCGCCGAGAGCGGCGTTTCCCCTCGCGCCAGGATGCCGAGCAGGCGCACGGCGGCGTAGAGCGCATCGTCAAACCCGTACCAACGGTCGGCAAAGAACACGTGGCCGCTCATCTCGCCGGCCAGCGGCGAGCCGGTCTCGGCCATCTTGGCCTTGATCAGCGAGTGCCCGGTTTTCCACATCAGCGGGGTGCCACCGGCGCGCGCCACCTCGTCAAACAGCACTTGGCTCGCCTTCACGTCAGCGATGATGGTGCCCTTGGGATGGGTCTTCAGCACGTCGCGCGCCAGGATCACCAGCAACTGGTCGCCGAACAGCATCTCGCCCTTGTCGTCGACGGCGCCGATCCGGTCGGCGTCGCCGTCGAAGGCGATGCCGACATCCGCACCCTGTTCCCGCACCGCGGCGATCAGTTGCTCCAGGTTCTTCGGCACGGTCGGGTCGGGGTGGTGGGCGGGGAAGTGGCCGTCGATGGCGCCGTTCAGCACCGTGTGCTTGCCGGGCAGCGAGCGCACCAGGCGCTGCAGCACCTCGCCCGCGGCGCCGTTGCCGTTGTCCCACACCACGTTGAGGATGCGGTCGCCGCCATCCCAATCGCTGATCAGCCGGGTAATGTAGTCGCCCATGATGTCCACGCTGCGCTCGCTGCCGGGCGCTTCGTCCACCACGTCGCCAGTGGCGGCCATGGTGCCGATCTGGGCGATCTGCGAGCCGAAGAACGGCTTGCGGCCGAGCATCATCTTGAAGCCGTTGTAATCGGGCGGGTTGTGGCTGCCCGTCACCATCACTGCGCCGGAGGTCTCCACCGTTGTGGCAGTGTAGTAGAGCATCGGCGTCGGGCAGAGCCCCACCCGCAGCACCTCCAGCCCGCAGGCAACCAGGCCGCGCACCAGCTCAGGCTCCAGCGAGGGGGAGGAGAGGCGGCCGTCGAAGCCCACCGCCACCGTCTTGCCGCCGTTGCGGGCCAGGATGGAGCCGAAGCAGCGGCCGATGGCGAACGCGTCCGCCGGGTGCAGCGTGCGGCCGACGATGCCGCGGATGTCATATTCCCGCAGAGTGGTGGGGTCGAATTGGTGGCTGAAGCTCATGCGCGCCTCCATCAGTCCTGGTATTTACGGAGGAACTGGCGCACGGCCGGGCTCAAATCCGGCCGCACCAGCGCGAAGGCGATCTGGGCCTCCAGGAAGCCGACCTTGTCGCCGCAGTCGAACCGCTCCCCCTCGTAGCGCAGGCCGTGGAACGGCTGGGTGCCGATCAGCTTGGCCATCGCATCGGTAAGCTGCACCTCGTTACCCGCCCCGCGCTCCATCCGCGACAAATGGTCCACCACTTCCGGCATCAGCACATAACGCCCGATGATGGACAGGTTCGACGGCGCGTCGGCTGGCGCGGGCTTTTCCACCAGGCCGCGCACCTCGACCATGCGGCCATCGTCATTGGCGACGTCCAGGATGCCGTATTTGTTGGTCTGCTCGCGCGGCACCTCGGTCACCGCCACGATATTGCCGCCGGTCTGCTCGTAGGCGTCGGCGAGCTGCTTGAGGCAGGGCGTCTTGCTCAGCACCAGGTCGTCGGGCAACAGGATGGCGAACGGGTCGTCGCCGATGAACGCGCGGGCGCACCAGATGGCGTGGCCGAGCCCCAGCGGCACTTGCTGGCGCACCGTGGCGATCGAGCCGGGCTGCACCGCCATGTCGTTCAGCACCTGCATCATGTCGCTCTTGCCGCGCTCCTTGAGCGTCGCCTCGAGCTCGAAGGCGACGTCGAAGTGCTCCACCAGCGCCGTCTTGCCCCGGCCGGTGACCATGCAGAACTGCTCGATGCCAGCGGCGCGGGCTTCCTCCACCGCGTATTGGATCAAGGGCTTATCGACAACGGGAAGCATTTCCTTGGCCGTGGCCTTGGTGGCGGGAAGAAATCGAGTCCCGAGACCGGCAACCGGCAGGACGGCCTTTCGCAACGGCTTCATGGGTCATCCTACGATGGCTAAGGTTGACGCCCTTCTTCGTGGCGTGTCACCGACTGAGTGCCATTTCCGCTCCTCGCCAGCAAGTGACGTTGCGCTCCGTCCATGTTCCTTCAGCCAGGCTCAGGCTGAGGTGAGCGCCTCCGTGGCCGCAATCGCGCTCAGGTTGACGATGCCGCGCGCCGTGACGCTCGGAACCAGCACATGGAGCGGGCGGCTCATGCCGAGCAGGATGGGGCCGACCGGCAGGCCGTCGCTGCTCGCCTTCAGCAGGTTGAATGCGATGTTGGCCGCGTCCAGGCCCGGCATGACCAGCAGGTTGGCGGTGCCCGAAAGCTGGCTGTCCGGCACCGCCCGGTCCCGGATCGCCTCGCTCAGCGCCGCGTCGGCATGCATTTCGCCATCCACCTCCAGTTCGGGAGCCTGGTCGCGGATCAGACCCAGCGCGCGGCGCATCTTGCGGGCGGTGGCCGAGGCGCTGGCGCCGAACGAGGAGTGCGACAGCAGGGCGGCTTTGGGGGTGATGCCGAAGCTTTTCACCACTTCGGCCGCCAGCAGCGTCATTTCCGCGATCTCGTCCGCCGTGGGGTCAATGGTCACGTGGGTGTCGCAGAAGAACAGCGCGCCGTTGTTCAGGATCAGCGCGGATAGCGCATAGACCCGGGACACGGTGGCGCGCTTGGGGATGATCGGCAGCGCGTAGGTGAGGTGCCGGGCCCAATCGCCGGTGCCGCCGACAATGGCCGCATCCGCCTGGCCGCCATACAGCAGCATGGAGGCGATGACGGTCGCCCGGTTGCGCATGCGCCGCGCGGCGGCGTCCGGCGGGGTGCCGCGGCGGCCGACCAAGCGCTGGTACTGCGCGATCAGCGGGTCGAACACCTCGCGGTCCACCGCCGGGTCGAGCACGCGGACGGTGCTGTGCAGGTCCAGCCGGAGGCCCATCTCGGCCACCCGGGAGGCGATCACGCCGTGGCGGCCGATCAGGGTCGGTTGCGCGATGCCTTCATCCACCACCGTCTGCACGGCGCGCAACACCCGCTCGTCCTCGCCGTCGGCGTAGACGATGCGGCGCGGCGACTTGCGGGCCGCCTCGAACACCGGGCGCATGAGCTGCCCCGAGCGGTAGACGAACACTTCGAGGCTGTGGCGGTAGGCGTCGAAGTCCTCGATCGGCCGCCGCGCCACGCCCGTCCGCATCGCCGCTTGCGCCACGGCGGGGGCGATTTGCAGGATGAGCCGCGGGTCGAACGGCTTGGGGATGATGTAGTCGGGGCCGAACACGGGCGCCGCGCCGCCGTAGGCCGCCGCCACCACCTCGCTGGCCTCCACCCGCGCCAGCACCGCAATGGCCTCCACGCAGGCGACCTTCATTTCCTCGTTGATGACGGTGGCGCCGACATCCAGCGCGCCGCGGAAGATGAAGGGGAAACACAGCACGTTGTTGACCTGGTTCGGATAGTCGCTGCGCCCGGTGGCGACGATGGCGTCCGGCCGGGCGGCGCGCACCGCCTCGGGCAGGATCTCCGGTTCCGGGTTGGCCAGCGCCAGGATCAGCGGCTTGTCGGCCAGTAGCTTGAGCCATTCCGGCTTCATGACCCGCGGCGCGGACAGGCCGAGGAAGATGTCCGCCCCTGGCAGGGCCTGCACCAGGGTGCGGGCGTCGGTCGGGTTGGCGTAGCGCGCCATATTGGGCAGCATGTCGTTGTAGCAGCCGGGATAGATCACGCCGTTGATGTCGGTCAGCGTGACGTGTTCCGGCCGCAACCCCATGGTGCAGAGCAGGTCGACGCAGGCCAGCGCGGCGGCCCCGGCGCCCGAGGTGACCACCCGCACGTCCTCCAGCTTCTTGCCCTGCAACTGCAGCCCATTGCGCACCGCGGCGGCGACGATGATGGCGGTGCCGTGCTGGTCGTCATGGAACACCGGGATGGTCATCGTCTCGCGCAGCCGCCGCTCGATCTCGAAGCATTCCGGCGCTTTGATGTCCTCGAGGTTGATGGCGCCGAAGGTGGGGCACAGCGCCGCCACCGTTTGCACGAAGCGGTCCGGGTCGGGCTCGGCCACTTCGATGTCGAAGCAGTCGATCCCGGCGAACTTCTTGAACAGGACCGCCTTGCCTTCCATCACCGGCTTGCTGGCAAGCGCCCCGATATTGCCCAAGCCTAGCACCGCCGTGCCGTTGGTGATGACGCCCACCAGGTTGCCGCGCGCCGTGTAGTTATACGCGGTAAGCGGGTCGGCCTTGATCTCGTCGCATGCCGCGGCGACCCCCGGCGAGTAGGCCAGCGCCAGATCGCGCTGGGTGGCCATGCGCTTGGTGGGCGCAATCGCCAGCTTTCCGGGATGCGGCAGGCGATGATAATCCAGCGCTGCCTTCCGGAAATCCTCATCCATGGCCATCTCTTCCCTATTACGCCGGCATTACGGCAAACAGTTACCGGCCGCTTGAGCGGCAATGCAACCGGTGGTCAGGGTGGGAGCGGGCAAAATGCGGTCGAGAAGACTCGAACTTCCACAGGGTTTCCCCCACAAGCACCTCAAGCTTGCGCGTCTACCATTTCGCCACGACCGCACCGTGGACGGGGGCGTATAGCCGATGGAGGCCGCGGTATCAACCGAAGCCGCCGCCCCGCTCGCCTGGCGCGTGTCGGATCAGCCAGTGGGCTACGAAGCCGCCACGGCCGCCATGCGCGCCCACGTCGCCGCCGTCCGCGATGAGGGCGGGCCCGAGACCGTGTGGCTGCTGGAGCATCCGCCCCTTTATACGGCCGGCACCAGCGCCCAGCCGGCGGACCTGCTGAACCCCGGGGGCCTGCCCACCCACGCCGCCGGCCGCGGCGGCCAATGGACCTATCACGGCCCGGGGCAACGCACCGCCTACGTCATGCTCGATCTGACCCGGCGCCATGGCACCGTTCCCGCCCGCGACGTGCGCGCCTATGTGGCCGGCCTGGAAGAGTGGCTGATCCGCACCCTAGCCGAGTTCAACGTCCGCGGCGAGCGGCGGCAGGGCAGGGTAGGGATTTGGGTTGTGGACCGCGCCGGGGGCGAGGCAAAGATCGCCGCCATTGGCGTGCGGGTGACACGTTGGGTGAGCTGGCACGGCGCCGCGCTGAACGTGTCGCCCAACCTGGCGCATTTTGCCGGCATCGTCCCTTGCGGCATCCGCGAGCATGGCGTGACCAGCCTGGAGGCGCTGGGCGTGACGGCCAGCGTGGCCGACGTCGATCTTGCGCTGCGGCGGGCTTGGGCGGGGATTTTCGGTGTGAACTGTGTCACTGCCGATGGAGTATGAGGTGACTACCGTCTGCCCACGCAATGCGGGTGGGTGGACGCACCATGACCAACATCACCATGCTCATTGTATGTTTGCTTGCCGGCATGGGCCTACGCGCCAGCGGCCGCACTCCCGACAACGCGCCCGTCACCATCAATGCGTTCATCATCCACGTGGCACTCCCGGCGCTGATCCTGGGCCAGATCCACGGCCTACAGCTCACGACGGACCTGCTGCTTCCGATCGCCATGCCCTGGCTGCTATTCGCCGCGGCCATCGTGTTCTTCGTTCTGCTTGGGCGGGCGCTAGACCTGCCCGGCGACACCACGGGAGCCCTCATCATGACCGCCGGGCTGGCCAACACCTCTTTCGTCGGCTTGCCGATGATCGAGGCGTTTTACGGCCGCCAGCACCTATCCACCGGCATCCTGATCGACCAGCTTGGCAGCTACTTGGTGCTGAGCACCTTAGGCGTCACCGTTGCTTGTATCGCGTCTTCGGGCGATGCCTCGCCCCGCGTGATTGCGCGGCGGGTGGTCAGCTTCCCGCCGCTGATCGCGCTGGCGGTGGCCCTGTTGCTGTCGGGAGTGGCCTATCCGCACTGGCTTGCCGAGTTGTTCCACCGATTGGGCGACACTTTGGCGCCGCTGGCCTTGATTTCGGTGGGCCTGCAGTTGCGCCTCAACCAGGCGACCGGATGCCGCACTCCGCTGGCTATTGGGCTTGGCTTCAAGCTGCTGCTGGGCCCCTTGCTGATCGCGTTGCTCTATGCGCGCGCGCTGTCCTGGGGCGGCGAGACCTTCCGGGTCACGGTGTTCGAAGCCGCCATGGGCCCGATGATCGGCGGCTCCATCGTGGCGATGCAGTATGGCCTGGGGGCGCCGCTCGTTACGCTGATGGTCGGCGTCGGGATCACCCTCTCGTTCCTGACGCTGCCCGTTTGGTATTGGGCTCTTGCCCTGATGTGACCCTGACCCACGCCGGGAAGCAGCCACTAGGCTAGCCGCCACGCCAGCCTAAATTGTCGCCATGCCCGACCCCCGCCACCGCCCCTTGTTTATCGGC
>CAXTNN010000070.1:6614-14192 GCA_964245545.1 uncultured Acetobacteraceae bacterium | reverse complement strand
GACTAACGCACGACTCCTCCCGCCCTCCAGCCCAGCCTCAACTCACCGCAGAAAGCCCTCTCCCTCCGGGAGAGGGTAGGGTGAGGGGCCAGCCACCTGGCCGGCCCCCGTGCCAAACCCGCACGCGCCAGCCCACGCCCTGATCCCCCGGCTCAGCCACGCAAGGAGCCCCCGATGGCGGGCGAGCGCCTCTACGCCGACGAAATCCCCATCCCCATCACCATCACCCTTCCCTGGTCAGGTCGGATGACCCGCGAGGGCAAGCCCTGGCCCCGCGACGCCCGCGGCCGCGACTGGCCCGAACACCGCGGCCGCCCCGAATTCCAATCGACCAACTCCCGCACGGCTTCGCCCCAGGCACCAGCGCCATCTACCGACCCGGCGACGGCCGCCGCGTAACAGACCACTTCGCCGCCATGGACGCAGCGATGTGGGCCGAACTGCGGCGAGTAGGCGCAGGTGTGCGCCTTGTGGCAGACCGGCCACCAGATGCGACCCCGATTGGCTCAGGCGTGCCGTCATCCAATCCGCCCATGTCGAACCAGCAGGCTTTCGACCGCGGCATCGCCAGTTCACCGCGCGATGGTGCGGTCCGTATTCCAGAGGACCGCGACAGTCACCTTGATGGAATCCCGTTGCTCGACGGTTTCGGGACGCCAATACAGGGCGCATCAGGTAATATTGCCCAAACGCCGAAGGCATTTTCAGCGGACTTCTTCTATCGCCGAGGCCAACAGGACGCCAGCTTGTATGCCGACGCCGTAGCGAGATGGCGAAGCCTGAAAGCTGTGGCGGATAATTCCGCCAGTGATAAGCTGACGCCGGAAGAAGCAGCAGGGCTTGCTGCTAGTAGGCTTATGTTCGATCGCTCGCTTATAAAGTCGCCACTCCGTAGGTTTGGTCAAAGGGCTCTATGGGATGCTCAGCGCTATAAACTCGAGAAAGCCATGCCGGAATTTCGTGATGCGGCAAGTATTTACATCGGAATATACGCTGCTGCTGCCGGAATCCCTCTCGATATGATCCAGGAGATCCAAGATGATTATGCCACCTTTAATAGTAGATTTTCAAACGAGAAAATGGATGATAACTACCGCGGTTTGCCGGAGCGTAATGTCAGGAATGTGGATATCGGCTACGGGCTCGTTCAGAATAGCAGACTACGGTGAAATACTTCCTCATCCTGCCGATTTTAATTACTCTTCTTCTAGCGGGATCTCGACGAGTGGACGAATTTCGTGAGAGCCGCTGTCCGGCAGAAATTGCCAGGGAAGTCCGCATTCTTGGAACGGACTGGCTTGCACAAACCCGCGAGAAGGCCTGCGGCTTCGGTATCAGCGCCATGGTGGATATCCGCCTCATCAAGGCTGACGGCTCAGGGGCGACGGTGCTTGCCACGGGGGAGGACATCGACCTTGTTCTGCTCGATGGCTCCGCTGAAAACCAGTTGCACGTCACAATGCCTATTGGCCGTGACATCGTAATGCAAGTAGTCAAAATCCCAGAAGTCGCGGTAACTATTAACACGAGAAATCAACAACAAAAGTAGTCATGATGGTGGTATGATGGGTGGGTGCCAAGCCACCCCGCTTGTAATCCTTTCAGTCCAGGCGCAAGAACCTGTCCACTTAATATCCCGAGCGTCACGCTGGACTACACGCGCCACCGCCTACGCGTTCCCCACCTTGATCTCCCGCCCCTCCAATCGACCAACTCCCGCACGGCTTCGCCCCAGGCACCAGCGCCATCGACCAACCCGGCGACGGCCGCCGCGTAACAGACCACTTCGCCGCCATGGACGCGGCGATGCACGACGAACTGCGGCGAGTTGCTGCGGGTGTGCGCTTCGTGGCAGATCGTCAACCAGACAGTTCTGGGACGGCGATACACGGCGCTTCGGGCCCCATCGCCCAAACTCCCGACATACGCCGCTTCGCAGGTTTGGTCAGCAGGGCTTATGAGATGTTCAACGTTACCATTCACAAGTCCTAATCCCGCAGTTCCGTGATGCTGCAAGCATCTACATCGGAATATACGCTGCCGCTGCCGGGATACCTCGTGACATGATCCAAGAACTCCAAGATGATTACGCAACCCTCAACAGTCAGTTTTCAAACCAGAAGATGGATGACACCTATCGTGCCTTGCCGGAAATCAACGTTAGAAATGTAAATATAGGTTACGACCTTGTCATGGAAAAGCGGGTTTGACGAAGTACTTCATTATCATGCCTGCTTTGGCCGGCCTTGTTCTAGCAGCCACGAAGCTCGCAGAACTCTATCGTGAGAGACAGTGCCCGGCAGAAGTCGTCAACGAGGCCCATATCTTTGGAACGGACTGGGTCGCGCAGACACGAGAGCAAGCTTGTGGATACGGCATTGGTGCCATGGTTGATATTCGCGTGGTGAGATCCAACGGGTCTGGAGCGGCAGTTTTAGTAACTGGAGAAAACATCGACTTAGCCAAGCTTGATGGTTCTGCTTCCAAGCGACTGCATATCACGTTGCCATTCAACTTGGATACCAACGTTCACCCGATCACAATCCCGGGCCTAACAATTGACTATAGCTATGCGGATGCTCCCGGAGGGTGAACGAGCACTTAGTTCAGGTATGAGGCCCTACGCGCTCGATATCCCGGGCGTGGCACTGAACTACGTGTTCAGCGATGGCAACCCACCCCCGCCACCTTGACCTCCCGCCTCCCGCAGCCACACTCTGAGGGGAAAGCGCGCAACACGGGAGATACGCCATGCCCCAGGTCAGCCTGTCGGTAAACGGCACACAGCACACGGTCGAAGTCGAAGGGCGCACCCTCCTGGTGGAGCTGCTCCGCGAAAAGCTCGGCCTCACCGGCACCCATGTCGGCTGCGACACCAGCCAATGCGGCGCCTGCGTCGTCCATGTCGACGGCGACAGCGTCAAGTCCTGCACGATGCTCGCGCTGCAAGCCGCCGGGTCCGCCGTCACCACCATCGAGGGCCTGGCCGCCCCCGACGGCACGCTGCACCCGATGCAGGAGATGTTCCGCGAGCACCACGCCCTGCAATGCGGCTTCTGCACCCCCGGCATGGTGATGAGCGCCATCGACCTGGTGAAGCTGCATCCGGGAGGCATGACCGAGGACGAAATCCGCCATGGCCTGGAGGGCAACCTCTGCCGCTGCACCGGCTACCACAACATCGTCAAGGCCATCGACGCCGCCCAGCGCCTCATGCACCCGATGGCGCAAGCCGCCGAATAAGCAGCAGAATAGCCAGGAGCACCAGGCATGTACGATTTCGCCTTCCACGAGCCCGCAACCGTCGCCGAGGCCGTCAAGCTGCTCTCGGGCGACATGGAGGCCAAGGCCCTCGCCGGCGGCCAGACCTTCATCCCCGTGCTGAAGCAGCGGCTGAACCGCCCCTCCGCCGTGATCGACCTGCACAAGCTCGGCCTGGTCGGCATCACCGCCGCACCCGGCGCCATCACCATCCAAGCCATGACCACCCATGGCGACATCATGGCCAGCCCCGACATCCAGGCCCGCATCCCCGGCCTGGCCAAGATGGCGTCCTGGATCGGCGACACCCAGGTGCGCCACCGCGGCACCATCGGCGGCTCCTTGGCCAACAACGACCCGTCCTCCTGCTACCCGGCCGCCGTGCTCGCCCTCGGCGCCACGATCACCACCGACCGCCGCAGCATCCCAGCCGACGACTACTTCCAGGGCATGTTCACCACGGCGCTGGAGCCCGACGAGCTGATCACCGCGGTGGAGTTCCCCATCCCCGAAAAGAGCAACTACGAGAAGTTCCGCAACCCGGCCTCCCGCTACGCCATGGTGGGCGTCTTCGTCGCCCGCGGCCCGGCCGGCATCCGCGTCGCCATCACCGGCGCCGGCCAAAACGGCGCCTTCCGCCATACCGCCATGGAGCAGGCCCTGGCGGTCAACTGGTCCCCGGATGCCCTGCGCGGCATCACCACGCCCGCCGACGGCCTCAACGGCGACATCCACGCCAGCGCCGAGTACCGCGCCCACCTCATCGGCGTCATGGCCCGCCGCGCCGTCGCCGGCGCCTAACCATCAGGCCAGTCGGGCGTCATCCTAGCGTCTCGAGCAAATCCGCCATGACTGGAATCAGTCATGCGGTGAAGTTGCTCGCCAAAACAGAGAGCTAGAGCGGTGTGGCCGGCTACGGCCACGCTGACACCGCTCTAGTTTAGAGACCGTTTGCGAATGCGCTACGGTGAGTCAGAGGCGCTTGCTTGGCGCCGCCCGGCGTGGTTTTTGAGAACCGGAGCGTAGCGGCCTCAAGTGGCCGTGAGCACCGGAAGCGCAAAAAACTGCGTCGGATGACCACCGTAGTAGCGTTCGCAAATGGTCTCTCAGCGGTTGGCGCCCGGCACCCACTTCACGTCCGACGACCCGGCGTCGTTCAGCACCCGGCCAAGCACGAACAGGTGGTCCGACAACCGGTTGAGGAACCGCACCACCGCCGGGTTCACCGCTTCCGCGCGCGCCAGCGTCACCGCCAGCCGCTCGGCCCGCCGCACCACCGTGCGTGCCAGGTGGGCGTGCGCCGCGGCCGGGCTGCCCCCCGGCAGGATGAAGCTGTCGAGCGCGGGCAGGGTGGCATTCATCGCCGCCACCTCCGCCTCCAGCCGCAAGGAGGGGGCGTCCGTCAGCCGCAGCCGCTCCCCCGCCTCGCCCGGCACGCAGAGGTCGGAGCCGACATCGAACAGGTCGTTCTGGATGCGCGCCAGCATCGCGTCCGCGTCCGGCGGCGCATGCAGCCGCAGCAGCCCGATGGCGGCGTTGGCTTCGTCCACCGTGCCATAGGCCTCCACCCGCACCGCGTCCTTCGGCACCCGCGTGCCGTCCCCCAGCGAGGTCTCCCCCTTGTCGCCGCCGCGCGTGATCACCCGGTCGATGCGCACCGTCATAGCACCAGCACGCCCTGGTGCTTGGCTTTGCCCTCGGGCTCGACGTGAATGGTGATGATCAGGTGCTCCATATCTTCCCGCAACGCGCTTTCGATGCGGTCGCAGATGCCATGCGCCTCGGACACCCGCATGTCGCCGGGCACCACCAGGTGGAACTCTAGATAGGTCAGCCGCCCGGCGTGGCGAGTCCGCAGGTCATGCGCTTCCAGCGCCCCCTCCGCGTGCTCCCCCACCAGGCGGCGGATGCGGTCGACCACCTCGGGGGAGGGGGCCGCATCCATCAGCCCCCCCACCGACTCGCCGATCAAGCTGGTGCCCGACCACAGCACGTAGGCCGCCACCGCCGCCGCCAGCAGCGCGTCCAGCGTCGGCAGCCCCGTCGCCAGCGCCAGGCCGAGCCCGGCCAGGATGGCGGTAGAGGTCACCACATCCGCCCAAAGATGCCGCCCATCCGCCGTGAGCGTCACCGAGCGGTTCATCCGCCCGGCGTGCAGCAGCACGCTGCCCCACACCCCATTGGCCACCGTGGCCAGCGCGTTGAGCGCCAAGCCCTGCCACGGCGCCAGCAGCGGGCCCGGGTTGCGCCAGCTTTGCCAGGCGTGCTGCAGGATGGCGCCCGCGGCAAAGATGATCAGCACGCCTTCGATCACCGCGGCGAAAAACTCGGCCTTCTGGTGCCCATAGGTGTGGTTGGCATCGGCCGGCCGCTCCGCCACCACCAGCGCCACCAGCGCCAGCAGCGACGCCGCGACGTTCACCGTGCTCTCCAGCGCGTCCGAGAACAACGCGGCGCTGTTGGTCAGCCACCAGGCCCCCGTCTTGAGCGCAAGCACGCCCACGCCGAGCACGATGCTGAAGCTCGCGATCTGCTGCGTCCGACCCACCGCCTGGCTCCCTAGACCGCGATCGCCCTGACTGCAGCCAGTCAGGGCGTCCATCGCTGTCTCAAATACAGCAAGACCGGCATCGGGCTGACGGCAGTCAGCACGATCCCGGTCTCTGCCCGCGGCTTGTAGCAAACCCGCCCGCTGGCGTCACCCGTCCTGCCACAAAGCCCGCGTTCCGCTGGCCTGGCATCGTAATTGCTCATCCGGTTTCAACGCGACCCCAGCGAGAGGGTGGAAGGTTGGACGCCGCGAGCCATCATCGCCAGCACAAAGGAGCCACGCCGTGACCTTACGCCGCCGAGACCTGGTCAAAACCGCCGCCGCCGTCGCCGCCGGCACGGCCGCCGCGTTCCCCACCGGCTTTCCCACCATTTGGGCGCAAAACATCAAGAACGTCACCTTGCGCCAGTTCGGCACCGGCGTGTCCTCGCTCAACGCCATCGGCGACAAGGTGAAGCAGGATCTGGGCTTCTCGCTCGAGCTCACCGCGCTCGACACCGATGCCGTGGTGCAGAAGGCCGTCACCCAGCCGCGCAGCTACGACGTGGCCGATATCGAGTATTTCTCCATCAAGAAGGTGTTTCCGACCGGCGTGATCCAGCCGATGGACACCAAGAAGATCAAGCTCTACGACAAGATCGTCCCCCTGTTTAAAACCGGCAAGCTCACTCCCGAAAGCACGGTCGGGCAGGGCACTGCCCCCTACACGGTGAGCTTTGTCGACGGCCCCAGCTCGACCAAGTTCTCCCCCAGCGAAACCGGCTGGATGACGCTGGTGCCCACCATCTACAACGCCGACACGCTCGGCATCCGCCCCGACCTGGTGGGCCGCCCGATCTCGCACTGGAAAGACCTGGTTGACCCGGCGTTCAAAGGCCGCGCCAGCATCCTCAACATTCCCGGCATCGGCATCATGGACGCCGCCATGGTGATGGAGAGCCTCGGCACCACCAAATACGCCGACAAGGGCAACATGACCCGCGAGGAGATCGACAAGACGGTCGCCTTCCTGATCGACACCAAGAAGAGCGGCCAATTCCGCGCATTCTGGAAAACCTTCGACGAAAGCGTGAACCTGATGGCCGCCGGCGAGGTGGTGATCCAATCCATGTGGTCCCCCGCCGTGACGGCGGTGCGCGCCCGCGGCGTCGACTGCACCTATCAGCCGCTGGCCGAGGGCTACCGCGGCTGGGGCGGCGGCCTGGGCCTGGCCAAGCACCTGACCGGGCTGGAGCTCGACGCCGCCTACGAATACTTCAACTGGTATCTCTCCGGCTGGGCGGGCGCCTACTTGAACCGGCAGGGCTACTACAGCGCCGTGCTCGAGACCGCCAAGGAGAACATGAGCGCCAATGAGTGGGGCTACTGGATGGAAGGCCGCGCCGCCACCGCCGACATAGTCAGCCCCGAAGGCAAGGTGATCGACCACGCCGGCGCCAAGCGCGACGGCGGCGCCTTCTACGACCGCATGAGCAAAGTGGCGTGCTGGAACTCGGTCATGGACCAGGATCGCTATATGATCCAGAAATGGAACGAATTTGTCGCAGCCTAACCCCGCCGCCACCACCACCGCTGTAGCAGAAAGCCCTCTCCCTGCGGGAGAGGGTTGGGTGAGGGGCAAGCACGCATGAACTCCCAGACTGTGCCGGCTGGCCCCCCACCCCCGCCCCAAACCGCCGGGACGCGGGGCAAAACACGGGCCCCCGCCAAAACAAAAACCCCCCCCGCGGGCCCCCCCGCCTGCGCGGGGATGAGCGGAGGGTGAG
>CAXTNN010000070.1:0-6604 GCA_964245545.1 uncultured Acetobacteraceae bacterium | reverse complement strand
GCCGCCCGCGAGGGCCGCCCGGCCATCACCCCCTACCTCCAAGCCCTCCCGCTCGCCGCCGTGCTCGTGGCCTTTCTGCTCATCCCCTTGCTCGCCATCGCCGTGGTGAGCTTCTGGGACTACAACGACGTCCAGGTCATCCCCGCCTTCACCCTGCAGAACTATGCCGACGTGCTGGGCTCGGCCGTCACCTGGCGCACCTACCTGAACACGCTGAAATACGCTCTGCTGGTCTGGGCCATCACCCTGCCGCTCGGCTTCGCGGTCGCCTGGTACCTCGCTTTCACCATCCGCTCCACCGCCACCCAGATGGTGCTGTTCCTGCTGTGCACGGTGCCGTTCCTCACCAGCAACATCATCCGCATGATCTCCTGGATCCCCTTCCTGGGCCGCAACGGCCTGGTGAACGGCGCGCTGCTCGCCGCCGGGCTGATCGATCACCCGATCGAGGCGCTGCTGTACTCCGACTTCGCCATCGTGCTCGCCTTTGTGCACCTCTACGCCCTGTTCATGGTGGTACCGGTGTTCAACTCCATGATGCGCATCGACCGCCGGCTGATCGAAGCCGCATACGACGGCGGCGCCAGCCCGCTGCAGGTGCTTTGGACCGTCCTAATCCCGCTCTGCCGCCCCGGCCTGGCGATCGGCACCACCTTCATCCTCACCCTGGTGATGGGCGACTTCATCACCGTGCGCCTGATGGGCGGCGGGCAGCGTGCCTCGGTCGGGCTCGAAATCTCCAACCAGATCGCGCAACTGCAATACCCGGCGGCCTGCGCCAATGCCGTGGTGCTGCTCGCCACCGTGCTGCTGGTGGTGGGCACGGTGCTGCGCCTGGCCAACATCCGCGGCGAGCTGTGATGCTCCGCGTCGTCGCCGGCGCGCTGTTCGCGCTGTTCGTGGCGTTCCTTTACGGCCCGATCGTCACGGTCGTCATCCTGGCATTCGGCGGCCCCGATAGCGGCCTCACCTTCCCGATGCGCGGCGTCTCCTTGCACTGGTTCGCCCAATTGGTGGCCGCGCAGCGCGTGGGGGACCTGCCGGCGGCACTCGGCCGCACCGCCCTGCTGGCCGCCATGGTCACCATGGTGACGGTCTGCGCCTCCGTGGCCGCCGGGCTCGCCTTCCGCCGCCGTTTCTTCGGCAGCAACGCCCTGTTCGCCCTCGCCCTGGCCAGCCTGATCGTGCCTTCCATCCTGGTCAGCCTCGGCATCGGCCTGGTGTTCAGCCAGGCCGGCATCGACACCAACTGGTGGAGCTCCGCGTTCGGCGCCCAGCTCACCTGGACGTTGCCGTTCGGCCTCCTGGTGATGTTCGCCGTGCTCAACCGCTTCAACCGCTCCTGGGAAGAAGCCGCGCGCGACCTGGGCGCCACCCCGTGGCAGTCTTTCCGCCACGTGCTGCTACCCATCCTGCTGCCCTCCATCATCGGCATCGGCCTGTTCGGCTTCACCCTGAGCTGGGACGAGTTCCCCCGCACCCTGCTCACCGCCGGCAGCGACAACACCTTGCCGCTGGAGATCTTCGGCATGACCACAAACGTCACCACCCCCGTGCTCTACGCCCTGGGCACCGCCACCACGGGCATCTCCCTGCTGGCTATCGGCTCCTCACTGGTAGCGATAAGGCTGCTCGCGAGGCGCACCGCTCCCGCGATGGGACCTGTTCAAGGCTGAGCCGTTGAGCGGACCACGATCTCACCGATATTGATTTCGTCTGGTTGCCAGATGGCATATGCGATGGCCTTGGCGATCGCATCCGGGTCCATGGCGAACCTGCTCGCCGCCTCTCTCATCTGTGTTTGCAGAGCTTCGTCGCGAACGTGTTCGACGAAGTTCGTGTTGGTGAAACCTGGCGAGATCACCGTCACTCGCAGCTTGCCCGCGAGTTCCTGCCGCAACCCATCGGAAAGCGCTAGCACGGCGGCTTTTGTGGCGGAATAGACCGCCTGATTGGGCACTGTTTTGCGGGCGGCCGTGGAAGCGACGTTGACGAAGTGGCCGCTGCCCTGAGCGCGGAAGACGGGTAAAGCGGCAGCAATGCCGTAAAGCACCCCTTTCAGGTTCACATCGACCATTTGCTCCCAATCGTCCACGGCGAGATCGCCGAGCGGCCCGATCGGCATCGCACCCGCGCTACTGACCAGGACATCCAATCGTCCGTATTGTTGGCAGGCAGCCTCGACCAGTTTGACCAAGTCGTCCCTGCGAGCCACATCGACCGAAACGGACAAGGCCTTACCCCCGGCCGCTGCGATCCGGGTGGCTAATTCATTCAGCTTGTCCTCGCCGCGGGCAGCGAGAATGACCGCCGCGCCCCTCGCCGCGAGATGCAACGCGGCAGCCTGACCGATACCGCTGCTCGCGCCTGTTATAGCGATAACCTTGTTCACCATGATCTGCCCTGCCATCCGATCCGGGCGAACCATAGCGGATGGGCAGACACCGAGCAGCGTAATTCATTGACTTCAACACCTGCTGAGACTGTTCCGCCGCTGGTGCGTATAGCTGCCTAACCCTTCGGAGCCCGCCCTATGTCGCCCATCCGCGCCCTGTTGGGGCGCACCCTCGCCAACCGTGAGGCCGAGGACCATAAGATCGGCGTGCTCGAGGGCCTGCCCGCCATGGGGCTGGACGGGCTAGGCTCCGCCGCCTACGGGCCGGAAGCCGCACTCACCGTGCTGGCCCCCGTGGGCGCCGCCGGGCTTGGCGCCATCACGCCCATCACCGGCATCATCCTGCTGCTCCTGCTGGTGCTGTTCCTGTCCTACTGGCAGACCATCACCGCCTACCCCAGCAATGGCGGGTCCTACACCGTGGCGCGGGAGAACCTGGGCGCGCAACCCGGCCTGCTCGCCGCTGCCGCGCTAATGACGGACTACATGCTGAACGTGGCCGTCGGCATCTCGGCGGGAGTGGGCGCGCTGGTCTCCGCGGTGCCGGCGCTGCAGCCCTACACCTTGCCCGCCTGCCTCGCCGTGCTGGCGGCCGTCACCCTGGCCAACCTGCGCGGCACCCGGGAAAGCGGGCTGGCGCTGGCCATCCCCACCTACTTGTTCATCGCCTCGCTCGGCCTGGTCCTGGTCCTCGGCGCCTGGCACGCCGTCTCGGGCCGGGCCGCCCCGATACAGGCGCCCCCCGCCATTCGGCCCGGCACCGAGGCGCTCACCCTCTGGCTGCTCCTGCGCGCCTTCGCCGCCGGCTGCACGGCGATGACGGGGGTGGAAGCGGTCAGCAACGGCGTCAGCGCCTTCCGCGAGCCGCGCATCCGGGCGGCGCATGGCACATTGGCCGCCATCGTGGCCGTGCTCGCGGCGCTGCTGGGCGGCATCGCCCTGCTGTGCCGCCATTATGGCGTGGCCGCGATGGATCAGACGCAGCCTGGCTACCAAAGCGTGCTCTCCCAATTGACGGCGGCCGTGGCCGGGCGCGGCTGGGTGTACGACGTCACCATCGCCGCCGTGCTTGCCGTGCTGTGCCTGTCCGCCAACACCAGCTTCGTCGGCTTCCCCCGCCTGTGCCGGCAGGTGGCGAGCCACGGCTACCTGCCCAGCGCCTTCGCCGTGCCGGGCCGCCGCCTGGTCTACACCGCCGGCATCCTGTTCCTCGCCGCCGGCGCCGGGCTGCTGCTTACCGCCTTCGACGGCATCACCGACCGGCTTATCCCGCTGTTCGCCGTCGGCGCCTTCCTTTCCTTCACCCTCTCGCAAGCCGGCATGGCAATGCATTGGCACCGGCAGGGCAGGGGGCACGCCAACCGGCTGCGCCTGCTGGTGAACGGCGTGGGTGCGGCCGCGACGGGCGTGGCGCTCGCCATCATCCTGGCCGCCAAGTTCACCGAGGGCGCGTGGCTCACCGCCGTGGTGATCCCCGCCACCCTGCTGCTGCTCCGCGCCGTGCGCCGCTACTATGACGGTCTGGCGCAGCGCCTCACCTGCGACCACCAGCCCGCCTTCCAACCGCATGAATACCAGCCGCCGCAAATCCTGATCCCGATCGGGGGATGGGACCGGGTGAGCGAGAAGGCGGTGGCGTTTGCCATGCGCCTGTCGCCGGACGTCACCGCCCTGCACTGCACCGAGCTGGAGGGGCCGGACGCGGAGGAGCATGAGCGCGGGCTGCGGGCGCAATGGGAGTTTCGGGTGGAGCGCCCGGCCCGCGCCGCCGGACTGCCCGTGCCGAGCCTGGTGGTGCGGACCTCGCCGTACCGCTCGGTGCTCGGCCCGTTGCTGCGGCTGATCGGGGAGCAGGAGGCGCGCGGCCCCATTGCCGTGGTGCTCCCGCAACTGGTCGAAGCGCGATGGTGGGAGGTGCTGATGCACACCCATCGGGAGCGTAAGCTGCGCAATGCCTTGTTGCGCGACGGCGGCCCCAACCTGGCCGTGGTCGCCGTGCCGTTCCAGCTCCGCGCCCCCGCCCCGGCGCAGGCGCTGGCCGCCGAGGAACCCTCACCCCGCCCGGCGTAGCAGGAACAGCGCCTGCTCGCCGAACAGGTTGGCCAGCGCGGGGAAGCGCCGCCAGGGCGAACGGCGCCCCGCCTCATCCACCGCCAGCCAGCGCTCCACCGCGTAGCCCTCCTGCGCACACAGCTCGAAGAAGTCGCGCACGGTGCAGGGATGGATGTTGGGCGTTTCGTGCCATGGACGGTCCCACACGTCGGTCATCGGCATGCGCCCGCCCACCAGCAACTGCCAGCGCACCAGCCAATAGCCAAAATTGGGAAACGAGACCAGCGCCCGGGTGCCGATCCGCAGCATCTGCCGCAGCACCTCGCGCGGCCGTTCCACCGCTTGCAGCGTGCGCGACAGCACCACGTAGTCGAACGCCCCGTCCGGATAGTGCTCGAGGTCGGTGTCGGCATCGCCATGCATCACCGGCAGGCCATGCGCCACCGCATGGGTCACCGCCGCCATGTCCAATTCGATTCCCCGCGCGTCGCAGCCGCGGGTGCGGAACAGGTGGTCGATCAGGCTGCCATCGCCGCTGCCGATGTCCAGCACCCGGCTGCCCGGCGCGATCATCTCGCTCATCAGCCGCAGATCGAGCCGCATGTTCTTGGCAACGAAGCGGACGGGAGGCTTCATCGCTGGCTGGCCCTCACCCCGCCGTGAAGCTCCCTCTCCCGCTTGCGGGAGAGGGCCGGGGTGAGGGGATCTCGCGCCACGGACGTGAGGGGAGCTTGCGCCACTGCCGCTCCCAAGCTTGGAGCCGCCATCCTCACCCTAACGCTCTCCCGCCAGCGGGAGAGCGAAATACGTCAGGGCCCTCACCCCAACCCCGCATGCTCCGCGCACCCCGCCAAGAACCCGGCCAGCGTGCGATGGAAATCCGGCTCGTCCAAGAGGAACGCGTCGTGCCCCTTGTCGGACGCGATCTCCACGAAGCTCACATTCGCCGCCGCCCGGTTCAGCGCCCGCGCAATCGCCCGGCTTTGCGCCGTGGGAAACAGCCAGTCCGACGTGAACGACACCACGCAAAACCGCGTCCGCGTGCCTCGGAACGCCGCCGACAGGTTGCCATCATGCTCGGCCGCCAGGTCGAAGTAATCCATCGCCCGGGTGATGGTGAGATACGAGTTGGCATCGAACCGGCGCACGAAGCTGGAGCCCTGGTGGCGCAGGTAGCTCTCCACCTCGAACATGTCGCCAAACAGGCTGAGCGCCTCCTGCGCCCGCTCCGGCCCGGCCTGCAGCCGGCGGCCGAACTTGCGGGTCAGCGCCTGCTCCGACAGGTAGGTGATGTGCGCCGCCATCCGCGCCACCGCCAGGCCGCGCGCCGGCACCCCGCCGCTCTCCCAATAGCGCCCGCCGACATAATCGGGATCGGCAAAGATCGCCTGCCGTCCCACTTCGTGGAAGGCGATGTTCTGCGCCGAGTGGAACGGCGCCGTGGCGATCGGCACCGCCGCGAACACCATGGCGGGGAAGGTCGCCGCCCATTCCAGCGCCTGCATCCCGCCCATCGAGCCGCCCACCACGGCGAACAGCCGCGTGATGCCGAGATGCTCCACCAGCAGCTTCTGCGCCCGCACCATGTCGCGGATGGTGATGGGCGGGAAATCGGTGCCCCAGGGCTCTCCCGTCGCCGGGTTGAGCGACCGCGGCCCGGTCGACCCAATGCAGGACCCCAGCACGTTGACGCAGACGACAAAGAACCGATCGGTGTCGATTGATCGCCCCGGACCCACCACCCTCTCCCACCAGCCCGGCTTGCCGGTCAGCGGGTGGCGTTCGGCGGCATACTGGTCACCGGTCAGCGCATGGCAGACCAGAATGGCATTGCTCCGGTCTGCGTTGAGCGCTCCATAGGTTCGGTAAGCGACCGCCACCCCCGGCAGGGAATGGCCGCAATCCAAGCCAAATGGGCCGGCGAACTCGGCAGCTTGGTGCCGGGCGAGCGCAAGGGGTTCAGGGTGATCCACGGCGCCTTGTATGGCGATGCACGCGCGGCCGGACAACACCTGCACGGCCGCCGGTTTGCCGCGGGAGGGCGGGCAGTTTATTTCAGCTTGTATGCCACCCAGCGGCCCGCCCACCCCACCGAACCTTCCCGTCGAGTTGCTCCGGCTGCGGGCAGAGCTCGACGGCATCGACGATGCCCTGCAC
>CAXTNN010000069.1:0-14353 GCA_964245545.1 uncultured Acetobacteraceae bacterium | reverse complement strand
TGGCAGCACGGCGGGCAGCCAGCGCCGCCGTATCGTCGGGCGGAGCGGCGGCCCCAAGCTGGTCAAGCCCCGCCGCCCGCTCGGCCTGCGCCGACTGCGCCTCGGCAAACGCATGGTCTTGCGCCGCCAACTGGCTGTTCAGCCGCGCCACCTCGGCCTGTTCGGCCCGCAGCGCCTTGGCCTCGGTCTCGAGTTGACGCGCCAGGCCCTTCAGCACCAGCAAGCCGGTGAGCGCCACTTGCGGGTCGCCGCGCAAGGTCAGCAGGGTTTCCGCCGGGTAGAGCGAAAGCCGCTCGATCAGCGGCAGCATGGGCTGCAGCGCCTTGGCATGGGCCTGCAGCCGGGTCTCAGCGTCTGCACGGCGCCGGGCCAGCGCCGCGGTGGCATTGGCGGCGTCCGCCGTAACGTTCTCGATCGTGCGCAGCGAGGCAGTGGCGGCGATGCGGGCGGCAGTTTGCTGGCGGGCCTCGGCGGCACGGTCCGGCGCCTCGGTCTGCGGCGTCACTTGCCCGGCGGCGACCAGCAGCAGGCACAACCCTGCGGCCCACAACCCAATGAGACCCGGCGCAGGCGTTACATCACGCGGATCGGCGCACCATCCAGCCACGCGAGTAAATTCTCCACCGTGTCTCTGAAGAATATCGCATAAGTGTCTGACGTAACATAGCCCACATGTGGCGTGAGCAGAACGTTCGGCATCGCCCGCAATGGGTGCGCCGACGGCAGCGGCTCCCTGTCGAACACGTCAAGCGCGGCGCCGGCAATGGCGCCCCGTTGCAATGCCGAAAGCAACGCCGCCTCATCCACCAACGGCCCGCGCGAGGTGTTCACCAGCCAGGCGGTGGGCTTCATCGGCGCCAAGTCGGCCGCGCAGACGATGCCGGTGGTGCGCCCGGACAAGATCAGGTGGAGGGTCAGGAAGTCGGCCCGGCGCAGCAGGCTCTCTTTGTCGACCAGCTTGGCGCCGGCGTCCTCGGCTGTCTCGCGGGTGAGGTTCTGCATGGGGCCAAACGCCGGGTCTGGCAGGCCGGCGCGTGCGGGTAAGACTTTCTTTACCTGGTCCGGCGAGCATGGCGGCGCCGATCAGCCGGAGGGCCTGCCACGTGATGGCGTTCATTTCCAATTTCGCCGACCAGGCCGTGGTTCTGCCGCTCGCCACCGTGGCGGCGTTGGGTCTGGGCTTGGCGCGGTGGTGGCGCGGCCTTGGTGCCTGGTGCGTGGCCGTCGGCGGCACGCTGCTCGCGATGCTGGTGCTGAAAATCCTTGGGGTCGAACTGGCGATGCATCTCGGCCTGCCGCGGCCGATCAGCCCAAGCGGGCATGTCGCCGGCGGCTGTGCGGTGTATGGCGGGATGGCGGTGCTGCTGTTGCGCGACCGTGTGCCCGGCCCGCTGATGGCGGCCGTGCCGCTGCTGCTGGTGCTAGTGATCGGGGCCAGCCGGATCAGCCTGGGCGCCCATACTCCGGGCGAGGTTCTGGCCGGGAGCATCGTCGGGCTGCTCGGGGTGGGCACGCTGGCGCGGTTGGCTGGGCCGCGGCCGAGCCGCACCCCGTGGCCGTTGCTGGCCGCGCTCTGCGGCACCGTGCTGGCGTTCCATGGCGCCCATGTGCCGGCCGAGCAGATGATCCACCAGGCGCTTTCGGTGCGCTGAGCGGACGCTGCGGCCGCTACTTGGCGATCATCACGTCGGAGGCTTTGATCACCGCCATCGCCTCATCGCCCACCGCGAGCGCCAGGTCGTCAATCGCCTCGTTGGTGATGGAGGCATGCACGGTGATGCCGTTGCCGATATCGATGTGAACGTGCCCGGTGGTCTGGCCCTTGGTCACCGCGGTGATCCGGCCCTTGATCTGGTTGCGGGCGCTGAGTTTCATCATGGTCAAGCTCCGGGCGGGGGGATACGTCTGGTCTGCAGCTCCCCATGCCAGAAAGTCGGGAGGTGGCCCAGTGAGGCTTTGCCTGATGCTGCGATCCGCCAGGCGGGGTTGCGTGCCTCGGGCCGAACCCTTAGGACACGCGCGGTGTGCGGGACGACCGCTGCTGTAGCTCAGTGGTAGAGCACTCCCTTGGTAAGGGAGAGGTCGACAGTTCAATCCTGTCCAGCAGCACCACCCGGCGCCATGAGCCCGCACGACGATAACGCGATCTGGCCATGGGGGTGCGACCGGCGATGGACGATGTCGGGACCGGGCCGCGGCGCCGCGTGCTGATGGTGAACCGGGTCGGCTATCTCGGCGGCGTCGAGCGCATCGTGCTGACTTTGGCCGACTCGTTGGACGCATTCGGCTGGCGACCCGTGTTGGCTTGCCCGGATGACGGGCCGCTCGCGGAAGCGGCGCGGGCGCAAGGAACGGAGGTGGCGCCCTGCGGGTTCGACCGCATGCGCATCACGCCCAACCCCCTCGTGCTGGCGCGCTATCCCTGGGCGATCAAACAGGGCGCTGCCGATATTCTGCGGCAATGCCGCGCCTTTCAGCCCGACATCATCCATGTCCACCATCCGGTGACGGCGCTGTACGCACTGCCGGCGGCGCGGCGCCTTGGCATTCCCATGGTACTGCACGTGCATGAAACGCTCCCGGCCAAGCGGCTCTATGCCCTGGCGCTGCGGGCGGTGCTGCCGCGCGTGGCTTGCTTGCTGTGCGTGTCGGAGGCGGCGCTGGAGCTCGCTCTGGCCATGGGTGCCGACCCGGCGCGGGCTCGGGTGGTGCATAATGGGGTGGACGCGCGGTTTCTGGCCCTGGCCGAGCCGGTCGTGCCGGCGCCCGTGCAAGCGGCGGGAAGCGGGCCGCATGTGGGCGTGTTTGGCGTGCTGGAACCCCGCAAGGCGCAACACGTGCTGCTCGAGGCCGCCGCAAGCTTGGCCGCCGAGTTCCCGGCCGCGCATTTCTGGCTGGTCGGCCCGGCGGCGCAGAAGGACAAGCAGGCCTATGCCGACCGGCTGCAGGCGGTGGCGGCAAGCAGCGCTTTGCGAGGCCGGGTCACTCTGGCGGGATTCCAGCCGGACATGATCGGCTGGCTTTCGGCGATGGACGTCGTGGTGCAGCCTTCCGTGGCGTACGAGTCGTTCGGCATGTCTCTCGCAGAGGCATCGACGCTCGGGCGCCCCGTGGTTGCGGCCCGCACCGGCGGCATGCCCGAGGTGGTGAAGGAGGGAGTCACCGGGCTGATCGTGCCGCCTGGCGACGCGGAGGGGCTGGCGGCGGCATTGCGCGAGCTGCTGCGGTCGCCCGAACGGCGGGTGGCGTTCGGCGCTCAAGGAGCGGCGGAGGCGCGGGCGCGGTTTTCGCCGGACGTGTTCCGCCGCAACGTGACGCAGGCTTACGAGGCGGTCCTGGCCACGGTGGCGGCGTAGCGGTTCAGGAGCGGCTGGCGACCACCCAGCTCAGGTCCATCCGGTTCAGCCATAGCCGCGGCAGCTCCACGCCCAGCACCTTGCGGAAGCTGGCAACGGCCACCGTGAGCCGGACGGCGCCGCCGAACATGGCACCGTAGGCGGCGCCGGTGGTGCCGAGATGCGGCACCAGCACCATCATCGCCGTGACCGAGCCGATCACCCCCGCGAGCTCCATGCCCGTCACGGCGCTCGGGCGGCCGCTGGCGCTGAAAGCCTGCGCCAAGGTGCGCGCCGCACTGCTCAGCACCGCCTCGAACAGCAGGATGAGGAAGGGCGCGATCGCCGGTTCGAACTTGGTGCCGTAGACCCGGGTGAGCAGGTATGGCCCGGCCACCGCCAAGCAGACGGCGCCGAGCAGGTTCACCATGCTGGTCACCCGCACCGCCCGTCCCACCGTTTCCACCACGCTCGACACGTCGCGCCCGGCGATGGAGGGGAACAGCACGGTAGACACCGCACCCTGCGCCACCTGCAGCACCCGTGTCAGGCTCAGGGCGACGGCGTAGTTGCCCACGTCGCTGGGCTGCAGGAAGAACACCACGATGAACTGGTCGATGAAGCTGGAGGCGACGCCGAGGATGTCCACGCCATAAAAGCGGATGCCGAAGCGCAGCAGACTGGTGCGCAGCTCCTTGTTGAACGACCAGGTGGGGCGGAGGATCCGCCAGGCCTGGTAGGACAGGTAAAAGAAGATCGGCACCGCGAAGCCGCTGTAGCAAAGGGCCGCCGCGTGCGGGGTCAGGAGGCCGGTGAAAGCCAGGATGGCGAGCAGCGCCAGGGTGACCAGGGCCTGCACGTAGATGACGCTGTTGGAGGTGCCGAACTTGCCGTTCGCCTCCAGGACGGCGTTGAAGGACGGGCTGATGACGTTGAGCGGCACGATCAGCAGGATCAGCCGGGCAAAGGAGATCGTGTCGGCATGATACTGGTTGCCCAGCCAATACTGGATCAGCATCATGCTGGCGGCCATGCCGATCAGCCCGGTGCCAAGCAGCATCAGCAGGGCGGTGCCGAAGTAGCGGGAAGCGTTGGCCGGGTCCCGCCGCACGTTGTAGATCAGCGAGGCATGCAGCCCCAGGGTGCAGAGCGGCCCGATGATGGCGGGCGCCACGATCAGCGCGGCCAGCTCGCCGCGGCCGGAGGGCCCGAGGAACTTGGCCGTCAGCAGGCCGGACAGCACGTTGCCGGCCAGTGCCACCACGCGGATGCCCATGAGGTGGGCCACCGCACGGATTTTGGCCCGTTCGCGTAGGGTTGCGATCAGCCGCGAGATCACGTCCGCAAGGCCGCTAGCGTCTGATCGGTTGAGGTCGTATCGACCTCAACCGCGAATCAGCCGCCCGAACAACGGCTCGGCTGTGGCTGGTGACCGCAAGTGAACCGGTCATGGTCTAGCGCGCCAGCCGGGAGCTGACGGCGCCGCCTGGAGCCTGCCGGTTGGCCAGGCCGCGATACAGCGCGGAGGTGCCCGAAATCATCCGCGACATGGCGAATTTCTGGGTGGCATGGCGGATGGCGCACTCCCGCATGGCGGCGCGGTCGGGCGCCGCGGCGACTTTCGCGATGGCGGCGGCCAGGGCAGGGGCATCGTTGAACGGCACCATGTAGCCGGTCTTGCCCTCGATCACCTGGTCCTGCCAGCCGCCGCTGGGGGTGCGGATGGCGATGGTGCCGCAGCACATGGCTTCGGCCACGACCAGCCCGAACCCTTCCATGCGGCTGGGCAGCAGCACGATGTCGGACGCCCAATAGGCGTCGCGCAGCACGTCCCGCTCGACAAAGCCGAGGAAGCGGAAAGTCGCGGCATCGGTTTGGTCGGGCAGGATGTTGGCTTCGATGGTCTTGCGCTGGTCGCCGCCGCCCGGGAACAGGCAAACGATGTCGAGCCCGGGCTGGTCGCGGCGAAGCTGGCGCACGGCGGCGGCGACCAGATCGTGGCCTTTGCTCAGGTTCAGCCGGCCCGGCAGCACGGTGGCCAAGGTGGCGTCGGCCAGGCCGAAGCGTTCCCGGGCGGCGCGGCGTTCCGCGTCCGTGGGGGGGCGGTAGAAGTCGGTTTCCACGCCCAGTACCTGCTCATGGATGCGGGCCGGCGCAATGCGGACCTCGTTCTGGAACATCAAGGTGTTGTCGTGGGACAGGGCGATATAGCGGTCCGGCCGGAACAGCGTGTCCAGCGCGCGGTAGGCCAGGATTTGGCCGCGCGGCCGCTTGCCGGTCATGGCGGCCAGTTCGCTGCCATGCAGGGAAGGGTGATAGTTGGTCACCACCGGCAGATGCGCGATGCGCCCGACCAAGGCACCCAGGGGAAGCACGGAAAAGCCTTGCGGGCTGATGCTCTCGACTCCGTGGCGCCGGATTGCCGCCAGGATGGTGCGGACATGGGCAAACTTGGGCCGGGATGGCCGGAAGCCCTCCAGCACGATCCACTCCTGCACGGAAGCGGCGATCGAGTGGCGGCGCACCGCCGAGCCGTCGGGCGTCGTGACCTCGCCGGAGACGATCACGACCCGGTCGCCCACACGGTGCAAGCCATTGACCAGGCTCTCGAGGTAGGATGCGACGCCATCCACGCAGTCAACGCGCTTCAGCAGTAGCAGGATGGTGGTCGGGCTCATGGCATCGCCCGGTCGTTGCCGACCGCCGGCAAGGGCGCAAACCGGTCCACGGGGCGGGTGGCGATCTGGCGGCTGGTGCGCGCCTCCAGGCCGATACAGGCGCTGTAGCCGGCGGAAAACCACAGCAGCAGCCCGGCCATTCCCAGCACGTTGTAGAATGGCAGCAGCGACACTTGCGCGACAGCGGCGGCGGTCAGCGCGATGGCTGCTTGCGACCGGGTGAGGCGGGCAGCGCTCCACGCCTGCACCACCATGAGCACCAGGCCCACGATGTAGACCGTGCCCATCACCCAGCCAAGCGGCAGGTAGATGCCGAGCGGGCCGGAGTCGATCACCGCCAGGTCGTCGTTGTCCTGTTTGGAGACGGCGCCGCGGCCAATCGCCCCGATGCCGATCCCGAACGGAGCGGCAGCGATCGCCCTTGGCGTTTGCTCATAGAGATACGCGCGGTCGTTGGCGCTGGTATCATGCTGCAAATCTTCCACGCTCGAAGCCCGCTGCGCGATCAGCTCGCTCATTTGCGGCAGCACGATGGACAGCACCGAGAGCGACAGCACCACGCCCATCGTCGCGATTATCAACATCTTAAAAATACCGCCGCGGCCAAGCAGGGCGGCGACCAGGTAGGCCACCAGCACCGACCCGGCAGCCGAGCGGACGAAGGTGAGCAACACCAGCACCGCGGCCACCGGCACCAGGAATGGCGTTGCCCGGTTCTTGAAGTGCAGGAACAACAGGAGCGACGTGCTGAGCCAACTCGCCAAGGTGCCGGTTTGGTTGAGGGTGGAAAATACCCTTATCTGGAACGGATCGGGCGAGCCCACGCCGGGCAAGCCGCTATTGATCATCCAGGCCGTGTCCCAAGCCGGCGGCGCCACGAATTGGAACACCGCATAGAGGCACACCACGGAAATATTGATGCCCAGGAAGCGGGTCAGGATCGGCTCCAGCTCGCCGATGCGGCGCCAGTTGGCGAGGATGTAGAAGTAGTACAACGGCGGCCCGATACAGTCCGCGCTGCCGACCACGCCGGACACGACCTGCCCCTGCACAAAGCTCACGCCGATGCCGTACATGATCGGCACGGCGATAAACAAGCCGGTGATGGTTTCGCGCAACCGCATCAGCTCGCGGCTGTTCAGGATGCTCCAAACCATCAGCAGCGATAGGAACTCCGGCACGCCAAGGATGTAGTTCACCGGGTCGAAGCCGGCGTGATAGTCAATCAGGCGGCGTGCAAGCGGCGTCACCGTCCAGAACCACAGCGACATGGTGACGTAGAGCCAGGGCGACTTCCGCATGTAGTAGATGCAGGCGGCGGCAGCCGACACGATAAAGAAAGCGCGTCCGGCAACGCCCGAGCCGCGGGACAGCGTGTCCGTCACCAGAATGATGCCGAGCATCAGCCAGAATTGCTGCCAAGCCGGCTGCATCAGGCGCCGATACGGCTTGGCTTGCCCGGCGTGCCGCATCGATGGCAGCGCCATGCCGGCTGGGCTGTGCATCAGGGTAGGCGGTGGCATGGTCTCGGATCCCCGGCCGCAACGGCTGTCTCATACAAAAGCGGCGCCGTCCTGGCGGTAAAGATCGCGGGATGGTACGAAGACGTCATACCACCTCGCAGTACACGTCAGCGACCCGGCGCCCGCAAAGGGCCAGTGAGAACCGGCTGGCAGCATAGGCGCGGCAGTCATCGCTCCCAGGCAGGCGCAGCCGGCCGCCCAGAGCGGCGACCAGGCCTTCGGCCAACTGCTCGCTGTCTCCCGATTGAAAGATCAGGTCTGGCGAAAGCTCTCGCACCACGTCGGGCAAGCCACCCACCGGGGTGACCATGGTGGGCGTGCCGGCCGCCAGCGCTTCAGCCGCCGACAAGCCAAATCCTTCCAGCGCATCGCTCGGCAGCAGGTTGATGTCGGCCGCGCGATAGGCCAGCGGCAGTTCGGCGTCCGGCAGGAAGCCGAGCAAGCGGACGTTCTTGCTCAGTCCGAGCGAATCCACCTGGGCCTGCAGCATCGCCGCCTGCGGACCGCGGCCGGCGATGCAGAGCAGAACCTCTGGCTGGGCGCGAACCACGGACTGCATGGCCGTGATCAGCCGGTCCAGTCCCATTCGCGCCATCAGCCGGCGCACCGTGATTAGAATGGGACGGTCAGCGGGCCAGCCCAACGCCTCGCGTGCGTCCATGCGCGACTGCGGGATGGCGAACCGCTCGATGTCCACGCTGCCGGGAATGATGCGCAGCCGGTCGCGGCGGACGCCGTATTGCCGCTCGGCCAAGTCGGCGAAGGCGTCGGAGAGCGTGATGACGCGGGCGGCCCGGCGGTAAACCAGGCGCTCGAGAGCGCGCTTGGCCAGCACCGACAGGCTGCGCTCACCCTCGCGGCCCGACTCCTCCGCCCATGGCCCGTGAAAATGGTAGACCATCGGCAGGTGGCGGATGCGGTCGAGCACGGGCAGCCCATACAGGGCGAAGTGGCATGCCACCAAGTCCACCGGCCGCTGGCGGAGTATGGAGGCGGCGGCGCGGCGGACGCCCTTCACGCGGTCGAACGTGGATGCGCCATCTGGGGCAAAGCTCTGCACCCGGCCTTCCGTCAACTCGGCCACGTTGTCCGGGCTGCAAACCAAGCCCAGCGGCGCGATGCCGGTGCCGGGAAGCGACTTGAACAAATCGCTGTAATATCGGGACAAGCCGCCCGCGGCACCCGGGGTGAACCACTCCATGCCGATCTGCAGCACGGAAAGCGGGCGTGTGCTGGCAACCGCGGCGGGTGCGGCGATGCCGTCAAGCATCGAATCGCTTTCGCTCGGCGGCATCCTGCAGCAGCTCGATGTAGCGCCGGGCCATTGCCGGCCAGGACAGCGACTGGCCCAGCGCGCGCGCCTGCTTGGACATTTCGAGGAATTGCGCCTCGTCTTTCAGCACGCAGTTGATCGTCTTGGCGAGCAGCCCGGCATCGTCGCAGTCGTCCAGCATCGCGCCGACCGCGGGCGTCACGAAGTCGGCGGCACCGGCACTGCGCGAGGTCACAACGGGGAGCCCCGACGCCAGCGCTTCCAGCAGCACCAGCGGGCAGGCCTCGTAGCGGGATGGAAATACCATGAGGTCCACCGAGCGCATCAGCGCCGGCATCGCCCGCTGGAAGCCAAGGAAGTGCACCCGATCGGTCACGCCCAAGGCTTGCGCCAGAGCGGGGTAGGGGGTGCCCTCCTCCCGCCCTGCCACTGCCAGGTGCAGTCCGGGCGCATCCGGCAAGGCGCGCAGCACCGTGTCCAGGTTTTTCCGCGGCGACTTCATGTCTCCGGCGAACAAGGCGATCCGCGCGTCCGCCGGCAGCCCGAAGCGCTCCCGTTCGGCCGTTCCGGGGCAGAACTCGGCCGCGTCCACCCCGTTCAGGATGGTGAGCACCCGGTCTTCCGGCACGCCGATCTCCATCAGCTCCTGCCGCACCTTTTCCGACACTGCCACCACGCGCCGCGACCGGCGGAACGCATCCTTCTCCAGGTGGGCATTGAGCGTGCCGTAGGTCCAGTCATAGAACGAGCGCGCGTCCCGCTTCAGGCGCCACGGGTGCCAGGAGTTGCGGCGCCAAGCGCTGTGCACGAAATGCACGGCGTTCACATCACTTTTGGTGTAGGTGGCGAAGCCGTTGGACAGCAGGGCGTCGCATTTATGCGCCGGGTCGTTGATCTGGCGATGCGAGCGGATGGCGAACAACTGGTCGCGGATCAGCCGGGTCGGCGCCCATTTCGGCGGCGAGGCGAGCACCGGATGCACGCCGGGCCGCCCCGCCATGTCCTCGTCAACCTGTTCGGCGAACAACATAACCTCATGGCCCTGCCGCAAGGCCTCGCTGGCGATCTCACGGTTCACGCGGCCCTGGCCGTCATTGAACCCGATCCTGGCAGTGACGATTCCGACTCTCATTGCAAAAACCCCAAGGCGGCTCTGTGATCAGCGTGGCCGCGCCACGACAGCCAAGCTCCCCGCGCCCACATTCCTAGCGCAA
The DNA here is from genome assembly GCA_964245545.1 of uncultured Acetobacteraceae bacterium. GTDB lineage: Bacteria > Pseudomonadota > Alphaproteobacteria > Acetobacterales > Acetobacteraceae > LMUY01. Next base: position 4,330 of record CAXTNN010000069.1, on the reverse strand, counting down.
GGCCGGCACAGACCGTCCCAACCGGTGCCGCGCTAGTCGGCGACCGCCACGCTGTGGCCCTTGTAGCCGCGGGCGTAAAGCCCCTCGCTGGTGCGCTGGCGGGCAAATTGGCGCAGGTTCACCTTGGACAGCACGATGCCGGTGACCTCCATGTTCGCCCGCATCAGCACCTTGACGGTAGCCATCACCGAGCGCCGCGGGGTTCTGCGCCAATCCACCACCAAAATCGTGTCGTCAACCAAGGGTGCCATGGTCAGCGCGTCCGGCACCGCGAGCAAGGGCGGAGTGTCGACGATGACGAGCTCATATTGGGCCTGCAGGTTGCGGATAATCGTGGCAACTTCGCTTGACCCGGTGAGGCGGCGCACCCCCGGGATCAGCGACCGCAACGACAGGACATGCAGGAATGAACGGTCGACCACCTTGCTGACGGCTTGGCCGGGCATCTGGTCCCCCCCGTTCAGCGGCGCCACAATCTCCGGCTCGCCACGGGAGGCGCGGCGGCCGCGCGGGGCGTCGGCGCGCACGTCGCCCTCCAGCAGGGCTGCCGACATGCCAAGCCGGACCGCCGCCTGGCCCAGCGCTGCCGCCAGGGAGGACTTGCCTTCCCCGGGAAGGGCAGAGGAGACCATCACCACCCAGCCGTTGCTGGAGGGACGCATCGTGTCCCGTCCGCGGATAAGGTTGGCCAGGGTGTAGTGCACCGTTTCGGCCTCTAGCGAGCCGGGACGTGAGTTCACCATTTCCCGGGCCGTGGCCCGGCGCGGCGGCTGCGGGAACAGGCCCAACACGCGGACGCCGGTTTCTCCCTCCACCTGGTCCACGTCACGGAACGTCCGCGCCGCCATGGCGAGGGCGAACGCGATGCCGCTGCCGATGCCGAGCGAAACCAGGAACACGCCGGTCACCATCATTTTCAGCCGCGGAAATGACGGTGCCAGCGGAGTACGCGCTGCCACCACGACGCTCGATTCCGGCCACTGCATGTGCTGCTCGGCATCGACTTCGTGCAGGCGGGTCTGAAGCGACTCATAAAGTTTGCGCTCGCTCTCCGCCTCCCGCTGCAGCGATAGCAGCCGGATGTTGGCGCCGCCCTGAACTCCGGAGGTGGCTTGCAGCGACTGCACCTCGCTGGTGAGCTGCGCCTTGCGTGCCGCCAGTGCGTTGACCTGCTCGTTCAACCCGGCCGAAACCTTGCCTACTTCGGTCCGGATCGCCTGCCGCAGCCGCGCCAACTGGCCGTTGGCGGCTTGCACCGACGGGTAGTTGTCGCCAAAGCGGGCGCTGAGTTCAGCCTGTTGCGCCTGCAGGTCGGCCTGCTTGGCGATCAGCCCTTGGATCACCGGCGAGGCCAGCACCGCGGGCGAACCGGCGTTGATCGAGCCGCCGGCAGACTGCGCTTGACGCTGCTCGGCCTCCCGCTCCGAGAGCTGCCCGGTCACTTCACCGAGTTGGGCGTTGAGGTCCGCCAAACGCTGCGTAACCACCGTTTCGCCCAGCCGCAGCGGCGTGAGCTGGTTCTTCTGCTGGAACGCCTCCACCGCGGCATCCGCCTGCTGCACCTGGTCGCGCAACGTTCGCAGGTAATTGGTCAGCCAGGCGCTGGCTTGGTCAGTGGTGTCGCTCACTTGGCGGCGTTGCTCGACCACGAAAGCCTGCGCGTAAGCGTTGGCGATTTGCGTCGACAGGTCGGGCGTGCTGGCGTCGGCGCTCACCTTGATGATCCAAGACTTGCCGTCATTGGATGCTGAAACGCCGTTCAGCAGCTTGTCAGTGGCATCCGTCATCGACATGTCGCAGGTCACCGGCGCGGCCGGGGCCGGCTTGCCGATCAAGGTGCCGATGCTCGCCTGCAGCCGCTGGGAAAACGTGGTCTTGGCGCAGAATAGCGGGTTTTGCCGCAGGTTGAGCTGCTGGATCACCGCCTCCGCCACCCGCGCCGAGTGCAGCTCCTCCATCACCGTATGGAGCTGTTCGATGTTCAGCGTCGGGTCCGACAGCACGCTCGCCCCATCAGTCACGCGCAGCTTGCGCGCGTCCACCATCAGCGAGGCCGACGCGGTGTAGGTGACGGGAAGCTGCTGGATCAAGAACGTGGTCAGCGCCGTCACCACGGCGGCAAAGGCCAGGATGAACCATTTGTAGCGCAGTGCAGCCTGCAGCGGCGTGATCTCCACCGACGGCCGCTCGAGCGCGCTCTCCCGGTAGAGGGTGGCAGAAATGTCACTTTGCGAGCTGGGCGCTCTGATCAAGGCTGTCACGTGCGGCATCCCATCCTGATTGCGGTGCGCCCAGAGCGGCGGCGCAAGTGGCATTGCTGCGAAAAATCGTTATTCAAAATGATCGCGTCAAGGCAAGCGGCCGCTTGAACACAGGGCACGGCCCGAACGGCGCTTCGCACCTGAGGCCGCCGCGCCGCAGGCCGGGGAGGGCTCACTCGGCCATCACCACGGGCTGGGCCGGGCTCTTGACGTCCGCGGGCCTGGCATAGCTGAGGGCTGGTTTCGGCTGGCTGGCGGCGGCTCGCGCCAATTGGCTGTCGATCAAGCTGCGCATGCGGCGCCGGAAAGCCACGCTGTCGAACCCTTCGGCATGGCGGCGGATGATGTCGGGATCAAACTGGTCAGGATCGAAGCCGACCAGGGCGCCCGCCACCGACTCTGCTGTTTGCTCGCCAAAGAACACGCCGGTCTTGCCAGGCACCACGGTATCCAGCACGCCGCCGCGGCCGTAGGCGATCACCGGCCGGCCGGACGCCATGGCTTCCAGCGGGGTGATGCCGAAATCCTCCTCGCTGGGCAGGATCAACGCCCGGCAGTCGCGGTAAAGTTCACGCATCTGCGTGTCATTGACCCGGCCGATGAATTGGATTGTCGGGCCAGCCCGCTCCTTGAGCGCCTGCAGCTCGCGTCCGTCTCCTGCCACGACAAGCTTGAGCGAAAGCCGAGTGCACGCGTCGATGACGATGTCGGGCCGCTTCCAGCCCACCAAACGCATCAGCATCAGGTAGAACCCGCCACTCCCGTCGCCGACGTCGAAGCGGGTGGTGTCCACCGGCGGCGAGATAATTGTGCTTGGCTGGCTGTAGGTGCGAAGCACGCGCTTCTGCACGACATTGCTCGTGCTGACCCACACGTCGGTGCGGTTGGCGCTGGTACGATCCCACTGCCGCAGCTTGATGAGCTGGGAGGCAAGCAGGGCGCGCGCCGGCCGCGACAGGTGCTCCCGGTCGGCATAGCGATGGTAGTCCCAGAGGAAGCGCGGCGGCGAATGGCAGTAGCAGACGTTCAGCGTGTCCGGCTGGGTCAGCACGCCGTGGGCAAAGCCGCTGGAGCTCGTCACCACCAGGTCATACTCGCTCAGGTCGAAGCCCTCGAACGCCATCGGGTAGAGCGGCAGCAGCATCTGGTGCTTGCGATTGGCCAGCGGCACCCGATTCAACCAGGAGGTGCGGATGTCCCATTGCCGGTAGCGCTCCGGCATGCGGTCTGGATCGTGGATGGACGCATAGACGGGTGCCTCGGGATACATCAGCTTGAGCTCGTCGAGCACCCGCTCGGCGCCCCCGTACTGATTGAGGTAGTCGTGTACGATGGCAACTCTCATCTTCACTCCGCGCGTCTAAACGCAGACCCTGCTTCACGCCACAAGCAGGGCCAGGACAAATGAACCTACAGCTCTGTTTCCGCCCATTAACTTATTATTGTTAGCAGAGAAACAAACTTCACCGGCATCTCGGCATGACACCGGCCGTTTTGGCCCACCAACCGTCCCAAGCTACTATCGCCTACTACAAGGCCGCGCGTCGGCGCTGTGGCACATGCGTTAAAGCGGTTTCATACATTAAAGCCAAGCCCAAACACGGCCAACCCTCGTGTCAAATTTGAGATTTCGCTCAAATAGGCTGTCTCGCCTAGCGGCTGACTTGCCCCGGTCATCAACGGGCCGTGACGCCTCACTCCTAGGGACAAACACCTACCCGGCTCAACCTGCTCGATATCAACAACGCGTGTCGTCTGCCTCCGTTCCAATCGGCCGCGTGCTTTCCGCCGTGGACCGCATCCGACCGGTCTGGGGACACCACAGCTAAAATCCAGCTACGCATGAGTATTTTAACAATAGTTGCTGGAGCCGATGCTCCAGTCGGTTTGTATAACTTTATTGACGTAAGATAATACAAATTTGCTGGCCACACACCTCGTTGCTGCATCAGCCGCAGCGGTCTGCTCGGCCAAAGTCGTCCGCGGCCGTGCCTTTGCCGCGCCACAGCAGCGGCAAAATGGGCGGTCTTGCGCATCTGTTCTAGCGACGGTGCCGCGCAGCGGAGTAG
>CAXTNN010000068.1:12930-14431 GCA_964245545.1 uncultured Acetobacteraceae bacterium | reverse complement strand
GGCATGGAGGATGGCGATTTCGTCGCGGACCAGCCACTCCTCCACGATGCGGTTGTCCTGCACCAGGCAGTGCGCGATCGAGCGCGAGACGAAGCTGCGGCCGCTGGGCGGGCCATAGCCGGAATAGCCGGTCTGCGTTCCGGTCTTCAGCAGGCGATGCGAGCTGATGAAGCCGCCGGGGCCGCGCTGCTCCCAGATCACGTCTTCGCCCAGCCCCGCGCCGGCGTCGGGGAAGGCGGAGAACTTCTGCACCGAATTGGCGATCACCGCGTCGAACCCGTAGCTCTCGCCATACGCGGTATGCACCTGCACGCCGGGCCCGTAATGCTCGGCAAGGCGGCCGATGGCGAGGTCGACCCAGATGACGTCGGTCCAGCTCAGGATGTAATCGCGCGGATCACGGTAAGGCGCGTAGGCGATGGGGTTGAGCGGTTGCATGATAGGCCCCAGCTTCACAGTGCATTCGAATGCAGGCTAGGATGGCCCGGCTTGGCACTCAAGTAGGGGGACAAGACAGTGATTGATACGGCAACGCGCCTGATCCGGCGCAGCGACATGGTTGCATGCAAACTCGCGTTCATCGACTGCAAGATGCCGGGGTCGACCGAGAAGGAGAACTACTCCCTGATCGGCGCCGGGGTGACACAGTCGGCCGACCAGGTGGTGAACATCACCGAGCCGCACGGCTTCAGCCTGGGCTGCGCCGCCATGCCGCCGGGCACGACCAACAACCTGCATATCCATTACACGGCCGAAGTGTTCATGATCTACAGCGGGACCTGGGTGTTCCGCTGGGGGGCCGACGGCCGCGATGGCGAGATCATCGGCCGGGTCGGGGACGTGGTGAGCATCCCCACCTGGATCTTCCGTGGCTTCAGCAACGTGGGCGACGACGACGGCTGGATCTTCACCGCGCTCGGGGGTGACGACACTGGCGGCATCATCTGGCACCCGTCGATCCTGAACACGGCGGCGCAGCACGGGCTCTACCTGACCAAGGACAGCAAGCTGGTCGACACCGAGGCGGGCGCCGCCAAGCCGGACGAGAGCGAGCTGGTCACCCCGCTCGACACCGCCACGGTGCACAGCCTGCGCCGGTTCGACGAGGCCGCGATGCGCCGCCGTACCGTGGCGCGCGAAGCCCGCGCCTATTCCAGCCGCGCGCTGCTGGACAGCGTTCTGCCCGGCCACGCCAGCTCCTTGGCGCCCGTGATTGGGCACGGCATGACGCAGGACCTGGAACAGGCGGCGCCGATCGGCAACCCGCACGGCTTCTCGGTGGAGTGGCTGCGCATCGAGCCGGGCCAGCGTGTCGGCAGCTTCAAGCTGGCGGAAAAGCAAGTGCTGATGGTGTTTGCCGGCGCCATCGACGTGACGCTGGATGATGCGGCGCCGGTGCGGGCGCAAAGCCAGGAGGTATTTTCGGTGCCGGCGGAGTGCTGGCGCACGGTGGCCGCGGTGGGAGATGGTGCCGCTGAACTCGCCGTGATCACCGCGGGCG
>CAXTNN010000068.1:5164-12920 GCA_964245545.1 uncultured Acetobacteraceae bacterium | reverse complement strand
CGCGGGCGACCACAAGAAGCACCCGGTGTGGAGCGCGGAGGTGGTGGCGGCGGCGCGGGAAGCGGGTTACGCGCTGGACCATTCCGGCTACATCGCACGGCTGGATCTGCTGCCGTATGACGTGCAGGTGCGCGCCGCCTGACTCCTGGGGCTGAACCGGGATGACCCGCCGCATCCTCACGCATCGCGCCACCTCCTACGACGTGGCGCGGGCGGCGGGGGTGGCGCAGTCCACCGTGTCGCGGTGTTTCCAGCCGGGCAGCAGCATCTCGCCCGCCACCCGCGCGCTGGTGACCAGGGTCGCGGACCAATTGGGCTACCTGCCGAATGCGCTTGCCCGCAGCCTGATCACCCAGCGCTCCAACTTGGTTGGCGTGGTCGCGACGCGCTACACCCTGCGCGGCAATCCGGACGTGGTGTACGCGCTAGGCGACTCGCTGGCCGCGGCAGGCAAGCAGTTCCTGCTCGTGACCGCGGAGGGAGACGGCGCAGGAATAAGCGGCCTGCAGGGCATTTTGGAATACCCGCTGGACGGGCTGATTTCCTGCGTGCTGCTGGCCGAGCCGGCGATGCGAGAGATTCAGGCGCGCGGCGTGCCGCTGGTGCTCTACAACCGCCACTCGCCGCGGATTGCCGTCGATGGCGTGACCTCCAACCACGGTGAAACGGCCGCGCGTATCGCGGCCCGGCTGCATGCGGCGGGGCATAGGCGCCTCCTATGCCTGGCGGGGCCGCGCGACGCCTATGTCAGCGAGCAGCGGCGGCGTGGCTTTGTCGCCGGGCTGGCTAAGCTCGGGATCAGGCGCGTGCCGGTGGAGCAGACCGACTACTCCTATGCCGGCGGCCGCGAGGCACTGCTGCGGTTTTGTGCCGCGCGGGAACGGCCCGAAGCGGTGTTTTGCACCAACGATCAGATCGCCATGGGTGCCATGGATGCGTGCCGTTTTGAGTTGGGGCTGTGCGTGCCCCGCGACATTTCCATCGTGGGCTATGACGACGTGGCGGAGGCGGCGCGGCCTGGCTACCATTTGACCACGGCGCACCAGGACTCGGTCAGCATGGCCCGCTGCGCCGTGGACATCCTGCTGCGCCGCATCGCCGAGCCGGGCGGCCGCGTGATCAACAGCGTGATGGCGGCCAGCTTGGTGGAGCGCCAATCCGCGAAACTTGCCGGCTGAGGCGCCCTCCCCCCCGCGGTGCGGCTATTCGCACTTCGTCTTGTAGATGAACTTTTGCACGTCCGGCGTGTCGATGTTGGCCTGGGTGGCAATGACGAACGGGGTGTGCACCTCGCGTTGCACCGGCTTGCCGTCCAGCGCGTCCACCATCATCTGCAGCCCCAATTCGCCGACCTGATAGGGGTATTGCACCACGTCGGCGGTGACGATCCCTTCCTTGATGTCCTGCACGATCGGGTCGGAGGTGTCGAAGCCGACGATCTTGATCTTGCCCACCTCGCCCGCCTCGCGCACGCCGGTGGCCGCGCCCTCGGTGTTGTTGGTGGTGATGGTGAAGATGCCGTTCAGGTCGGGATGCGCGGCGACGGTGGAGGTGACCAGCGAGGCCGCCTTGGCCGTCTGGTTGGCGCTGAACTGGACGCCGAGATAGGTGATGCCGGGATGCTTCTTGATCTCGGTCTCAAAGCCCTGCAGGCGCTGCTGCGACACGACGGCCGCGGGCGAATTTTCCAGCGCCATCACCGTGCCCTTGTCGTCGATGGCCGCCGCCAGCGCGCGGGCCGCCTGCATCCCGCCTTCGCCGTTGTCGGATTGAACATTGGAGAGCGCGATGTCCATGTCCTTGAGGTCACCATCGATCGAAATGATCTTGATGCCCATGGATTTGGCCTGCAGCAGCGTCGGGTTGAGCGCCACCGGGTCGGTCGACACAAACATGATGCCGTCAGGATGGGCGGCAATCACGGCATCAAGCACGCGCAACTGCAATGCGGGCTGGTATTGGGTTGGGCCTTGGATGTCGAGGCTGACGCCGAGCTTCTTGGCCATCTCCATCGCCCCGCAGCCGACGGTGGTGTAGAACGGATTGCCGGTCAGCCCCATGACGTATTTGATGCGAGGCGGCGCGGCCCGGGCGGCGGTGGTGGCGAGCACCGCCATCGAGGCGCACAGGCAGGCGGTCAGCGTCAGGCGCATTGGGTCAGTCCTTTGTGTCGAGAGGTCAGCCACGCTCGCGGCTGCGGCGCTTGAGTTGGTCGGCATACACGGCGGCAATCACCACGAAGCCGATCACCACCATTTGCCAGAACGGCTCAACGCCCATGATGATGAAGCCGTTGGCGAGCACGGCGGGGATGAACACCCCAATCACCGTGCCGATCACCGTGCCGCTGCCGCCTGAAAGACTGGTGCCGCCCAGCACCACGGCGGTGATGGCCTCCAGCGGGTCGGTGCCATGGCCTTCGAGCGTCGTGGTGGAAAACCGCCCGAGCGACAGCATGGCGGCAATCCCGGCCAGCAATCCGCTCAGCAGGTAAAGCGACAGCAGATGATTGTTGACGTTGATGCCGGCCCGCCGCGCCGCTTCGGGGTTGGAGCCAACCAGGAAGGTATGCCGCCCATATTGGGTTGAATGCAGCCACACCATGCCGATGATGGTGAACACGGCGGTGATGATCACCAGGTAAGGAATGCCGAGCAGGTTGCCGGTGCCGATGGCGATCAGCGAGTTGGGAACGGTGCGGATGTCGTTGCCATCGGTCACGAGGTAGGACACGCCTAAAGCCGACCCCATGGTCCCAAGCGTGGTGATAAGGGCAGAGACGCGCAGGCGGGAGATGCAGAAGCCGTTGAACAACCCCCAGGCGGCGCCCGCGGCCAGGGCCACGGCGGTGCCGACCAGCACCGTCCCCGCCCCATCCGTGCCCATCGCCTCCATGGTCTTGGCGGCGGCAACCCCGGCGAACACCAGGACGGAGCCGATCGAAAGGTCGAACCCCCCGGCGATCATGACGTAGGTCATGCCGATCGACAGGATCAGCAAGGTGGATGCATCGAGGAAGATGTTGCGGACGTTGAACACGCTGGCGAAGGTGGTGGGCCGCATGATGGCGAAGAACGCGCACATCAGCACCAGTATCACCAACATGTAGAACGGCGACGACCCGGCGACCATGCGCAGCCGCTTGGCCATGCCGGAGCTTGGCATTAGCGTGGCGTCGGCCACAAAGGCCGGGCCGGATGTGCTGCCGACCACGTCTTGAGTCATGCCGCTGCCTCCTCCGTTGCGTCGAGCGCGCCCGTCATGGCGCCCACCAAGTCCTGCACCGAAAGCCCCTCGTTGCGCAGCCGGGTAATGCGCCGGCCGAGGCGCAACACCTCGATGCAGTCAGCCACCTGCAACACGTCGCGCATGTTGTGGCTGATCAGCACCACCGCGATGCCGGACTGCTTGATCCGCCGGATCAGCTCCAGCGTGCGGCCGGTTTGCAGCACGCCAAGCGCTGCGGTCGGCTCATCCATAAAGACAACATTGCGCGCCCACATGATGGAGCGGCAGATGGCAACGCTCTGCCGCTGCCCGCCGGAAAGGCTGGCGATGGGCGCATCCATGTCTTTGAGCGACACGCTCAGCCGGGCGAAGGCTTGCTGGCTTTCGCGCCGCATGGCCGCGTTGTCGAGAAAGCCGAGCTTGCCGAGCAAACCGGGCAGCCGGCGTTCGCGGCCCATGAACATATTGGCGCTGGGTGTCAGGTCCGGCGCGACCGACAGGTCCTGGTAGACGGTTTCGATGCCGGCCGCGTGCGCCTCCGCGGGCGAGTTGAACGTGACCGCCTTGCCGGCGACCAGGATTTCGCCGCTGGTCGGCTTATTCACGCCGGAGAGGATTTTCACCAGCGTGCTCTTGCCCGCGCCATTGTCGCCGATCAGGGCGGTCACCTCGCCCGGGTAGGCGGTGAAGTCGGCGCCCCGCAGCGCTTCGACATGGCCGAACCGCTTGGTGATCCCGCGCGCCTCCAGCACGGGGGCACCGGTGGGAGCATAGTGGCCGGGACTCGTCATTGTTGCTCCCCCGAGGCATTGCATTCGAATGCACAACTCTACGCAGGCCAGCCATGCACTAGCAAGAGGGACCCCGCGCTTGCTGCCGCCGCCACGCTACGCGCTTTCCGACCGGAGGATCTGCGCGATGATGGCGATCTCATCATACATACGCCATTCGCGGATAATCTTGCCGCGGCGGAACTCAAAATGCGACGAGCCGAGCACGGCCACCGGCGCCTGGTTCACCGGCCCGTAGGCGGGCACGCCGCAATAGGTGCCGCGCAGCAGCCAGATCGCCGCCACGCGCAGGCCAAGATCGGGCGAGGCATGGGTGCTGAAATCGCGGATTTCCACCTGGCCGTCCGGGAACGCGGCCAACAGGTCAATCAGCTCGTTCTGATACGGCGCCACCCCCATGGCCCGGCGCAGCCGCACGGATTGGATGGCGATGGTGTCGGCGCAGAAACGGGCCACCTCGTCCATGTAGCGGCCGTTCCAGGCCCGATCGAACAGCTCGGCCACCATGCGGCATTCGGCGTCGTGCCGGTGCGGCCGCTCGCCGGACATGCCATGCCGCACCGGGTCGGCAAACCGCCCGGCAAACGCGCCGCTTGCCTCCGTGGCAATGGCGGTGCCGAGCACGGGGGAAGACCGGGCCAGTTGCGCCGCCACGGCAAACGGGTCCAGCCCCAGGTCTTGCAGGACCACGAACTCGTCCCGCATCACCCATTCCTCCACCACCTTGCCGCCGCGCACCAGGCAATGCGCCGTGCCGCGGTTCACCCATTGCTTGCCGGTGGGCGGCCCGTAGGTCCAATAGCCGTTGTGGACGGCGTTGTTCAGCACACGGTGGCTGCTGATGAAGCCGTCGCGGCCGCGCTGTTCCCACACCACGTCGTCATGCCCGCCGCCGCGGTTGTGGAAGGCGGACATGCGCTGGATCGAGTTGCGCATCACGTGGTCGAACCCGTAGGTCTCGCCATAGGCGGTGTGCACCTTCACCTCCGGCGCGTAATGGTCCCGCAGGTGCCCAAGGCCGCGGGCAATCCAGATGCGGTCGGTCCAGCTCGTGATGTAGTCGCGCGGGTCGGCATAGGGTGCGTAGGTGGCAGGGTCGATGCCGTCGAGTTGCTCATGGACCAAGGCGCGGTTCTCCTCCCGTTTGCGGTCGTTGAGGCGACCCTACATCGTGTGCGAAATGAGGGAAAACCGGCATGGCAGAAACGGCGGACGTGGTGGTGGTCGGTCTCGGCGCGATGGGTAGCGCCGCGCTGCACCGGCTGGCCCGGGCCGGGCTGCGCGCCGTGGGGATCGACCGGTTCCACCCTCCGCATCACCTCGGGTCAAGTGGCGGCGAGACGCGCATCACCCGCCTGGCGGTGGGTGAAGGCCCCGAATACGCGCCGCTGGTGCGCCGCTCGCACGAGATATGGCGCGAGCTGGAGGCGCAAACCGGGGAGAGCCTATTCCTGCAAACCGGCGGGCTGATCATCGGTCCGCGCGAGGGCGCGTCCAGCCACCACGGCAAGGGCGACTTTGTGCGGCGCACCATTGCGGTCGCGCAAGAGTATGGCATCCCGCATGACGTGCTGGGCGCCGCCGAGCTTGGCCGCCGCTGGCCGCAACTCGGCCTGTCCGGCAACGAGATGGCGTATTGGGAGCCGAGCGCCGGGCTGGTGTTCCCGGAGCGCTGCATCGCCGTGCAGCTTCGGTTGGCACGGGAGGCCGGGGCGGTGCTGCACAGCGGCGAGGCGGTCACCGGGTTGCAGGACGGGCCCGGCGGCGTGGCCGTCACCACAGGCCAACGCGTGATCCATGCTGGCCGGGTGATCCTAAGCGCGGGCGCCTGGCTGCCGGAGCTCGCCGGCGGCCGCCTGCCGCAGGTGGCCGGTGTGTACCGCCAAGTGCTGCACTGGTTTGCGGCAAGCGACCCGGCGGCCTATGCGCCCGACCGCTTCCCCGTGTTCATCTGGATGCACGGCACACGTGATACCGACTACCTCTACGGCTTCCCCGCCCTCCCCGGCACGTCCGCGGTGAAGGTGGCGACGGAGCAGTATGGCAGCCCCGTCTCCCCTGACGGGGTGGACCGCACGGTGAGCCCGGCCGAGTCGGCCATGATGTTCGAGCAGCACGTCGCCGGCCGCCTGCGCGGGGTGACGGGGGAGTGCCAGCGCGCCACGGCCTGCCTCTACACCGTCACGCCGGACCATGGCTTCGTGATCGACACCCTGCCCGGCCGGGAGCACGTACTGGCCGCCTCCGCCTGCTCCGGCCACGGGTTCAAGCACTCGGCCGCCGTGGGCGAACTGCTGGCCGCCTGTGCCACCGGAGCGGCGAACCCGGCGGAGGTGTTCCGCTTGCGGCGCTTCGCTTAGCTAGGCCGCCTCGTCCACGTCCTGGTCGTCCTTCGGGTCGTGCTCGGTCTCAAGCGCGGCTTCCTCCTCGGCCAGCGCCGTCCCTTGCGCGGGAAACACGCCGAACCGCGCTGCCACGTCCGGCGCGTAGCGCAGCAGGTCCGGCCGGAGCTTCAGCAGCGAGATATCCTTGGACTTGCCCTCCAGCATCACATCGAACTCCAACCCGGCGGCGTCGCGCATGAAGCGGGCGAACTCGAACGGATTGGTGAAGTCGGCGTGGCCGGTCCAGATCGGTGGGATCAGCGCCTTCTTCTTGCGCTTGGTTTTCCTGTCCATCCGCACCACTTCGCGCAGCTCGGTGCGCGGGGAGGAGAAGTGGATCTTCGGCCGCTGCCCCTCCGGCCAAGTGGCGAGCATGCGCCGCAGCGTCTCGATCGCGTCAAGCCCGGCCGGGTTGAGGCACCAATGGTGCTGGTAGTCAAACACCAGCCGCACGCCGGTGCGCTCGTGGATCCACAGCGTATCGGCGGCGGAGAAGCGAATGTCGTCATGCTCCAGCACCAGCCGGCGCCGCACGTGCTCCGGCAAGGTCGGCCAAGTGGCGGCCCAGCGCGCCCGGCTGGCCTCGACGTCGCCGTAGGTGCCGCCGACATGGGTCACCAGCACCGCTTCCGGCCCCAGTTCCATGCGGTCCAGCATCTCCGCCTGCGACGACAAGTCCCAGATGCTCTTGCGCGTCAGCTCCGGGTCGGGGCTGTTGAGCAGGACGTACTGCGATGGATGGAAGGACAGCCGGATGTCTAACGTCCGCGCCTTGGCGCCGAGCGCGCGCAGCTCCGCGTCGCTCTCGGCCACCATGCCGTGGAATTGCGGCATGTCGGGGTGGGTGGCGTATGGCGCCAGGTCGGAGGACAGGCGGTACATGGTGATGCGCCGCTTCTGCAGGTGGTCCAGGATCGCGTCCACGTATTCCAGCGAGGTGCGCAGATGCGGGTTCTTCTGCCAGCGCCGGGTATCGTTGCTCTTGAGGTCGGGCTGGGCCATCACCTTGACGGGGAAGCCGAGGCGCATCGGCGCCGTCATGCCGGCACGCCCGCTTCGGGGAAACCAAGCCCGGCAACAAACGCGTTCCACGCCGCCGGGCGCAGCGCCCCGCCCGTTGCCTGGCGGTGGCCAGACCCGTACATCTCGTCGGCGCCCGGCGGCCGGTGCTCGGCCAGGAACGCCACCAGGTCCCGGTCCTGGGCCGACCGCACCGCAAAATGCACCCAACCAGGGCGATAGCCGGTGTTGGCCGCCAGCACCACTTCGCCTTTGAGCCGGCCGCGCCATTGCTGCGCCACCAGTGGATGGATTTGCGCGGGCGAGCTGAAGCGGATCAGCGCCACCCCATCC
>CAXTNN010000068.1:0-5154 GCA_964245545.1 uncultured Acetobacteraceae bacterium | reverse complement strand
CACCCGCGGCGCCACCCGGCGCGCCCGGCTCAGCTCCGCCTGGACCTCCGCGCGCGCTGCCAGCAGCACCGGGCTGGCGGCCACCGGCTTGGGCCCGTCCGCGGTCAATAGGAGCGTCAACGCGGCCGACGCATCCCCGGAGGCGGTGCGCCGCGGTGCGTTCACCAGCGCCGCGGCCTCGCGCAACGCGGTGATGCCGTAACGGCGCGCTGCCGCCATCTCGGCGAAGCCGGCGTTCTCCGCCATGTCGCCGATCAAGCCCAGCGCGGCCAACCACAGCAGGGGCGCCGGGTCGCACAGCGTGCCAGCGCACCAGTAGGCGAGCAGCGACGAGGTGGGGATCGGCTCCGCCCCGTAGCCGGTGATGACCGTGGCACCTGTTGGCATGTCCGCTACCACGTGGTGGTCCACCACCACTGTCGGCGCGCCCGGCATCGGCAGCGCCGCGCGCACGCCCAAATCCGTGACAATGAGCCCGGCGGCCGCTTCCCCCGCCAGCTCCGCCCGCATCGCGTCCGACCATGGGCTTTCGCCACGCCCCACGATCCGCGTGCGCACCGCCCAGCCCGCGCCCCCAAGCGCCCGGGCGAACAGGGCCGTGGCCGAAAGCCCGTCCGCATCATTGTGGCCCAGCACCCACACCGGTTGGCCCGGCGCGAAGGTTCGCAGTGCGGCGGCAAAGGCGGTGGCGGCTTGCGTCTGCATGTCGTTCATGCAGGCCTAACGGCGATGGGTGGCATTCCGTTCACAGGGTGAGGTCCGGGGCGTTGCGTGCAGGGCCAGCCGCTAACGCCGGCCGGACATGCAGTTGGCCTGACCGGCTGCAAACACAGTCGTTTATCATTTCTTAGCACAAGTCCGGCATGGTGGTGCCGACGACTTGGAGTGGGCTTATGCCGGTCTCGCTGGGTGTGACGACGGGCGACGCTATCACGATCGTCGTACCGACCCGCAACCGCGCCTACACGCTGCGCCTGGTGGCTGAGAGCTACTTCCAGCAAGAGGGCGTCGACGAGATCATCTTCGTCGACGATGCGGGTGCCGATGACACTGCCTGGGTCATCGCCGGCATGGCCGTGCAATACCCGCATGTGCATGTCGTTATGCTGCGCAACGAGCAACGGGTCGGCGCGTCCGCTTCAAGAAACCGCGGCGTTGCTGCAGTCACCAACAAGCTGGTGCTGTTTTGTGACGACGACGAGTCTCTGCAGGGTGGCTACGCCATGGTGTGCCGCCGCAAGCTGGCTGCCTCCGGGGCAGCGGCAGTGTCCGGCCGGCGAGTGAACATGCTGGATGGCGAGACGTGGGAAGAGGCGCTCGCCCGATTTGGGGACGGCACCCGGGACGTGCCGCCCTACAACTATCTCCTGTGCGAACTGACGGGCGGGGCGCGATACACCGGCGACGTCGAATTGCCGTTCACAAACGCCGTCATTCTGACCTGGACGGATCTCGTTCGTCAGTATGGGTTCGATGACTATTACGCCCGTGGCAATGGCTATCGTGAAGAAACCGATTACCAGATGAACTTGTTTGTCAATCAGCATACCATTTTGCAAACCAACGATACGCACAGCATTCACCTTAGCACGTCGACGGTAAGCACTGGCGGCCAGCGTACCGCCCGGTGGCGGCGCGTTTACTGGTCGGTGTTCTACACTCATTACTTCTACAAAAAGTATTGGTATCGGTATGCTAAGCGGATCGGACTTCGGTCGTCCCAGTGGTCGGCGCTCGCCTATTTTGCTGCGTTCTCAATCTATCGCGAATTCCTCCGGCCCAAGCTCGCCCGACTGCGGTCCAGCCTGGTGCCGAACGCCGTATCAGTCACCAGGAGTCTGACTCGGAAGCGAGTAGCAGGCGGGGCGGATTGAGCCCGTGATGCGCATCCTTTCCATTCCTGGCCGGCACCACGAGAACAGCTTTTTTGCCGCCTACCTCACTGCGCTCGAGCAGCAAGGCTGCGCCATCGTGTCGCCACGGCGGCGGAACCTCGCCTGGTTTGCTTATGACGTGTTGCACCTGAACTTTCCAACGCACCAGATCACGGAGAATGGGCCGATCAAAGCGGCGGTTCTGTCGCTGGCGCTCGGGATGTACCTCGTGGCCGCCCGGCTGCTCGGGCGAACAATCGTCTACACGGTACACGACGTGGTGCCGTTCAAGTTGCGCCATGGCTGGCTGCTTTGGTCGTTTCTGCGGCTGGTGCATGGGCTCGCACACGGGTTTATCTTTCTTAGCGCGTCGTCGCGCGAGGCATTTGCTGCACGCTATGCGCGTGATCGGAGCAAGCCTTGGGTGCTGATACCGCATGGACCGTATCCGACCGTCCGGTTGAGTGCGGCGGAGCGGCTAACCCGGCGGCAGCGGCTGATCGGGCCGGGAGACGGCTTCATTGTCGGGTTTCTTGGCGCCATCAAGCCCTACAAGAACATCGGCGCTCTGCGTGACTTGCCCGCCCGAACGGCGAATAGCCGGCTGGTGCATGTCGTTGTCGCTGGGCGGGTCGAGGCCGGGCATGAAGCCGAAGCCGAGGCCGCAGTGAGCAGCCTGCCGCCTGGCCAAGTCACCAGGATCGCCGAGCGGCTCCAAGACGACGAACTCGACCGCTGGATGCAGACCGTGGACGTGGCCTTGCTGCCCTACGTCAAAGGCTCCAATTCCGGGGCTGCGATCTTGGTGTTGAGCAATCATGGGCGGCTGATTGGCTCCGATTTGCCGGTCTTCGCCGAGCTTGCCCGGGTGATTGGGCCGCCATGGGTTTACCACCTGGACCCAGAAGGTGCCGGGCCATCAGACTACCTCGGACTGATCGAGCAAGCGGCACGTGACCAGCCGAGCGAGGCGGATCGGGTGGCTCTCGATGACTACCTCCGCGGCATTGGCTGGCCATCGGCCGCGCGTTCTACTTGCGCGTTCTACGGCTCGCTGCGAAACGGGCGCAGGTCGGAGCAGATTAACTATCGTCCAGCGTCTTAGGGACACGGTGTGGCCCATGTCTCGGGGTCGGACCGATTAGGCATGGCGCGCCCTGGTGGATTCGAACCACCGACCTTCGGATTAGAAGTCCGTTGCTCTATCCAACTGAGCTAAGGGCGCCCAAACGCGGCTAATGCGTCCAGTTCTCCGACCGGCCGAAGCGAAAGTTGTCGGCGTACACCTTGGGCTTGGGCTTGGCTGCCACGGGCGGGATTTCCACATCATAGGCCAGGCCGTTGTCCTGCGCATAGGCGATTGCCTGCTCCTGTGAGTCGAAGCGCAGGCGAACCTGGCCGATCGTGTCGCCCTGGCCCCACCAGCCCATGAGCGAATCGTTTAGCTCGGGCCGGGTGGTGGCGAATTCCAGCACCCAGTTCCCGGCACCGGCCTTGCCGGACTGCATCGCGGTCTTCGGCCGCTGAAAAATACGCGCGCGCATGATCTGTCCTCAATGCTCCTTGTGCTCATGGTCGGGGCGGCCGGACTCGAACCGGCGGCCTCCTGTACCCAAAACAGGCGCGCTACCAGGCTGCGCCACGCCCCGAACCGACCGCCAAACCCAAGGCGTCAAGCAGGGCGGACCCTAGAAGCGAGCCTCTCCCGTATCAAGCGGCATCAGGACGGCAGGTTGCCAAACACCTTCGCCTCCACCTTGTCCCCCACCTTGATGTGCAACCGTGCCGCCGTGCCCGCCGCCACTTCCAGCGTCGCCCGCACCTCCCCGCCTGAGGGGATGATCGCCAGGCTCTGCGGCGTGGTGTTCTCGGCGATGTGGCGGATCGTGCCGTCTGGGTTGATGAACAGCATATCCAGCGGCGCCACCGTGTTGCGCATCCACATCGTGCTGTCCCGCACGCCGCCCCAGTCGAACAGCATGCCGCCATCGGGCGGCACGGTCGGGCGGAACATCAGCCCCGTCTCCTGCTCCTGCGGAGTGGTCGCCATCTCGACATCGAAGTCGTGCCGGGCCCCGTCGCTGGTGACGATGACCAGCTTCTGCTTCGGCAACTCAGGCTGGGCGGCGGTCGGCCCCTCATCGGCCCCGGCCAGCAACGGGGCACAGGCCGGCAGCGTGGCCAGCGCCAGCAGAAACAGGCGGCGATTCATGCAGTGACGGCCTCCTCGAGCGCCCCGGCAGCCAGCCGCCAGATGGCGGGGCGGACCGTGCCTTCGCGCGGCGTGTCGCGCAAGGTGGTGAACCAGTGCTCGGGCGGGTTGCGCCCAGCGGCGCGGTTGTAGCTCAGCGCGCGCAGCACCTGCTCGGCCGCTGGCGTCGTTCGCGGCGGGATGGGGATGCCGTTCAGCACCGCCCACACCCCCGTCCAGCAACGCCCGACGGTGTAAGGGTTATAGCCTCCGCCACCGGTGACGATCAGCCGCGGCGCCAGGCCGCACACCGCCCGCACCACCTCCCAATGGGCGTTGTTGGACAGCGACAGCTTGGCCAGCGGGTCCTCCTCCAGCGCGTCGGCGCCGCATTGCAGGAAGATCGCCTCGGGCCGGTGCCGGGCGATCAGCGGCAGGATCGCCTCCTCCAGCAGCACCCGCATCTCGGTGTCGTTGAACCCGGCGGGCACGGGGAAATTGCGCGCCGCCCCGCCGGCCCGGTCCGCCGCCAGTCCGGTATGCGGCCAGCGCCCTGCCTCGTGCACGCTGAGGGTGAGCACACGGCCGTCCTCGGCAAACGCATCCTGCACGCCGTCGCCATGGTGCGCGTCGATATCGAGGTAGACCACCCGGCGCAGCCCCGCATCCAGCCAGCAGAGGATGCCGAGCACTGGGTCGTTCAGGTAGCAGAACCCGGAGGCGCGGTCAGGCCGGCCGTGATGGGTGCCGCCGCCGGGGCAATACACCACGCCGCCGGGCACCGTCAGCCGCGCGGCCAGCATCACGCCGCCCGCCGAGGTCATCGGCCGGCGGAAGATTTCTCGATAAACCGGGTTACCCTCGGCGCCGATGCGGTAGCGCGCGCGGTCGGCATCGCTCACCGACTGAGTCGCTTCGGCCCGCTGCAGCGCCGCAACGTAGTCCGGTGCGTGAAACCGGGTCACTTCGGCGACGCTGGCCATGGGCGCGGCGACGAACACCGCCTCGTCCAGCCAACCCATGGCGCGCACCAGGTCGGTCACGGTGGACACGCGGGGAATCGCCAGCGGGTGCTTCGGGCCGTAGGTC
>CAXTNN010000067.1:0-14632 GCA_964245545.1 uncultured Acetobacteraceae bacterium | reverse complement strand
GGGCAACACCCTGCTCACCCTGCGCCGGGCTGAAGCGGCGCTGGCCGCCTTTGATGCCGCTGTGGCGCTCGACCCAAACCGGCTGGAGGCGCTGGTCGGCCGCGGCATCGCCCTGCGCGCCCTGCGCCGCCCGGCCGAAGCCCTGGCCTGCAACCAGCACGCCCTGGCTCACCATCCGGACAGTGGCTTGGCCGCCATGAACGTCGGCGTCGCCCTGCTGGACCTGCGGCGCCCGGCGGAGGCCTTGCCGTTCGTCGAGCAAGCGGTGGCGGCGCTGCCGGGCGATGCGTTGGCCCACGCCAACCACGCCGCCGTGCTGCATGCCCTGCAGCGCCCGGCTGAAGCGCTCACCGCCTGTGACCGCGCGCTGGCGCTGGACCGTGGCATTGCCTCCGTCTACGCCAACCAGGGTTGCGCCTATGCCGAGCTCAACCGCACCGAGGAGGCCCTCGCCAGCTACGCCGCCGCCCTAGCCTGCGATCCGGACCTGGCGGACGCGCATTTCGGCGCGGCGCTCTGCCACCTGGTCCGGGGTGACTTCGCCCGCGGATGGCCCGCCTATGAGTGGCGCTGGCAGCGCCATGGGCTCGAGCCGCTGAAAGCCTGCCAGCCGCTCTGGCGCGGCGAGGATTTGGCCGGAAAGACCATCCTGGTCATGGCCGAGCAGGGTCTGGGCGACACGCTGCAATTCGTCCGCCTGTTGCCATTGCTGCTGGCCCGCGGCGCCCAGGTGCTGGCCGCAATCCCCCGCGCGCTCCTGCCGGTGATGCCGCCCGCACAGCCGGGGCTGCGCTTCATCGTCGAGGGCGAGGCTTTTCCCCCGCATGATTTCGCCTGTCCGATGCTGAGCCTGCCGCTCGGCCTTGGGCTCGACCTGGCCACGATCCCCGCCGCCGTGCCCTATCTCACCGCCGCGCCGGAATGGGCCGAGCCATGGCACGCCCGGCTCGGCCGCAAGACCCGGCCGCGCATCGGCATCGCCTGGTCCGGCAGCAAGGGCCACGTCAATGACCCCAACCGCTCCATCCCGTTGGCGCGCTTTGCCACCTTGTTCAACAGCCAATGCGACGTGGTCAGCTTGCAGCCGGAGGTCCGCAGCAGCGACGAGCCCGCTTTGGCGGCCTGGCCCGCGTTGCGCGATGTGCGGGCCGAGCTGACCAGCTTTCAGGCCACCGCCGGGCTGATGGCCACGCTGGACCTTGTGGTCACTGTGGATACCTCCGTCGCCCATCTCGCGGGCGGTCTGGGCCATCCCGTTTGGGTTCTGCTGCCCTTCGCCCCGGATTGGCGGTGGCTTAATGGCCGCAATGACAGCCCCTGGTATCCCACCGCCCGGCTATGGCGGCAGCATGAATTAGGCAGTTGGGACGGGATTTTCGCAGCGATCCGGCACGAAATTAACGATCTCGTAATAACCCACCCCTATGACAGCCGTCTGAAGCAAGAAGGACTGGGCCGTCATGCCGTTGCAGCACTGGGCTGAGGCCAGCGCCGCGGGCGGACCCGGGTCATGACCGGGTCGCCGGCGCGCAACTTCAGCCCGCCCGCCATCCCCGTGGCCCGGCCCAGGCTGCCCAGCGCATCCCGCATCCTGCCCTACCTGCAGGAGATCGACACCAACGCGTGGTACGCCAATCACGGCCCGCTCTGGCTGCGGTTTCACACCCGCCTGGCGCAGCATTGGGGCCTGCAAACGGGCGAGCTGGCGCTGGCCTGCAACGCCACCGCCGCGCTCACCCTGGCGCTGCAAGCAGCCGAAGTTGAACCGGGAAGCGAGTGCCTGTTGCCGTCCTGGACGTTTGTCGCCACCGCCGGTGCCGTGCGCCAGGCCGGGCTCACCCCTCACTTCGTGGATGTCCAACCCGGGACTTGGTCGCCCGACCCGGCGGCGGTGCAAGCCCTCGCCCTGCGCCGCAAGGTGGGCGCCATTGTCGTGGTCGCTCCCTTCGGCGCTCCGTTGGACCTTGCTGCCTGGGACGGGGTGGCCGAAGCAACCGGCGTTCCCGTCCTGATTGACGCCGCTGCCGGGTTCGACACGCTGCGACGCGGCGGCCCGATGCGGCTTGGCCGCTGCGCCGCCGTCGTCAGCCTGCATGCCACCAAGGTGTTTGGCGTGGGCGAAGGCGGCGCGCTGCTGTCCCGCGACGCCGCACTGGTGGAGCGGTTTCGCCGCCTGACCAATTTCGGCTTCTTGGGCAGTCGCGAGTCCGTGCTGCCCGGCGTCAACGCCAAGATCTCGGAATATGCGGCGGCCATTGGCCTTGCCGCCCTCGATGGCTGGGGCGAGGCCCGGTCCAGATGGGCTGGGGTGACCCGCGCCTATCTTCGCCGGCTGCGCTCCGTGCCGGAGGTCTGGCCGATGCCGGGCCTGGGACCCGATTGGGTCTCCTCGACCCTGAACATCCTCTGGCCAGCCGACCGGCTCGACAGCATGGCGGCTTTGGCTGAGCATGGCGTCGGCACGCTACGCTGGTGGGGTTCAGGATGCCATCAGCAGCCGGGCTTTTCCCAGTTCGCCGCCGAGCCGCTCCCCGTCACCGAGGACCTCGCGCGACGCACGGTCGGGCTGCCGTTCTGGCAAGACCTCACTGCCACGCAGATCGAGGCCGTGTGCGTGGCCGTCGCAAGCTGCTGCACCCCGCCTCGAACGCGCCCGGCCAAAAGCCTTCGCACACCGGCGGCGAACCAGGCGCTGCTGCCAGCATGACCGCCCTGATGCTGGCCGAGGACGGGCTGGCCAAATTGGAGCGGGATGCCGCCAGCCAGCCGCGTCAACGCAGGCCGACCGATCTTGCCCGGTCCATCGCCGCAGCTCTCCGCTTGGAGCAGACCGACGCCCTCCTCGATCTCGGCTGCGGCGACGGCGCCGTGTCCAAACTGCTGCACGCCTCCGTCGGCTCGCTGCTTGGGGTGGACCGTTCAACCGCAGCAGTGGCGGCCGCACGGTCGCACTGGGAACAACCAAGCCTCCAATTTACCGTGGGCAGCCCACCCGGTTTCACCGCAACCGCACCCACCCCGTGGCGCTTCACCACCGCCGTCTGGTATGGAGCTCTCGGCCCCCCGTCCAGCATCGAGGTGCTGGCCACCCTTAGGGCGCTCGCCTGGCGGTTCCGGCGGGTTCGAGCGGTGCTTCTCACGACAATGCACTCGGGCCCGACCACAACCGACGCCTGGCAGGCCGAGCTTGCCCTCCTTGCTTCTGCCGGCTGGCAGATGGTTCCATCCAGCACCGGCGGCGAGGATTGGGCGCATGTCTTGCTCGCCCGTGGCACGGGAGGGGAGTGGTCCACCTCCTAGCCGGCCGCTGCATTCTTCCCTATCGTACGTTTCCACTTTGCCAACGCTTGCCATTGGGCCGCTGGTTGGAGTGGTGTGGAGGCCGACGCAATCAACGGCTCAACGCTGCCCGCCGTCGCCTGCTGGAGGAATCCATGATCGACAAGATCGTCCGCACCATGGCGGAGGCGCTGGAGGGCATCCCTGAGGGGGCAACCGTCCTGCTCGGGGGCTTCGGCGCAGTGGGGCAAGCGGATGCGCTGATTGAGGGCTTGGTCGAGCAAGGCGCGCGCAGCCTGGTCATCGTCTGCAACAACGCAGGCAGCGGGCATGGCGGGCTGGCACGGCTGCTCGCATCGGGCCTGGTGCGCAAACTCATCTGCTCGTTCCCGCGATCCGCCGGGTCGGTGGTGTTCGAGAACATCTACGCGGCCGGCAGCATCGAGCTCGAGGTCGTCCCGCAAGGTACGCTGGCAGAGCGGCTGCGGGCGGCGGGCGCAGGCATCCCGGCCTTCTTTACCCCCACATCCGCCGGCACCCTGCTCGGGCACGGCAAGGAGGAGCGGGTGTTCGACGGCCGCCCCCACGTGCTGGAGCACGCGTTGCGGGGTGACGTCGCGCTGATCGAAGCCTGGCAAGCGGACCGCTGGGGCAACCTCACCTTCCGCCGGTCAGGCCGCAACTTCAACCCGGTGATGGCAACGGCCGCCAAGCTGACCGTGGTCCAGGCCCATCATATCGTCCGCCTGGGGGAGATCGAGCCCGAGGCGGTGGTCACGCCGGGAATCTATGTCGACCGCGTGCTGCCGCTTGCCGCGCTGGACGACGCCGCACCCCTAGTCGAGGCCGCCCTTCATGAGTGACATAGCGGATTACGTCGAAACGGCGCGGCCCTGGACGCGGCAGCAGATGGCGGCGCGGCTGGCGCAAGACATCCCCGAGGGATGGTACGTCAATCTCGGCATCGGCCTGCCGACGCTGGTGGCCAACAGCCTGCCGCCCGGCCGCGAAGTGGTCTTCCACAGCGAGAACGGCCTGCTCGGCCTGGGGCCGGCCCCGGCGGAGGGTGAGGCAGACCCATGGCTGATCAACGCGGGCAAGCAGCCCTGCACCATGGTGCCCGGCGGCAGCTATTTCCACCAAGCGGACAGCTTTGCCATCATCCGCGGCGGCCACCTCGATCTCTGCGTGCTCGGCGCCTTCCAGGTCGCGGCCAATGGCGACATCGCCAACTGGGCCCTCAGCGAGACCCACAGCGTACCCGCCGTGGGTGGGGCGATGGACCTGGCGGTGGGGGCGCGCCAGCTCTGGGTGCTGATGGAGCACACCACCAAGGACGGCCGATCGCGCCTGGTCGACCACTGCGACTATCCGCTGACCGCGGTTGGCGCCGTGAGCCGGGTCTACACCAACCTTGCCGTGCTGGAGGTGGTGCCGGAAGGCGGCTTCGCCGTGCTCGACATGGCCCCTGGGCTCACGCTGGGGTCGCTCCAGGAGCAGACTGGCAGCAGGCTGAACGCAGCCTAACACCGCACCGCGTCGCGCAGGATGGCGCGGAACGCCGGGTCGGGAGCGGCAGGGCCAGTTGCATGGCAGGCGGTTGCCGCGGCCAACTGCGCCTCGGCATCCCGATGGAGCAGCGTCAGCACATTGGCGAGCTCGGCCTGATAATCGGAGCGCAAACGCGGCTGGAACCGCCATTGCTGGAATTCCAGCTTCGTCAGCGCCACTCGGATGAGGTGTTCGGCGCCCTCCAGATCGCCGGCTTGCAACCGTGAAACGCCCACGAGGAAGGAGGCTCGCGGATCATCGGGATAGTGTGCCAGCACGTCGTTGGCGTGGGCGTAGAGCTCGGCTCGGTCGCGGAACCGCTCCTGCGGGATCAGGGGCCCAAGCGCCGCATAGGCCGGGTAGGTCTGCGCCGCCAGCACGGCGGCGATCAGTACCGCCGCCACGCCTATGCCGCCGGCTGCCCAGGCGAAAGGGCGCAATCCTGGCAGCCGGGCAGGGCTGCGCCAGTTCAGCAGCATGACCGTGCCCAGCAGCAACCCGGCGATCACCCCGCCAGCGTGGCCGCCATAATCCACCATCCCGCCGAAGCGCGCAGCGACGTTGGTGGTCAGCCGCTCCACGGGAACAAGGGAGGGCACCGCAATGCAAAGCGAGTACCCGAGCATTTGCGACTTTACGCGCCCCCAAGGCAGGTGAAAGCCGATGAGGAACATGCCTGCCAGCATCGCCATAACGGCGCCCGATGCGCCCACGCTCACCACCTCAGGCGGGTTGATGGCGATAGAACCAAGCGACCCGGCGAGCACCCCCGCCATGAACAGGCACAGTGTCCAGGCCCGGCCGGCAAAACGCTCCAACCAATAGCCTGCCATAACAAGCGCCGCGCTGTTGGCGAGCAGGTGCCATGGGCTGGCGTGAAGGAACGCGGCTGTCAGCAACCGCCACCACTGGCCAGACTGCAGCAGCCCTCGGCTGACCCCGCCGAAGGCAACCCGGGTTGCCATCTCGACTATTCCAGGCTTGGTTGCCGGAGTGACGGCAAGGTTCAGCTCGGCGGCGAAGGTGCCGGCCAGCACCGCCACGATGCCGGTGGTCAGCCAAGGCCAGCGATACCGGGGCAGGCCGACGTCGCCCTCTGTCAAAACATCCTGCGGAGGCAATCCAAGCCGGGCGCCCGCGCGCGCCTGCAAGGCAAGGAGGATTTCGCCGAGCGGCTCAGCATAGCCATCGTTCAAGATTACCGTGCTTTGCGCGATCGCAGGACTGTCGCTTTGGCGCAAGACGGGGACGATCAGCCGCTTCGGCATAGTGCGGCTTGACGAGGGGATCGCTGAGACGGCGCCTAGCCTCGACCACGCGATAGAGCGCGTTCTCGCAACACCGCGGATTTCGAGGTTATCGGCTGCAAGCTTTAGGTGAGGCGCATGACGCAGCCGTCTCAAGAGACAGAGAACGAGCAAGCAGGACAATCCCAGGATAGATAAGCCGTCAACCGTCGCCGCAACTGCCTTCAACCACTGGTCAGGCCTTGGATGCGCCACCAGAGGAGTGCTGAACACGGCAACCAGAAGCGCGACCAAGTAATATCGGAGCCGTCTGCGCTGCTTGCGGCGGTCAGGCCCGAACACCACGTCCGCCGCCGTAGCGTCGCCCGTCACGGCACTCCCAGGCAAATCCGCCCGTCCACCCCCAGCGTCATCGGCGAGGAGGCCGCGATCCGCTCCGCCACCAGCGCGTCCAGCGGCGGCCCCGTGTCGTATGGGTCAATGGCGTGGTCGCGCAGCATGGCATAGCCATCGCCACCGCCGCGGGTAAAGTTGTTGGTCACCATGCCGTAGACCCGCTCCGGATCGAGCGGGGCGAAGCTGCCATCCGGCTGCCGCACCGTGATCGCGGCGCCGAGCGGGCTCCCCACCACCCGCATCCCGGCCACCTGGGGGAAGCCGCCGCGTCCCATCAGGCTCAGCCCGTGCAGCACCGCGTCGCGCAGGTCGGCGCCCTTGATCTTGAGCGTTGCCAGCGTGTTGCCGAACGGGAGCATGCTGGTGATGTCCCCGCGCGTGATCGTCCCTACCGGCAGCCCGGTGCGGATGCCGCCCGCATTGGCGATCGCCACGGCGGCCTGCGGGTCTTTCGCCAGCATGGCGTCGGCCACCAAATCCCCCAGCGCGCACTCGCCCACCCGGCATCCGGCGACGTCATACGCGGCGGTGGCGCTGCCCACCACGCGCTTGGTCTCGGCGGCGAGCGAGGCGGCGTAGCTCGCCACGATGGCCGCAACCACCGGGTCGGCTGGGAGGCTGAGGTCAACATGGCGGCACTCACCGCCATAGGCGAGCACGCGGCCGTCCTCGTCCAAATCCAGGTCCAGCCGGCCGAGATAGCGGCCGTAGGCGCCAGCCTGCACGATGGGGACGCCGTTCACCACTGTCGGGTGCGGCCCGGCGGCGCCCGGCTCCACGTTGCTCAACAGCGTGTGGGTATGGCCGCCGATGATGGCCGTCACCCCCGGGACGCTGGCCGCCAACGTCCGGTCCTCCGGCAGACCGCAATGGGAGAGCGTGATCACCGCGGCCGCCCCTGCCGCCCGCGCGGACGCCACCGCCACCTGCAGCGCCGGGCCGGGCGGGCTGAACACCACGCCGGGGCCGGGCGAGGAGGTGATGCGGGTCTCCTCGGTGGTCAGTCCCACCACGGCGACCCGCAAGCCGGCGCGGTCGAACAGCGCGTAGGGCTTGAGGAGCTGGCCCAGCTCACCGGGCGCGGTGACATTGGCGGAGAGCACGGGGAAACGCGCCGCGCGGGCGAAGCGGGTGAGCGTGTCGGGCCCGTTGTCGAACTCGTGGTTGCCGACTGCCATCGCCTCGGTGCCGACCGCGTGCATCACGGCCAGCTCCACCACCCCATGCAGCGCGGTGTAGTAGGCACTGCCCTGGAACTGGTCTCCGGCATCGAGCTGCAGCACGGTGCGGCCATCCGCTTCGGCGGCCTGGCGCTGTCCGGCAATTGCGGTCGCCAGGCGCGGCGAGCTGCCGAAACAATCGGCCCCGGCGCTGCAGGCCAAGGTGCGGCCGTCCACCGGGTCGTGCTTGGAATGAAAGTCGTTCAGGTGGATGATGGTGAGCCGGTGCGCCACCTGGCCCTGGGCAAGCCGGGTCAGCGGCAGGGTGCCGAGGAAGCCGAGCAGGGTGCGGCGGGCCAGCATGCCGCGCGCTATAGCCGGTTGCACCCTTGCTTCACCAGGCAAATGCGCCCAATTGGGGCGTATCCTGGACCGGAGTGGTACGCTTTCTGCACCCGGCCGCAAGAAGAAGGTTTGCGCCCCATGTTTATCGAGACCGAAGGCACGCCCAACCCCGCCACGCTGAAGTTCTTGCCAGGGCGTGACGTGATGGGTGCCGCCACGGCGGACTTCACCACCGCCGCCGCCGCCGAGCGCTCCCCCCTGGCGTCGGCACTGTTCCAGCTCCCCGGCGTCTCCCGTGTTTTCCTCGGCGGCGACTTCGTCACCGTCACCAAGTCGGATCTGGCGGACTGGGCCGAGCTGCGTCCGCAAGTGCTCGGCGCCATCATGGAGCACTTCGTGGCCGGCCGCCCGGTGATGGACCATGCCGTCGAGGCGCTGGATGAGGACGTGGCGCCCGAGGACCGCGAGATTGTGGAGCAGATCAAGGAGCTGCTCGACACCCGCGTCCGCCCCGCGGTCGCCAGCGACGGTGGCGACATCGTGTTCCGCGGCTATCGCGAAGGCGTGGTGCTGTTGCACATGCAGGGCGCTTGCTCCGGCTGCCCCTCCTCCTCCGCCACGCTGAAGCACGGCATCGAGAACATGCTGCGCCACTACGTGCCAGAGGTGGTCGCGGTGCAGCAGGTCGGGCTCTAACACCGCGATGGAGGCGGCGGCGCCCCGTGCCTCCGCGCAGGATGTGGTGTTTGGCTCCGCCCGCACCCACTACCATTGGCTTCCCGAGCCGGTGGCGGAGGAGCAGTTGCGCGACATCCACCGCCTGCTCAGCCTGGGCCCGACCTCGGCCAATTGCTCGCCGGGCCGCTTCCTGTTCCTGCGCACGGGGGAGGCCAAAGAGCGGCTGAAGCCTGCTTTGTCCGCCGGCAACGTGGACAAGACCATGTCCGCCCCCTTGGTCGCCGTGGTGGCGCACGACCCGCAATTCTTCGAGTTGCTGCCCAAGCTGTTCCCCCACACCGATGCCCGCGCCTGGTTCGCCGGCAACGGGGCGCTTGCCAGCGAGACGGCGTTCCGCAACGGCACCCTGCAAGGCGCCTACCTGCTGATGGCGGCGCGCCTGGTGGGGCTGGATTGCGGGCCGATGAGCGGGTTCGACAACGGCAAGGTGGACGAAATTTTCTTCGGCGTCAGCGGCTGGAAGTCCAACTTCCTGGTCAATCTGGGCCATGGCGACCCGGCGAAGCTGCAGCCGCGCTCACCCCGCCTGTCCTTCGATGAAGCCTGCTTGATGCTGTAGCCATGCGCTTGCTCGTGCTGGATGCGGCGCTCGGACCATGTTCTGCCGCCCTGCTGGATGGAATGGTGTGCGTGGCCGAGCAACGGCGCGACGCCCGCACCGACCTGGCGGACCTGCCCGCCATGGCACAGGCGGTTCTTGGCGCCGCTCCGGTCGGCGCCGTGGCGGTGACCGTCGGGCCAGGCAGCTTCACCGGGCTGCGCGCGGCGATCGCCTTGGCGCATGGCGTGGCCCTCGGCCGCGGCATCCCACTGGTGGGGGTGACGGTCGCGGAGGCCCTGGGCGAGGCCGTGGCGCTGCCCCCAGGGACGGCGCTTTGGGTAGCGCTGGATACCAGGCGCGGCCGCATTTTCCTCTCCCGCGACGGCCTAGTGGAGGTGCTGCCGCTCGACCACCTGCCCCGTCCCGCCGGTCCCGTGGTGGTGGCCGGGGACGCGGCGCTGCTCGTGATGGAGCGCCTGCAGGCCGCCGGCTTTCCCGCTGCCATGGCAGGGCCGAACGAGATTGCGCCTGCTGCGCTGGGCCGGGCCGCGTTGCGGCGGCTGGCAGGCGAGTTGCCTCCGTGCGCGGCTCAGCCGCTTTACATCGAGCCGCCGGAGGCCCGAGTGGCGGCGGGGCAGCGACCAGCTCCGGCATGATTGCCGCCACGCCCCCCCATGCCGCCGCGCTCGCCGCCATCCACGCCGCTGCTTTCCCGGCCGAGTCGGCCTGGAGCGAGGCCGCGATGGCGGGAGTGTTGGCGATGCCGGGCAGCTTCGGCTTCCTCGATCCGCACGGAGGCATGATCCTGGCGCGGGCGGTGGCCGGGGAAGCCGAGGTCCTGACGCTGGCGGTCGCCCCGGAGCGGCAACGGCAGGGCCATGGCGCCGCTTTACTGGAACGGGCGTTCGCGGCCGTGCCGCCCATGCCCTGGTATCTTGAAGTGGCAGCCGACAACGCGGCCGCCCTCGCCCTTTACGCCGCCGCCGGGTTCATTGCTTGCGGCCACCGCCGCCGCTATTACCCGGACGGCACCGATGCGTTAATCCTGCGGCGGTCGCCCGGTGGTGACCGGGCGCCCTAGCCTTTCACGATCACCACCAGGCTGGTCCCATCCGCGTCATCGGCCACCGACACCACCTGGTGCCCCTGATCGGCTGCCGTGCGCGGCACGTTGCGCCGCGGCTCCTCGCCCCGCAGGCGCACCTGCAGTTCCTCACCTGGCGACAGCCGATCCAGCGCCAAGCGGGTGCGAACGAAGGTCATGGGACAAACGTCGTGAGTGATATCCAGGTAAGTCGCCATGTCACAATCGATTTCAACCAGTGGATACTTGCAGTGGCCCGTTGCGGAACGGTGCGTTCGCCCTGTATATGGCACGCCGACTTGGATTTGGAGAGAACACATGTCAGACGATCTAGCTCCGCCGGACATCCTGGCGCTCACGGCCCAGATCGTTTCGGCTCATGTTGGAGCCAATTCGGTCTCCGCGGACCTGCTGCCGGACCTGATCCGCGACGTGCATCGCGCAGTCTCCAGCCTCGGCACCACCGCCCCGCCGCCGGCCGAGCGCCCGCAGCCGGCGGTGCCGATCAAGAAGTCGGTGTTTCCAGACTACATAATATGCCTGGAGGACGGCAAGAAGCTGAAGATGCTCAAGCGGCATCTGATGAGCGCCTACAACATGACGCCCGATCAATACCGTGAGCGCTGGAGCCTCGGGCCGGACTACCCGATGGTCGCGCCGAATTACGCACAGCACCGTTCCACCCTGGCCAAGAAGATCGGCCTTGGCACCGGCGGCCGGTCGGCCGGCTAGGCCGGCGGCTTCCGGGACAGCGCAACCCGGCGCGATTCGACAGCCGCTATCGGTATCGGCTACCCCACTCACGTCAGAGTGTGGCAGAGAACCAGCCAAAGACCGCCCCTCAAGGACTGGTAAGGACCCGGACCAGGCAATGGAATCGCGTATCGAGCGCCTGTGCGTCGAACGTGGCTTGAAGATGACGGGGCAGCGCCGCGTGATCGCTCGGGTGCTGTCGGAGGCGGAGGACCACCCAGACGTGGAGGAGCTGTATCGCCGGGCCACCGCGTTGGACGGGCGCATCTCGATCGCCACCGTCTACCGCACCGTCCGGTTGCTGGAGGAGAAAGGTATCTTGGCGCGGCGGGATTTCGGCGGCGGCCGCGCCCGCTACGAGCCCACCGCCCATGGCCGCCACCATCACTTGATTGACGTCGACACGGGGAAGGTGATCGAGTTTGAAGATGCCGAGCATGAGAAGCTGATGCAGGCCATCGCCCTGCGGCTGGGATTTGACCTTGTGTCGCACCGGCTTGAGCTGTTCGGCAGCCGCCGCCCGGCCAAGCGGGAAATCAGCCGCGCCGAACGGCCCAACCCGGCCGAGCCGGCGGCTCCCCATCTCGCCGACGAGCAGTCGCATCGATGAACGTGGATCGTACCGCGGCAGTCCTGCTGCCCCGGCACCAGCCGGCGAAGCGTGTCCCGTTCGGCGAGTTGCGGGCGGGCAACCTCGGCCTGCGCCTGGCCACACGGCCGGGGGAGATCGACGCTGTTCAGGCGCTGCGCTACCGCGTGTTCTACGAGGAAATGGGCGCAGTCCCAGACCGGCTCACCAGCCGGTCCCGCCGCGACGCCGACCGGTTCGATGATTACGCCGACCACCTTATCGTGATGGATCACGCGCTTGGCGACGGCCCGCAGGCGGTGGTGGGCACCTATCGCATGCTGCAGCGGGAAGGGGCGGCCGCGGCAGGTGGCTTCTACACCGCCAGCGAGTATGACATCGCTCCGTTGCTGGGCTTTCCCGGCCGGCTGTTGGAGCTCGGCCGCTCCTGCGTGGACCTGCGCTATCGCGGCCGCGCCGTGATGCAACTGCTATGGCGGGGCATTGCCGCCTACGTGTTCGCCCACGACATCGACCTGATGTTCGGTTGCGCCAGCCTGGCCGGAACCAACCCGGACGGGGTGGCTGCGGAACTGAGTTACCTTCATCACAACCACCTGGCGCCCCCGGCCCTGCGCCCCACCGCCGTGAAAAGCCGCCGGGTCGATATGAGCCGGCTGCCGCTGGGAGCGGTGGATGCGCGCCGGGTGCTGACCAGCCTGCCGCCGCTCGTCAAGGGCTATCTCCGGCTTGGCGCGATGGTGGGGGACGGGGCGGTGGTGGACAACCAGTTCAACACCATCGACATCGCCGTGGTGGTAAAGACCGACCTGGTCACCGACAAATACATCGACCACTACAAGCGGCAGCACCAGGATTAGCACTGCCGCCGCTTCCGGCCGCCTTGCCGATGGACCCGGCGTGTTGCGTCGCGTTGCAGGGCTGACGGGGTGGCGGGCAGATGTTGCCGCTGCCGGTTTCGGCGCCCTGGCCGCGGCGGCATTGCCCCCCATCAACGCCATCCCCGTGCTGCTGATCGCCGTGCCCGGCCTGCTGGCGCTGATCGACGGCGCGAGGACGTGGCGGGTGGCGCTGCGCCGCGGCTTCTACTTCGGCCTGGCCCATCATATCCTTGGCCTTTACTGGATCACCGAGGCGATCCTGATCGAGTCGGCCCGCTACTGGTGGCTCGTCCCACTCGCCGTGCCCGCGCTATCGGCCTTGCTGGCGGTGTTTATCGCCGTGCCCTGCGCGATCGCCCGCTTGGCCACTCCGGGCTGGCGGCGGGTGTTGCTGTTCGGCGGCCTTTGGACCTTGGCCGACTTGGCCCGCCAGTTCGTCGGCACTGGCTTTCCTTGGAACCCCTGGGGCAGCGTCTGGGCCGTCACCGGGCCGATCGGGGACGTGCTGATCCAGCCGGCTGCCTGGATCGGCGTGTCCGGCCTGACGCTGCTCACCGTTCTGCTGGCCGCGAGCCCCGCTTTGGGCTGGCGCTTCTGCAGCGGTGCGGCCGCCACCATGGCGCTCTGGGTCGCTTTTGGGGTCTATCGCCTGTCGGAAGCCGTGTTCCCAGCCCCGGGAGTTAGCGTCGTGCTGGTGCAAGGCAATGTGGCGCAGGGCCAGAAACTCGACCAAGCCACGGCGGAGGCGATTTTCAACCGCTATCTCACCCTGACGCAGGAGGGCGTGGCGCGCGCGCAGGCCAAGGCGCCCGGCACTGCCATCGCGGTGGTATGGCCAGAAACCGCCAGCCCGTTTTGGCTGGACCGGTATGAGGGCGCACGCGAGGCGATATGGGAGGTCTCCCGCCCTGCCGCCGCCGACCTGGTCGGCAGCGTCCGCTTTCAGGGGGACACCCCGTATAATAGCATGTTCGTGCTGACCGGGCCGGACACGGTCGCCGGTGTGTACGACAAGTGGCACCTGGTACCGTTTGGCGAGTTCGCCCCCTCCTGGGTGCCGTTTGCCGTCCAGCTTGTACCGGGCCGCAGCTTCGGGTTCGGCAGCGGGCCCAAGACCTTCCATGTTGCTGGCCTGCCGCCATTTGGCGGGTTGATCTGCTACGAGGCGATTTATTCCGCCCAACTGGTCGACGAGGCTGACCGGCCGCGATGGCTGGTGAACATCACCAATGATGCCTGGTTCGGCAATTCCACCGGACCACGGCAGCACCTTGCCGCCGCCCGGATGCGGGCCGTGGAGGAAGGCCTACCCCTGGTACGCGCTGCCAACACGGGCATCACGGCCGCGTTTGACGCCGATGGACGCGAACTGCGCCGCCTACCCACCCGGACCGCCGGGGAAATGGTTGTCGCCCTGCCCGGCGCCCGCATGCCGACACCGTTCTCGCGCGAGGGCTTGGCCACGCCGCTGCTGCTCTCGCTCGCGGCCTGCGTGGCAGGGTTGCGCATCATCCGCCGCAGCGACCGCGCCAAGCTGATCGACGATCCGTTGTAACCCAGGCCGCCACGGCATTGACGAGGGCCGTCAGCATGGTCGCCGCCTGATATGCTGCACCGCGAAAAATTGACCCGGGTTTAGGGGCAATCGGCGGTTGCGGTGCTAATAAGTTCTTTACCATTGGCTGTGGCCTCGGTGTAATTGCTGCTGCGCACAGGACGGGCGCACAGGAGAGCAGGAGCCAATGACCACACCGCCCGAAGCCCGGCCCAGCCCTGTGGACGTGCATGTCGGCGCCCGTATCCGGCTTCGCCGCACGCTGTTGGGCATGTCGCAGGAGCGGCTCGGCGACGCGCTGGGGCTCACCTTCCAGCAGGTCCAGAAATATGAGCGCGGGGTCAACCGGGTGGGCGCATCCCGCCTGTTTGATCTGTCGCGCATCCTGGATGTGCCGATCAGCTTTTTCTACGACAACCAGCCCGGCGGCCAACCTGGCGCCGCCCCCTCCTCCCCCTCGGCCGCGGCGTCCTGCCGTCTTACCTAATCTTCCGCCGGCGCGCCCATTGACTT
>CAXTNN010000066.1:0-14975 GCA_964245545.1 uncultured Acetobacteraceae bacterium | reverse complement strand
TCACCATGCCGGCTTCGGAGCCCACCACCAGCAGCCCGGTATGGGTGAGCGAGTAACGCAGCGGGCGAAGGCCGTTGCGGTCGAGCCCGGCCAGCATCCAGCGGCCGTCGGTGGCGGCCCCGGCGGCTACGTCGCAGCGATCCGTGCCGCTCAGCTCGGCATGAAGACCGCCGTGGTGGAGCGGGAGCATCTGGGCGGCATCTGCCTCAACTGGGGCTGCATTCCCACCAAGGCGCTGCTGCGCTCCAGCGAGATCAACCACCTGCTGCACCACCTGCCGGAATACGGGTTTGCCGCCGACAACATCCGGTTCGACCTGCCGGCCGTGGTCAAGCGCTCCCGTGCCGTCTCCAAGCAGCTCTCGTCCGGCGTGGGCCACCTGCTGAAGAAGAACAAGGTTACCGTGGTGGACGGCGCCGGCAAGCTGGCGGGCACGAACACGGTGGCGGTCGGCGAGCGTCGGCTCACCGCGCCGAACATCATCCTCGCCACAGGCGCCCGCGCGCGCCAGCTTCCCGGGCTGGAAACGGATGGCAAGCTGATCTGGTCCTACCGCGAGGCGATGGTGCCGCCCGCAATGCCGAAGTCGCTGCTGGTCATCGGCTCTGGCGCCATCGGCATCGAGTTCGCCTCCTTCTACCGCAACATGGGCGCCGACGTGACGGTGGTGGAGGTGCTTGATCGCGTGTTGCCGGTGGAGGACAGCGAGATCAGCGCCTTCGCCCGCAAGGCGTTCGAGAAGCAGGGTATCAAGATTATCACCGGCGCCAAGGTCACCGCCGCCAAAAGGGGCGCCGATACCATTACCGCCACGATCGAGACCGGCGGCAAGACGCAGGACATCACGGTCGACCGCATCATCTCTGCCGCCGGCATCGTCGGCAATGTCGAGGGCATCGGCCTGGAAGGCACGAAAGTGGTGGTCGAGCGCACCCATGTGGTGATCGACGAGTACTGCCGCACCGGTGAACCAGGTGTCTACGCCATCGGCGACATCGCCGGCGCCCCCTGGCTGGCGCACAAGGCGAGCCATGAAGGCGTGATCTGCGTGGAGAAGATCGCCGGGCTGAACGATGTGCATCCCATCAACTGGACCAATATCCCCGGCTGCACCTATTGCCGGCCGCAAGTCGCCTCCGTAGGTCTCACCGAGGCGCGCGCCCGCGAAGGGGGCCGCGAAGTCCGCGTCGGCCGCTTCCCGTTCATCGGCAACGGCAAGGCGATCGCCATGGGCGAGCCTGAGGGCATGGTGAAGGTGGTGTTCGACGCCAGCTCCGGCGAGCTGCTGGGCGCCCACATGATCGGCGCCGAGGTGACGGAGATGATCCAGGGCTACGCCATCGCCCGCACGCTGGAGACCACCGAGACCGACCTGATGCACACCGTGTTCCCCCATCCCACGGTGAGCGAAACGATGCACGAGGCGGTGCTGGACGCATATGGGCGGGCGATCCACTTCTGAGATAGAGCAATCAAGCTACAACAGCGCCAGCCGCCCCATCGCCACACCCGCCTGGCAGGGTTCGATCACCGGCACCCCCACCGCCGCCTCGACTTCCGCCCGGTGCCCGGCCATGCCGGTGCAGCCCAGTACCACCGCCTCGGCGCCGGCCTCCACCAGGTCGATGGCGGCGTCGATCAGCAGGCCGCGGGCAGCCACCGGGTCAAGTAGCGCCTCCATCGAGACGTTCAGCGCCCGCTCGCCGGCAAAGCGCGCCTCGACCCCCAGCGCGCGGATCGCCAGCAGGTGCCGGGCGCGGCTTGCCTCCACGATGGCGATAACGCCGAACCGCTCCGCCCGGGCGACCGCCACGCCCAGGGCGCAGCGGAACACGCCGAGCACCGGCCGCTGCGTCACTGCCCGCACGGCCTCCAGGCCCGGGTCGGAGGCGCAGGCCACCACGTAGAGATCCGCCCATTCCCGCTCGGCCACCTCGCACATCGGCCCGACAGCGGCATGCCAGTCCTGCCAACTCAGGATCGCGTCCGGGCCGTCCGGCACGCCCAGCACGTCGATCACCGGGCCGTCCCAGCTCCGCAGCGGCGCCACGGCGGCGTCGATGGCGCTGGTGCAAGCTTGCGAGCGGTTGGGATTGAGCACCAGCAGCCGGGCCATGGCTAGTTTGACAAGCCCGGCTGCGCCACCGTGTTGGCGCTGGTTTGCGCCATGTTGCGTAGCGCATCGTCCTGGGCGTCGCTGGCGGCCCGGCGATACCAGCTTGCGGCTTTGGCCGGGTTGGCCGTCACCCCGAGCCCGTGCTCGTAGCAGTAGCCGAGATCATATTCCGCCACGGCGTTGTGGCCCTCCGCCGCGCGGCGGAACAAGCGGGCTGCCCGGCCGGCATCGGCGGCGCCCCGCGTCAGCAGCACCTGCTGCGCGTGCTCGAACGCGTGCATGGCGTTATCCGGCTCCCCCTTGGCGGCCTCCGTTTCCCGGCTCGCGGTCTCCGTGTCCTTGCGGCGGGAATTATGCTCGTGCGGGCTGTGACGGAAGCGCTCTCCCGGTTCGCGCATGGCCGCCAGATGCTCCGACGCGGCCGAAATGCCGTGTTGGGCGGCGCTGCGGTAGAGTTCGGCGGCGCGCTCCCGGTCCAGCGGCACGCCCGAACCGCTTTCGTAGAGCAGCGCCAGATTATACTGCGCGCGGGCAAAGCCGGCGGCAGCGGCCTTCTCGTACCAGGCGGCGGCCTCGGCCTGGTCGGCTGCGACGCCAAAACCGCCATCGTACATCACGCCGATATTGAAAGCTGCCACGGCGCTGCCGTCGGCCGCGGCCTGCCGATACCATTGCACAGCTTGGCGGTAATCCCGTGGCACGCCGATGCCGCTGTCATAGAGCACCCCGACGTATAAGGCGCCCCGCGGGTCGCCAGCGCGGGCCGCCTGCTCCCACTCGGCCAACGCCTCGGCAAACCGGCCGTGGCGGAAGTCCTGCAGGCCTGCCTCCACCTGCGGCATCACTGCGGCGCTGCAAACGCGCCCAGCCAGCAGCAGCGCGGCTAGAACCAGCGCACTCAAAGCCGGCCGTTCCGGTATGGTCATGCTGCAGTCCTTCGTCGCCCGACATGCGTCATTGCTTGTCCTTTGCCATCCCTGCAATAAGCGGCCAACAAAGGCCAGTGTGGGCCGGACAGTCCAACCTGAACGCTGGGCTTCAACCGCTGCGATATTGCACGCGACTCACCCTCATTTGCTGTTATCGTCGATCATGACCCAACGCAAACCCCGGCTACTGCTGATGTCAACCGCAACCATTCTGCTGGCTGGCTGCGCGAGTATTGCTGCACCCGGCAGCGAGGCCGATGCGGCCGCGTTTGGCCCGCTCTCCCTGCAGCAGCAGGCGGCGCAGGTCAAAGCCAACCGGGTCGAGATCATGTTTCCGCCGCGCCGCGCTGCGCTCAGCAGCGAGGATACCCGGCAGCTCGACCTGCTAGCCAGGCTGATCCGTCAGGTTGACCCGGTGACGCTGTTCACCACCGCCTACGGGGAGAGCGGGGCAAGCGGGGGGGCCGACCTCGCGCTCTCCGCCCGCCGGGCCATGGCGGTCAAGCGCGGCCTGATCGCCCGCGGGATCCCGGACTGGCAGTTGCGGGTGCAATCCATCAGCCTGCCCGCCGGCCGGGAGCCAAGCCCCGGTGTTGCCAACTCAGACTGCGTGACGATCAGTTGGGGGACGCAATAAGCTTGACGCCGTCACCAAGCGGCTGCGCCAAAGCCGCGTTGGATGACAACCATAGTAGCATTGTCAAACGGTCTCTAAGCCGGAGACCGGCTTACTGGCTCACCAGCCGCGGCACCGGGGCAGGCTCAACCGTTTGCCAAACTGTCGGCCGCCGTATCAGCAGCGTCAGCACCGCGCTGATCACCAGCGACCCAGCCATGACGAGGTAGGACAGGCCCGGCCCGCCGGTCTCCGCATTGAGCCAACCGACGGCGAAGCTGCCCAGGAACGAGCCGAGTGCGCCGCAGCCATTGACGAGCGCAATGGCTGCTCCAGAAACGTTGCGCGGCAATAACTCGGCGATCCACGCGAAGAACGGCCCGTATGGCGCGTACATGGCACCTCCCGCAACCACCAGCAGGCCGAAGCCCAGCCAGAAATTGTCGCCGCCGATCAGGTAGGAAGCATAGAACGCGACCGCACCCAGGCCGAGAAACGGCCACACCAGGCCCCGCCGGCTTCCACTGCGGTCAGACAGGGCCGATACCGCCAGCATCAGCACTGCCGCCACTAGATACGGTGCGGCCGACAGCCAGCCCACTTCCACAATCCCGATGCTGCCGCTCGCCTTCAGCATGGACGGCAACCATAGCACGAAGCCGTAAACTCCGACGCTCCAAGTGAAATACTGCGCCGCCAGCAGCTTGACCGTGTTGGAGCGGAAGGCCTCGCCGTAGTTGCGGACGGGGGCGATGCCGAGCTGCTCGTCCGCCAGGATCCGTTCCATCCGGCTCCGGCCAGCCGGTGCCAACCAGCGCGCCTCGGCCGGCGTGTCGTCCACCAGCAGCCAGAACACCACCGCCCACAGGATGGGCGGTGCGCCCTCCACGACGAACATGCCGCGCCAGCCCAGCACTTGCACCAGGTAGCCAGACACTACCGACATCCAGAGCACCGTCACGGGGTTGCCGAGGATGAGGAACGTATTGGCGCGCGACCGCTCAGGCTTGGTGAACCAGTGGCTGAGCAGGATGAGCATGCCAGGCAGCGATACGCTCTCCACCACGCCGAGCAGGAAGCGGTCGACATACAGGGCATAGACGTTGCTGATCAGGCCGGTCGCGGTCGCAAGTATGCCCCACAACACCAGGCTGGCGCAGACGATCCGCTTGGCGCTGCGCCGTTCTGCGTAGATCGCGGCTGGAACCTGGAAGAAGAAATATCCCAAGAAGAACAGGGCCCCAAGCAGCGAGCCAGCCCCGGCGGTAATGCCGAGGTCGCGGGCCATGCCGCCAGCGGCACCGAAGCTGTAGTTGGCGCGGTCCACATAGGCCAGGCTGTAGGTGATGAAGGCGACTGGGATGAGCCGTGCCCATCGCCCAGGTACACCCACCTGCTCCGCCATGCCGCTTCCTTCCTCGCCATCGGACTGAGCCGCCGGCACTGCCTACACCGTTGCGCGCCAACGCTGTAGCCGTTGTGCGATGGCGGCCGGTAAACGCCAAAACTCGACAGTCCGTTCCTTGTCCAGGACCGGAGCAGGCTGATCGCCGGGGTTGGCAAGCCGGGAGGACATGGCGGTGAGCGTGATGCGGCAGGCGCTCAGGCGAGGTCAAACACCGCAAGCATGCCGCCCACCGTGCCGACGGCCAGGCGCGTGCCGTCGGGCGACCAAGCCAGGGCCGATACCCGCTCACCCCCGGCCGGACGCAACCGCACGGCCCGGCGCTCCGAAGACAGCTCGCAAACCGCCACGCCGCCATCATCGAACCCAGCCGCCACCAGAGGGCGCTCGGGATGCACCGCAACCCGCGT
The DNA here is from genome assembly GCA_964245545.1 of uncultured Acetobacteraceae bacterium. GTDB lineage: Bacteria > Pseudomonadota > Alphaproteobacteria > Acetobacterales > Acetobacteraceae > LMUY01. The sequence continues at coordinate 9,499 of CAXTNN010000066.1, read as the reverse complement.
GACCAGCTTCCCCAACCCGGTGCCGACTTCCAGCGGCGGCTTGCCCTGCGGCCCCGACCCGGCGAACGACCACCCGATCACACACTCCGCCCCGGCGGTCACCATCGTTGGCGGCTTCGCGAGCCAGTCCATCGACCGCACCTTCGCCCCGTAGCCGCGCATGGCCATGTCCTCGCCATCCGCCACGCGCCAGCCATGGAGCTCGCATTCCTGCATCGCGGTCAGGATGTAGGCGCCGTCCGGGCTCCAGGAGACGCCGATATGCGATCCACGCCAGGAGAGGCGCGCCGGCTTTTGGCCAATTGTCGCCACCCACCAAAGTGTCACGCCGCCATAATGCGATGCGGCGAGCCGCTTGCCTTTGCGATTGAAGTCGAGACCGGACACCGTGCTCGGATGCTCAGGCGCGCGTGCCGTGACCGTGCCACCGGCGTCCAGCAGCCGGACCTCGCGCCCGATTGCGACCGCCCGGACCTTCCCCGGGCGGGAGACCGCCAGCACGTCGATCTGCCGCCCCGGCGCGCTCAGGAGCTGCGTGGTGCTGCCATCGGCCGAGATCCGCACCAGGGTTCCATCGTCACCACCGGTAACGAACCCGCTCCCGTCGACGTCGAGTGCAAGACAGAGCACGGCGCCGTCATGGGCCTGCACCTGCGTCACGTTTCGATCGGGAGCCACGAGTTGGACAGTACCGTCGCCCAGGGCGGCCGCGAGTTGGCCGGAGGGGGAAAATGCCGTGCTGACGATCCCGGCCGCGAACCCGGTTTCGATCCCAGGTGGCACGTAAAGCGGCGGCGCCGTGGTGGACACGACGGTCGCGCTCAGGCCACGCAGGCCGCGAACCCGGCTTTCAAGTCCATCCCGTCCAGGTCCCGCCCGATGAACACCAGCTTGGAATCCCGCATCTCGTCCCGGCCCCAGATTTTGCCGTCATCGCCCTCCATCAGCATGTGAACGCCTTGGAAGACGAAGCGATTAGGGCTGCCCTTAAGGTCGAGGATGCCTTTGGAGCGCAGGATGGACTGACCCTTCTCGCGCAGCAGCGTACCGATCCACTGGTTGAACTTATTGACGTCAATCGGTCGCGTCTCCCGCAGCGCCACGCTGGTCACGGCGTCGTCGTGCTCGTGCGCGTCATCGTCAAGGAAGGCCGGCTCGATCGCCAGGATGCGGTCGAGGTCAAACGCCCGGCGGTCGAGCACTTCGGTCGGCGGGATTGCGCAGCGCTCGGTGCGATGAATGATGGCAGTCGGGTTGATCCCGCGCAGCCGCGCTTCGAGTGACGCCAATTCGGGTTCGGGCACCAAGTCGGCCTTGTTCAGCAGGATGACGTCGGCGAAGGCGATCTGTTCGGCCGCCTCATGGCTGTCGTCCAGCCGGGCCAGGACGTTCTTGGCATCCACGACGGTGACGATGGAGTCGAGCTTGGCCACTGCCTTCACCTCGTCGTCGACGAAGAAGGTCTGCGCGACAGGCGCCGGGTCGGCCAGGCCCGTGGTCTCGATCAAGATGGCGTCGAAGCGGCCCTTGCGCTTCAGCAGATTGCCGATGATCCGGATGAGGTCACCGCGCACGGTGCAGCAGATGCAGCCGTTGTTCATCTCGAAGACTTCTTCATCGGCATCGACCACCAGCTCGTTGTCGATGCCGATCTCGCCGAACTCGTTGACGATCACGGCATAGCGCTTGCCATGTTCTTCGGTGAGCAACCGGTTCAACAGGGTTGTCTTTCCGGCGCCGAGATAGCCGGTAAGCACCGTGACGGGAATCTGCGGCTTGGTGGCGGGGTTCTCGGTCGCTGCGGACATCGTGGTCTCCTCACGCGGGCCGAAGCGGCCGCTGACGTTCCAAAGCTTAGCCCGAGCAAAAGTGATATGTTATATCAAACTCCAGCGAGCGGTTGACGATCGGCGTTGCTGCGTCGATGTCGTTGGCATGAGCCGTGCGTTGATCTTGTTCGCCGTTCTCGGCCTCGGCGGCTGCGTTGGGCAGCCTGCATCGCAGCACGACACCCTGGTCAGCCAACGGCTGGACGCGGCGCGGGCCCAGATCACGCCGCCGCTTGGAGCGACGGTCTATGAACTGGATCACCAGCGCCTGGTCGATCAGCCGGGGGGTGAGAACAGCTCGCTCGCTGGATCGCTGGCGCAGCTCCGGGGCGTCGCAATCCCGCCCACCGGTCAGACCAGCGTTCGCGGGCAGTCGTTCTAGTCGGCGCCGGCGGGCAGACAGGCACTGCGTTGCTGCCGGAGCGCCGGCTCGTCCGCGCCGATCCCGATGGACACGGTCTCCTCCCGGCAGTCACCCCTCGCCCCGGGGAGGGACGGCGCACAGGTTGCAGGTGCCCTCGACCTCCATCACCGGACGCTTGACGTGGAAGCCTCGCGAGGCCGCCTCGCGTTCGACCAGGCCCTCGACGCCATGGCTCTCGACCTCGGCCGCCCGGCCGCAATCCGTGCAGAGCAGGAACAGGCAGGCATGCGCGTGGCCAGGATGCGCACACGGCACGAACGCGTTGCGGCTTTCGATGCGATGGGCAAAGCCGTTGGCCACGAGGAAGTCGAGCGAGCGGTAGACGGTTGCGGGGGTAAGTTTTCCCCCCCGATCAGATTTGAGCAGTGGGAGCATGTCATACGCGCCGAGCGGCCGCCCCGTCTGCCAGAGCAGGTCCAGCACACGCTGCCGCAAGCCGGTCAGGCGCAGGCCCCGCCGATTGCACTCCAACAACGCTTCCGCCAGCGCCGTGCTCGCGCGCGGCGTGTTTGGGCGGTTGCCGTCATTCACGTCGTCTTGCATCCCGTCTCCTTAACCCTCTTGCAGAGAGCTACGGCGTCGTTATAGACGCTATAATGTAGCGTGGTAAGATGCAAGCGGCTGCTTTGCCAATGGACGGGGTTCACGCCGATATCCTTGATTCAACTCAGGTGTGACGCAGTGACTCCGCTGGACAGAACAGGCGGATTTCTCCTGGCTGGTGATTACCCACGGTGCCGAGATTGGGACGGAAATGACTCCCGTGACGCGGTAGGGTCTCGATGACCATGGATATCAGCCGCCGGCTGCTCCTATCCGTGGCGGCGAGCGTTCCCGCCTGGCGTGCCCATGCGGCAGAACCCGTGCTCCGTGTTGTATCGCCTTGGGAGTTTGACAGTCCCGATCCGCTTGAGACCGGCTATATCCTGCGGCGCCTGGGCATCGGCGAGACCCTGGTCGGCGTGCGGCCAGACGGGCAATTGGTTGGGCTGCTGGCGGAAAGCTGGGCCGTCGATCCGGACCACCTGACCTGGCGTTTCCACCTGCGTGACGCCCGGTTCCACGATGGTTCGGCCCTTACCGCGTCCCATGTCGGCTGGACGCTGGAGCGGGTGCGCGCCATGGCGGAGAGCCTTTCCAGCATCCCTGTCGCCGCAATCCAGGCCGACGGCGATCGGACGCTGGTGATCCGCACCAGCACGCCGTTCGCCTCGCTGCCGAGCTTCCTCACCGACTACGCCGGCACGATCCTGGCGCCGTCTGCCTATGATGCCGATGGCCGCCCCCAGCGTCAGATCGCGACCGGCCCCTACCGCGTGGCTGCCATCAATGGCACGCGCTCGATCGAGGCCGAAGCGTTCCCGGGTTACTGGGGTGCGCAGCCGGCCATTTCGAGGGTCCGCTACATCGCCGCGGCGCTCGGCGAGACCCGTGCCAACCTGGCCCAAGCCGGGGAGGCGGACGTCACGTTCACCCTGCTGCCCCAAGCCGCCCAAGCCATCGCGCGGGCTGGCGCCGCCCGCATCGTCAGCGCCACCATCCCACGCGTGCGGATGATGACGATGAACCTCAACCTGCCCCAATTTGACGATCTGCGCGTGCGCCGGGCCCTTTCCCTCGCGCTTGACCGGCCGGGCATCGCCGACGCCATCCTGCACGACCCGGCCAGTGCGGCGACCCAGCTCCTGCCGCCGGTGCTGGCGGGCTGGTATGACCCGGCGTTGCCGCCGCTGCACCAAGACGTGCCGGAGGCGAAACGCCTGTTGGCAGAGGCCGGGTGGGTGCCGGGCGCGGACGGCATCCTCGCCAAGCAGGGGCAGCAGATGCGCGCCGCCATGATGGTCCCATCCAACCGGCCGGAACTGCCGCTGATGGGGCAGGCGATGCAGGCGCAGTTCCGCGGCATCGGCGTGGCCATCGACGTGAAGCCCGGGCCGTCCGGATCGCTTCCCGGCATGGTGCGGGATGGCTCGCTGCAAACGGCCATGCTCGCCCGCACCTATGTCAACGTGCCAGACCCGATCGGCACCATCCTGCCCGATTTCGCCAGCGACCATCCGGTATGGACGTCGCCGGGTTTCAAGGACGCAGCGTTGCGCGGCACGGTGCAGCGTTACCTCGCCAGCTTCGACGAACCGGAGCGCGCGAGCCTGCGCCACGAGATCGTGGCCACCCTGCAAAACCAGTTGCCCGCGATCCCGGTGAGCTGGTTCGGGCATAACGCTGCGGTCTCGGTGCGCATCGCTCCGGCCAGCTTCGCGCTGGACCCGTACGAGCAGAGCTACTACCTGCAGGATCTGCGTTGGGCCTGATCCGGTCGCTGTTCTGGAGGCTGCTGCAAACCGGCCTGGTCGCCCTCGCGGTGGCCACCTTCTGCTTTGCCGCCCTGCAGGCGATGCCGGGAGACCAAGCCGTGCGGATCGCGGTCGGGCGCTACGGCGAGGGTACGCTGACGCAGGCCACGCTTGCCGGCGTCCGTCGCTCGGCCGGGCTCGACCGCCCAGTCGCGGCCCGCTACGCCGCCTGGATTGCCGCGGCAGCAACCGGCCGGTTCGGCCGCTCCCTTGTGACCGATCGCCCGGTGCTGCAGGAGGTGTTGCCCCGGCTAGGCGTGACGGTACAGGTCGGGCTGCTCGGCACGGCCGTGGCGGTGTTGCTGGCGGTGCCGGCCGGTGCCGCCGCTGGAGGAAGCGCAGGGTCACGGCTGGACCAGGTGGTGATATCAATCGCGGCGCTGTTCGCTTCCATGCCCGCCTTCGTTCTGGGATCGCTGCTGGTCGCCGGGTTCGCGATACGACTGCACTGGCTCCCAGTGGCCGGGAACGGCACGGCGGCGTCTCTGGTGCTGCCGGCGGCTGCGCTCGGCTGCGGCCTGGCGCCGGGGCTGGCGCGCGTGGTGCGGCACGGCGTCGCGAGCGTGCTTCGAGCGCCCTATGCGCGTTTCGCCAGCATGCGCGGCGTGCCGGCGTGGCGGGTCGCAATCAGCGTCGTGGCCCGGCCGGCGCTGCTTCCCGTGCTGGCCTACGCCCCCGTGCTGGCGATGCAGGTGCTGGAAGGATTCATCGCGATCGAACTCCTGTTCAACCTGGACGGCGTCGGGTTGCTGCTGGTGCGCTCTCTGTTTGCCCGGGACATACCCGTGGTGATGGTGGCGGGTATCGCCGTCACCGCCCTGCTCGCGACCGTCACCGTCGCCACTGACATGGTGCTGCACCTCGCTGACCCGCGATTGCGGACCCGTGCTGCGGCCACCCCATGAGCCACGAGGCCGAAAGCGGGCATCGGCGCATCTCCTTGTTTGGCCTGAGCCTTGCCGCGCTCCTGTTGCTGGCGGCGATGGCTGGGCCAGCCTTGCTGGCAGTGGACCCCAATCACCAGGACCTGATGGCAGCCTCACTGCCGCCGTCCTCCGATTGGTGGCTCGGCACCGACCCGCTGGGCCGCAGCGTGCTCGCGCGGACGATCATGGGCGCCCGCCTTTCTTTGGGTGCGGCCTTGGTCGCCACCTTGACCACGGCGGCAATCGGCACCGCGGTCGGCCTGCTGTCGGCCGGGCTGGGCGGGGTGACGGAGCGGGCGCTGCTCGCCGTCGCTGACACGGTCTATGCCTGCCCGAGCCTGCTGCTCGTGCTGCTGGTCAGCGAGCTGTTCGATGGCGGGCTGTGGGTTGTGTTGGCCGGTCTCGCCGCCACGCGCTGGCCCGCCTTTGCGCGGTTGAGCAATCCGCTGGCCCGCTCGGCCCTGCAGCGCCCGGATGCCGAGGCGAGCCGGCTGCTCGGTTTCGGCCGGATTTACTGCCTGCGCCGCCACGCCTGGCCCGCGGCGCGGCCGACGATTGTCTCGGTTGCAGCGCTGCAATACGGCAACGCTCTGCTCTCAATCGCCTCGCTGGGCTTCCTGGGAGTGGGATTGCTGCCGCCGAAACCGGAATGGGGTGCCATGATCGCCGAGGCGCTGCCCTATTTGGGCGATCAGCCGGTCATGCTGGCGGCGCCGGCCATGGGCATCTTTCTCGCGACATGGTGCGTGATCCTGCTCGGCGAGGCATTCGCCGGAGACGGCGCGTGAGCGGCCTCCGTTTGGACGGGCTGACAATCCGCCACGATGGCCGAAGCGTGGTCCGGGATGTGTCGCTCCGGGTGGACGAGGGCGAGAGCCTATGCCTGATCGGCGCGTCTGGCGGCGGCAAGAGCCTGATCGCTGCGGCCGTTGCGGGGCTGTTGCCCGCATGCATGGCGGCCAGCGGATTGGTGGCGGTGCACGACCGGACGGTGGCGGCGGCGGACCAGTCCGCGCTGCATGCGTTGTGGCATAGCCATGTCTGCCTGCTGCCGCAGGAACCCACCAGCGCGCTCGCCCCGCTGTTGCGGGCGATAGACCAGGTGCGGCTGGCGCCGCCCTCGTCACCCTGGCCGGAGGCAATCGCTTGGCTGGGCCGGTTTGGCCTGGATCGGGACGCGGCGCGCCGTATGCCATTCGAGCTCTCGGGCGGCATGGCGCAGCGCCTGTTGGCGTCCCTGGCGATGCGCACCGGATCGCGCGTGCTGATCGCGGACGAACCCACCAAAGGCCTGGATCCGCCGCGTCGCGCCGAGCTCATCGAGCTGCTGATCCAGTTGCGGGGGGGCGGCCGCGCGCTGTTCGTCATCTCCCATGACATGGCGGTGGTCCGGGCGCTCGGCGGCCGGGTTGCCGTGCTCGAGGATGGCGGCATCGTCGAGCAGGGTAGCGCAGCCCAAGTGTTGACGGCGCCGAGATCAGCGTTCGGGAAAGCCTGCGCCGCAGCCCTACCCGCATGCTGGCTGCCCCGGCAGACACGACAGCAGGGTTCGGTCGTCGTTGAAGGCAACGCGCTCGTCATTGGCCGCACCCGCCGCCGGGTTGCGGGACCTTTGGCGCTCACGCTCTCGTCTGGCCGGGTTGCCGGCCTGCTCGGCCCAAGCGGCAGCGGTAAGACCACGCTGGGGAACACGATCCTCGGTTTGTTGCCCCCTGCATCGGGTGAAGTCCGTTGGTTCGGCAAGCGCCTGGATGCGCGCATGCTGCGCACGCACCGGTCGCGCTTCCAAAAGCTGCATCAGGATCCCACCGCGGTGTTCGCGCCGGCACGTCGGGTCGGCAAAAGCCTGGCAGATTTGGGCCGGCTGCCAGGCGGCAGCGACGTGATGCAGCGGCTGCCGGCATTTCTGCGGCGGCTCGGTCTTAGCCATACGTTGCTCGACCGCCTGCCCGGGCAACTGAGTGGGGGCGAGTTGCAGCGGCTGGCTTTGGTGCGGGTGTTGTTGACCCGGCCCGCGTTGCTCGTGGCAGACGAGCCATCCTCCCGTCTCGACCCGCCGGTACAAGCGGACACCCTGAACCTTATACGCGAACTCGCTGATGAGGACCGGATGGCGATCCTTCTCATCACACACGACGCAGCCGTGACGGATGCCATGGCCGACGAGACCCTCACGCTGGGCTGACCGCATTGCGTGGACGGGCAGGGGGCGACGGGACAGGCAAAGGCGGCGGTTCAAGCCGGCGTGGCACGCGGGATGCTTCCTATCTAGCCATGCCCTCGTCGACAACCACTGCCGGCTTCGCCAATGCCGCCTGACCCCGTGGCAGCACCGGAGTGCACGCGGCGGCGCCTTCCAGTTTTGCTGGGTTCCACCTGGATAACCGCTGTGCCGCGGGGCATTCTGACGCCGCCGCTGCCGTTCCCAACCCCGAGCCGCCGAGACGATTTGAAGGAGACACGATGAAGAACGGCCCCATGAAGCTTGGCATCATGCCAGAGGGTGCTGGCCGGACCGGGTCAGACTGGAGGAACCCCGGAATGCCGCCCTATCCCGGCACGAATTTCGAGAAGCACAAGGAGCAGGCGCTGATCGGCGAGGAGTTCAAGGCGGACTTCTTCTTTGTCGCCGACACGCTGTGGGCCGACGAGGTTTCGCCGCCGCATCGGCTCGACCGGTTCGAGGCGATGACCCTGCTCGCCGCCATCGCCGCCGTCACCACGCATATCGGCCTGGTCGGCACCGTGTCGAGCACCTTCTGCGAGCCATTCAACATCGCCCGCCAGATCCTGTCGCTGGATCACCTCAGCAACGGGCGTGCCGGCTGGAACCTGGTCACGACCGATCCCAAGGGTTCGTCCGACAATTTCGGCCGTTTCCATGCCATCTCCCATCGGGAGCGCTACGAGATAGGGGAGGAGGCCCACCGCGTCGTGACCGGGCTGTGGGACAGCTTCGAGGACGACGCCCTGCCGCAGGACAAGGAGAAGGGGATCTTCCTAATCCCGGAGAAGCTCCATGCGCTGAATCACAAGGGCAAGTACTTCGAGTCGAAGGGCCCTCTCAACCTTCACCGATCGCCGCAGGGGCGGCCGGTTGTGTTCACGGCGACGGCGTCCGACGAGGGCCTGGAGTTCGCGGCACGCCTTGTGGATTGCGTGTTCACGCCGGGTTCCTACGGCATGGGCGTTAACCGAGAGTTCTATGGCAAGCTGAAGGCCAAGGCGGTCGAGTATGGCCGGGATGCGGACTCAATTGCGATCCTTCCGGGATGCGCTCCCCTGATCGCGCCGACACGGGAGTCTGCCCAGGCAATCCAAGCCGCGCGCCGGGAGCAGATCGGGTTGGAGGGCGCGATCAAATACCTCAGCGGCTCGTTCCACGGGTTCGATCTCCGGGCGTATGGCTTGGATGACCCGTTCCCGTTGCAGGCAATCGAGAGCGTCGGCGAGGGGTTCAAAGGCGACATGACGCGAATGCTCCACGTCGCGCGCGACGAGGCTCTCACGGTCAGGCAGTTTGTGATGCGTTTCGGCTTTCCCAAGGACAGCTTCGTGGGCACCGCCGAGGACGTGGCCGACGAGATGGGGGAGTGGTTCCATAGGGGGGCGTGCGACGGCTTCATGCTGGTGGAGTCGCAGCCGGGTCAGCTCCGCGTGTTTGCGGATACCGTCGCACCGATCCTGAGGGAGCGGGGGCTGCTGCGGAGGGATTATTCGGGCACGACGCTGCGGGAGAATCTGGGGCTGCCCAAACCTGACAACTCGTTTGCCGGCGAGCGGTCCGATTGCGAACGTGGGTGAGGGGGTGCATGGACGGTGGGTCCTCGTTATCCCCGCCAGCCATCACCGGCGGACGCCGGGCACCGGCTCCTGGACTGTGCAGCTTTGCATGGTCTCGTTGAGCTCGGCCGCGGACAGCCGCCCGAGCTCCGCGATAAAGACGATGCGCACGCGCGGCACGCC
>CAXTNN010000065.1:0-15036 GCA_964245545.1 uncultured Acetobacteraceae bacterium | reverse complement strand
GGATGGCGGCGGTGCCGGGCAGGGACATGCCCAGCGCCTCGGCGATGCAGGCCATCGTGCTGGCGGTGCCCATCACGGCGCAGGTGCCGGCGGTGACGGACAGCCGGCCCTCGACGGCCTCGATCTCATCGGAGTCCACGCTGCCCGCGCGGTACTTCCCCCAAAAACCCCGGCAATCCGTGCAGGCGCCCAGCCGCTGGCCCCGGTGCCGCCCCGTGCTCATCGGCCCCGTCACGAGCTGGATGGCGGGGATGTTGGCCGACGCCGCCCCCATCAACTGTGCCGGCACCGTCTTGTCGCAGCCGCCGACCAGGATCACGGCGTCCATCGGCTGGGCGCCGATCATCTCCTCCGTGTCCATCGCCATCAGGTTGCGGTACATCATGCTGGTCGGGTTCAGGAACACCTCGCCAAGCGAGATGGTCGGGAACACCCGCGGCAGCGCTCCCGCGACCAGCACGCCCCGGCAGACGGCCTCCACCAGCTCGTCCATGCCGCGGTGGCAGTTGTTGAAGCCGGAAGGCGTGCTGGCGACGCCGATAATGGGCTGGTTCAGCAGCGCCGTGGACAGGCCCATGGAGCGCGCAAAGGAGCGGCGCAGGAAGCGCGCGAAGTCGCGGTCCCCGTAGTTGGTCAGGCCACGGTCGAGGCCGTGCGGGCCGGTCACGGGGCAGTCTCCGTTGAAGACGTGGCGGGCTTGCTGCGGACTTGCACGCCAAGCAGCGCCTCGAACACCTGCACCATTGCGCCCTTGTCCTGCACGCCATGCCCGCGCAGCAACGCGGCCTGATAGGTCGCCGTGGCGGCAGCCAGCACCGGCATCGGGATGCACAGGTCGGCCGACAGCCCGGCGCCGCTGATCAGGTCCTTGTAGGCATGCGCCATCGGGTAGCCGTCGCCGAAATGCCCCCGGAGGATGCGGGGAATGAAGAACTCCGAGGCATAGCTGCGCCCGGTGCCGCTATTGACCACCTCGCCCACCAGGTCGGGGTCGAGGCCCATCTTGGTCGCCATCGGCAGCACCTCGGCCAGCGCCGCGGCGTTGATGTCGAATAGGAGCTGGTTGACCAGCTTGGTGAGCTGGCCGCTACCGGTCGGCCCCATGTAGAGGATCATGTTTCCAATCAATTCGAGCAGCGGCTTGACCCTGTCGAACGCCTCACGGGCGCCGCCGCACATCACCGTCAGCGTGCCGTCGATGGCGCGCGCCTCCATGCCCGACACCGGAGCGTCCAGGAACGCGACACCTTTCGCCTGCATCGCCCGGCCGACCTCAACCGTTGCAGAATAGGTGATCGTGCTTAGGTCGACGACCACTTGGCCCTGGTTCAGGTGCGGCAGCAACCCGCCCTCGCCAGTCAGAACCGCCTGCACGACGTTCGCGCTTGGCAGGCATAAGAAAATGACATCGGCGCCGGCCAGGTCAGCCAAGTTCGTCGTCCCGTCCGCGCCCTTGCCGCGGAACGCCTCGAACCAGCGTCCGTCGCGGTCGCTGACGGTCAGCGCCGCGCCGCTCTTGAGCAGGTTGGACGCAATCGGCCGTCCCATCTGCCCCAAGCCAACAAAACCCAGTGTCATCGTGACCCTTCCGTTCAAGCTTGGAGAGTTGAGAAGAGGATGCAAACCGGGCTGCCCGATGGGATGGCGTCGCCCGCGCGGCTGAGACGGCCTGTGCCAACGTCAACCCGGAACGGCACGATGGTGTCGCTGTTCTCGTTCGCGGCGTAGAGCGCGGCGCCCGTGGGGTCGAGTGCCACGAAGCGAGGCCCCTTGCCGTCGCTTGACACCCAGGACACGGGAGCGAGCCGTCCGCTGCCGGCGTCAACCTGGAACGTGCCGATGCTGTCGTGCCCACGATTGGACACGAACACGAGCCGGCCATCGGGGGAGATCGCGATCTCCGCTGCTGTGTTCGCGCCCGTGAAGCTATCGGGGACTGAAGGGATCACCTGCACGCCCTGCAGCCCGCCCGTGTCCGGGTCATAGCGGTAGGTCCCAACCGAGGAGTCCAGCTCGTGCGCCACGAAGACCAGGGGCGCCGAGGAGTGGAACACGGCGTGCCGCGGCCCGGCTCCGGGTCGAACCTGGATGTGCCCGGTCCCGCCCGGCACCAGCCTTCCCCCGGCCGCGTCGAAGCGGAACGTGAAGATGCGGTCCAGCCCCTTGTCGGGCACCAGGATGAAGCGCTGCCGACGGTCGAAGGCGACCTCGTGCGGGTGGGAGGAGGTCTGGTCCACCTTGTTCGGGCCAGGCGTGCCCGGCAACGCCTCGAGCTGCTGCACGGGGCCGAGCGAGCCGTCCTCCATCCGTGGCAGCACGGCGACGGTGCCGGTCGCGTAGTTCGCCACGATCATCACTTGGTTGCCCGGGTCGGCCACCAGGTGGACCGGGTTGCGGCCTCCCGTGGACTGGCGGTTGAGCAGGGTCAGCTCGCCTGTGTCCGGGGCGACGCGGAAGGCGCTGATGTCGCTCAGGTCGCCATGCACGGCGTATAGGAACCGCTGTTGGCGGTCGAACGCCAGGAACGATGGGTTGTCGAGGCCCTTGACGAGCTGGATTGGCGTCCAACCAGCAGTGGCCGAGTTAACCCGGAACACGCGCAGGCCGTCGCCGCGCGCGTTGCGCTCCCGCGTCGTGCGGCATCCGACGTAGGCGAGCATGGCGCTATCTGTCCCTGCCGCAGCAGTCCGACCCGCACCTATCCCGCCTGCAAGTAGGGCCATGCCGCCAAGGATTGTGCGCCGAGCCGGGTTGGGCGGTCGTCGTGCGCTGCCAGGGGTCATGGATCGCTTCCAGGTGAAGTTGGGCCAGGTGCGGCATCACGCGCCGACCGGCAAGGAAAGCTGTCGGCGTTCGCCGATTGGCCGGCGCGTCAGCAGCAAGGTCGAGCCGGCGCCGACGACCAGGAGCGCGCCCGCGATCACGAACGCCATGTCATAGCTGCCCGTGGCCGAGATGACGTAGCCGGTGACGATCGGCGCCATCAGCCCGAACACGTTGCCGCCCACCACTAGGAACGCCATCGACACGCCGACGTCCTCGGGGTTCGGCAGCAGGTCGTTGAGCAGGGCGAAGTTCAACGAGGTCGTCGCCGCGATGCCGGTCAGCGACAGCGCGACCAGCCCGAGCAGGACGGGCACGCTGGCGACGAACGGCGCGAACAGGATGACCGATACCAGCATCATCGCGGAGGCGATCATGTATCGCCGCTTGCCGCCGCCCACGTCGCCTCGCAGCAGACGGTCGCTGACCCGCCCGATCACGATGCACAGCACAACTGCGACCGCGTATGGAATAGCCGCATAGAGGCCAGTCTTGGCGATGGTCAAACCCTTGGTGCTTTGCAGGTAGCTCGGCAGCCAGGTCAGGAACAGGTACTGCGAATAAACATTGCAGCCCTGGGTCAACGCCAAGCCCCAAAGGGTCGTGCCGCTGCGGAGCAGCCTCGGCAAGCCCACCTTGCCTGCTACTAAGCCCGGAGCGGCCTTCCTGGAGCCGCGCTCGTCCATGATCTTCTGCCGCTCGGCGTTGCCCAGCCAGGCTGCGTCCTCAGGCCGTGCGAACCACTTGAGCCAGCACGCCAGCCAAGCGAGGCCGATACCGCCGGCGATGAAGAACAGCGCGCGCCAGCCAAAGGCGGCGATGATCGGCCCGGCAACCAGGGCGCATAACGCCGGGCCGGCATAGGAACCGCTGTTGAAGACCGCGTTCAGCATGCCGCGCTCTCCGGCCGGGATCCACTCGCGGATCACCCGGGCGCCCGCGGGATTGCTGGACGCCTCGCCGCCGCTCATGACCAGCCGCGTCGCCATCAGCGAGCCGAAGCTCCACGCAAGGCCGGTGGCGGCCGTGGCAAGCGACCACAGGCCGATGCCGAACCCGGCCACGCGCTTGGCGCCGAACCGGTCCACGAACATGCCGACCGGTAGCAGGCAGAGGGTATAGGTCCACAGGAACGAGGAGAACAGGTAGCCGAGCGTCACCGGAGACAGCCCATATTCGCGCGTGATCGGCTCGGCCGCGAACGACAGCGTGACACGGTCGATGTAGTTGATCAGCGCGAGCGAGAACAGGAGCAGGGCGACCCAACCCCGGCGATACGGCATGGCTTCCTCCAACGGTCTTGCGATCCGCTTGGTGCGGCTTGCGGTCAAAGTAGGCTGCTGAATTCATGCAGTGCCAGCACGCAATGGGTATTGAACGATGCCATTCATGCATCGCCTACGATGGACGCCTCGGCGCTCAGGACCCTTGCAGGAACTGCTGGAGCAAGCCGCCCGTGAAGGTACGGAGGGCCGGGTTCGCGCTGCGCTGGCGCCAGACAAGCGTCAGTTCGCTCAAAATCTGCGGCTTGAACGTGATGTCCTGCAGCTCGACACCTGCGAAGCCAAGATTGCCGGCGATCCTCGGCACCAGAGCCGCGCCCATCCCGGCAGCGACGAGCGCCAGCATGGTATGGATCTCCCGCGCATACTGGACGAAGGCGGGCACGACGCCGGCAGCCTGGAATGCCGACGAGACAAGGTCGTAGTGGTAGCGGCTCTCAACAGGCGCGTACATGACCAGCTTCTGCCGGTCGAGGTCCCCTGCCATCAGCATCCGCCCCTTCGCCAGGGGCCGGCCCGCCGGCACCGCCACCACGAACGGCTCGCGGCTGATCGGGACGCATTCGAGGCCCCGTCGGTCGATGGGCAACCGCAGCACGCCCGCGTCGATCCGCCCGGTCGCCAGCGCGTCCAAAGGGCGGGCGTATCGGTCTAGGGCAGATCTCACCTCAAGGATTTGGCTGCCGCTGGTGCCGTCTCCAGGCCACTCATGACTACCCGCTTTCCGAGCAGCCAAGAAACACCAGCACGCCTCAAAGAGCCTTAGCGTTGGATCAGCGCCTTGTACTCTAGTTGCTCGTCCACTTGGTCCTGAGCGGCCCAAGTGATGCGGATCAACGATCGACGGCCGGCCTCCGAAGTTTGGCCGCTAACCCTGCATCGACGTCTTTGCTGATCTGCTTGAGATAATCTTCCAGATCGTGCGTCCGTCCCGCTTTTACATCAGCCTGACTGGCGAGCATCGTCTCCATCGGACTCAACACCGGACGTTTAGGTGTATTAGATTGGTCCATGCCGCAGACATAGCGTAATGGCACAAAGTGGAAAAGTGCACTTGGCCGCGGAACCTAATAACCGGGTTGCTCAGCCGGTGAGACCCGCCAGGCTCCCCCGTAACTCCTCCATCCCAAGCCCCGTCTCGCTGCTGGTGGTCGCCACCGATGGGAACGCCGCCGCGTGGGACCGAGCCAGCGCCGCCACCTCCGCCTGCTTGGCCGCCAGCGCGCGGGGCTTCACGTCGTCGGCCTTGGTCAGCACCAACTGGTAAGTCACGGCCGCACGGTCCAACAGCTCCATCGCCGCCACATCCGATGCCTTCACCTCGATGCGCGCATCCAGCAGCAGCAGCACCCGGCGCAGCGTCGGGCGGCCGCGCAGATACTGGAACATCAGTTCCTGCCAATCCTCCTTCACCGATTTGGCAGCCTGCGCATAGCCATAGCCGGGCATGTCCACCAAAGTGAGCCGGCTGCCCAGGTCGAAGAAGTTGAGCTGACGTGTGCGTCCTGGCGTGTTGGAGGCCCGCGCCAGGGCCTTGTGCCCCACCAGCGCGTTGATCAGCGAGCTTTTGCCCACGTTGGATCGGCCGGCAAAGGCAATCTCCACCTCTGCGGGCGGCGGCAGTTGCTCAAGCTTTTGAGCGGCGAAGAAGAAGGCGCAAGGCTGGGCGAATAGCAGCCGCCCGGCCTCGATCTCCTCCGGGGTTAGCTCTTCGCCTTCACGCTGCGGGGCAAAGCCGTCCCTCCTCCCTGAGGGGTCCGCGTCCCCGCCATCCGCGTCCTGCGCATGATCAGCCATTGCTGCGCCACCGTAAGAGTGTTGTTCCAGCTCCAATAGATCAGCAGCCCGGCTGGAAAGCGGCCCATCATGAACATGAAGATCAGCGGCATGAACTTGAACAGCTTGGCCTGTGTCGGGTCCGGCGGCGGCGGATTGAGCTGCTGCTGCAGGTACATCGTGCCGCCCATGATCAGCGTCCAGGCCGATAGATGCAGGAAAGGTGCAATATGGGTCGGGTCGAACGGCACCAGCCCGAACAGGTTGAACACATTGGTTGGGTCCAGCGCCGAAAGGTCATGAATCCAGCCGAAGAACGGGGCGTGGCGCATCTCGATGGTGACGAAGATCACCTTGTAGAGCGAAAAGAACACCGGGATCTGCACCACCATGGGCAGGCATCCTGCCGCCGGGTTCACCTTCTCCGCTTTATAGAGCCCCATCATCTCGGTCTGCAGCTTGGTCGGATCGTCCTTGTAGCGCTCGCGCAGCGCCGTCATCTTCGGCCCAAGCAGCTTCATCTTGCTCATCGAGCGATAGGACTTGTTGGCCAAGGGAAAGAACAGCGCCTTGGCGAACACGGTGAACACCATAATCGCCAGGCCGAAGTTGCCCAACACGCCGTTCAGCCAGTCGAGCGCGTAGAAAATCGGCTTGGTCAGGAACCAGAAGTAGCCGAAATCCACCGCGTACGAGAACAGCGGCACATGGTCCGCCTCCTCGTAATGGGCCAGCAGATGCACTTCCTTCGCGCCGGCGAAAGCGCGCGAGGCCAGGCTCGCCGCGGCACCCGGCGCCACCACTTCGGGGTCGGTGGCCACGAAATCGGCGGCATACCGGGTCGGCCCGGTCGCCGACGGGCCGTAGCGGAAGGTCGCAGTCTCGGGCGTGCTCTGGTTGGGGATGGCCGCGGTCAGCCAGTATTTATCGGTCACTCCGCCCCAGCCGCCGGTGGTTTGCGCCGACTGACCCACCCCGCCGTTCTTCTCCGCCGCGGACTTGATGGTGGCATAACTCGGGTCGACCAGCCGGCCGTCGAACACGCCCAACGGGCCTTCATGCAGGATGTAGAACCCGGCGGTCACCGGCTGGTAGTCCCGCCGCACCCGCTCGAAAGGGTGCAGCGACACGGGGGCGCTGCCGGTATTCTTCACCGACTGGGTCACGCCGAACATGTAGTTGTCGTCGATCGTGTAGGTCAGGCTGAACACCAGTCCGGCACCATTGTCCCAGCTCAGCGTGACCGGCGTGTCTTGAGTCAGCGCCTGGCCGGAGGCGGTCCAGATCGTCCCATCGTCCGGCAGCTTCACGCCCGGCGTGTCGCTGGTCCAGCCATACTGGATGTAGTTCGGCTCCGGATCGGATTGGGGCTCCAGGATGCGCACCAGCGGCGAGGCGGGGCTGACCTCCTCGTGGTAGTCGCGCAGCACCAGGTCATCCAGCAGGCCGCCGCGCAAGTTGATGCTGCCCTCCACCTTGGGGGCGTTGATCGGCAGCCGCGGCGTGTTCTTGGGCGGGGGCACCGCTTCAGGCTCAGTGCCGGTGTAGGCGGGGCTGGCCACCTTCTCGGCAGCGGACGCCGGCTGGCCCTGCCGCGCCTGCTGGCTCTGCGCCGCCTGCTGCTGCTGCGGCTGCCGGGCCGTTTTCGGCAGCAGCAACTGGAACGAGATCAGGATCGCAAGGGAGATGGCGATGGCCGTGATGAGGCGCTTCTGGTCCATGCTGGCGGTCAGCTCTCACGGTCTGGGACGGGGTCATAGCCACCCTCGTTCCACGGGTTGCAACGCAGGACGCGGCGCGCGACCAGGGCGCTGCCCCGGAGCGCGCCATGCACGCGGAGGGCTTCGGCCGCATAATCGCTGCATCCAGGGTAAAAGCGGCAATTTGCGCCGATCACCGGGCGGATCGTCCATTGGTAGGTGTGTACGGCCGCCCGCAGCGGCAATGCTGCCAGGCTCGCAACCGGGCGTCTCAAAGCACGCTCAGCTTTTGCAAGGCCTGGCGAAAGTCATCCATCAAAGCCGGGAACGGCCGTGAGCGGGTCGCCTCGCGCCCGATCAGCACCAGGTCCACCCCCGCCAGCTTCTGCTCGCGCAGCACCAGGCGGGCAGCCTCCTTCAGGCGGCGGCGAGTGCGGTTGCGGATCACGGCATTACCCACCTTCTTCGTCACGGTGAAGCCCAACCGCGCGGCACCCGCTGGCTCCTGCACCATCGCCTGCAGCACCAACCCGGAAGTGACCGCCTTGCGGCCAGACTGCGCCAGCCGCAGGAAGTCCGCCCGCTGCTTCAACCGGCCCGCATCAGGCCGCGGCGCCGTGTGGGGCGCCATGGCAGCCGCTAGGCCGACAGCTTCTTGCGGCCGATCCGGCGGCGATTGGCCAGCACCTTGCGGCCGCCCACGGTGGCCATGCGGGTGCGAAATCCATGGCGCCGCTTGCGGACCAGCTTGGAAGGTTGATAGGTGCGCTTCACGGCGGGTCTCCAAATGCGGTATGGGGCGCTCGCTCGCGCGGCCCCTCGTCAGGCGGCTGCGTATAGGCGGGATGGCCCGGTGCCGTCAATTCGCCGGCTGGGAGACTGCATCATCGCCGACCTTGCCGCCGCCGCCAGTTCGCCCACCCTCACCGCCTTCTTCGGCGCGGTCGCCCTCGGCCTGATTGCCTTGGGCATCATTGCTGCCATGCTTTCCGCCCGCCGGGCCCGGTCGGCAGCGGCTGAGATCGAGGCGCTGCGCGTTCAAGCCGGCCGCGCTGACGCGCTGGAGGCGGAGATCGCCACCCGCCGCGACCGGCTGCGCCAGCTCCGCCATGACATACGCGGTGCGCTTTCCCCTGCCCTGCTCGCCTCCGACCGGCTGCTGGACCATGCCGACCCGGCGGTGAAGCGCTCGGCCGAAATCGTGGTGCGCTCGGTAGACCGCGCCATCATCTTGCTTGCGGACACGCCGGACGCGCCGGCGGCTAATCCTCCCGCCGATTCCTGAACTCCACGTCGCGGTGGACGTGCACGCTCATCAGGATGCCAAACCCGAACATCACGGTGAGCGACGCCGAGCCGCCATAGGACACCAGCGGCAACGGCACGCCGCCCACCGGGATGGCGCCAACCACCATTGCCACGTTCACCGCCACATAGAGGAAGAAGTTGGTGGCGATGCCCAGCGCCACCAACCGGCCGAACTGGTGCCGGCAGCGCAGCGCGATCGCCATCGCCCCCATCACGATCAGCGCCAACAAGCCCAGCAGCGCCAGCGAGCCGACGAAGCCGAACTCCTCCGCCATCATGGTAAAGATGAAGTCGGTCTGCTTCTCCGGCAGGAAGTTCAGATGCGCCTGCGTCCCCTGCAGGAATCCCTTGCCCCACATCCCACCCGAACCGAGCGCGATCTTGGATTGCTGGATGTTGTAGCCGGCGCCCAGCGGGTCGCTCTCTGGGTTCAGGAAGGTTTCGATACGGGCGCGCTGGTAGTCATGCAGGTAGCCGAAGGCGACCCGCGCCGCGAACGGGATTGGCAGCACCACCAGCGCCACCTTCCACCAGCGCACCCCCGCCGCCAGGAACACCGAGGCCCCCACCAGCCCGGTGATCACCGCCGTGCCCAGGTTCGGCTCCTTGAGGATCAGCCCCACCGGCAGCAGCACGGCGGCGATCGGCGGGATCAGGAACAGCGGGTTGCCGATGCGCTCCCAACTGGCCCGGTGAAACCAGGAGGCCAGCGCCAGCACCAGGGCAATCTTCATCAGCTCGGACGGTTGGAGCTGAAAGCTGCCGATTTCGATCCAGCGCTGCGCCCCCTTGCCGACATGCCCGACCGTGATTTTCAGGACCAGCAGCGCCACCGAGATGGCATAAAGCGGCCAGGCCAGTCGGGCAATGAAGCGGATGTCCACCATCGCCAGGCACAGCATCATCACCAAGCCGAACGCGAACCGCATCGCCTGCTTGGAGGCATAGGGCTCCGGCGAGCCGCCCGCCGCGGAGTACAGAGCCGCGTACCCCACCGCGGCGAGGGCGCAGATAAGCAGTACATACAGCCAGGAAATCTGGAACAGCTTGGTGGTGAGCCCGAACGACGGTTCGGCCCGAATCAGGCGGCGGTCGTTGATCACGGCAGCATTTCGTCATGGCCGGGCTTGACCCGGCCATCCACGCCGACCAGCCGGACCAAGCTCTGCGGTCTCAGTCTCATGTCAGCAGCGTGTATAAGTCGGCCCAGCCTGGATTACGCTCAAGGATCAACTGCACCTTCCAGGCCCGCCGCCAATGCTTCATGGTCCTTTCGCGCTGAATGGCACCGCGGATAGTCTCGTGGCTTTCCGCGTAAACAAGTCGGTTCAGCCCATAAGTCTTGGTAAATCCGTCGATGACGCTCTCCCGATGCTCCCAAATCCGGCGCGCCAGGTCAGTGGTCACGCCGAAATAAAGCGTGCCGTTCGGGCGGTTGGTCATGATGTAGACCCATGCCGGTTCCACGGTGGCAGTGTCACCGCGTGGGTGGCCGGGTCAAGCCCGGCCGTGACGATGTTGCGACGGAACGGTGCGTCACATCTGCTCCGCCACCGTCTGCGGCTGCGGCTCCACGCGGTTGACCGGGTCGCGGGTCAGCACGTCCGTCATGATGTCGCGCGCCAGCGGGGCGGCGGCTTGGGCGCCGGCGTTGCCATGCTCCACCACCAGGCTCACGGCGTAGCGCGGCGCGTCATAGGGGGCGAAGCACACGAACAACGCGTGCGGCCGATACTCCCAAGGCAGGTTCTCCGACTTGAAGTTGCCATGCTCGCGCAACTCCCGCGACACGTGGCGCACCTGGCTGGAGCCGGTCTTGCCCGCAAGCTGCACGCCCGGGATGGTCAGCCGCGCCAAAGGCGCCGTGCCGCCCGGCTCGTTCACCACGGCATACATGCCCTCGCGGCAAAGCTGCAGGTTGCGCTCCGCCACCTCCATCGTCGGCCAATCCGTCGGCGCCTGCCCAGGCTGTGCAACCCCGTTTACCAGCCGCGTCAGGTGCGGCTGCACCGCGCGCCCCGTCGCCACCCGCGATACGTAGGTGCACAGCGCCAGCGGGGTCACCTCTACGTAGCCCTGCCCGATGCCGCAGTTCACCGTGTCGCCGATGCCCCAGGGATGGCCTTGGGCGATCCGCCACTCGCGGGTTGGCATCAGCCCCTTGCGGGCGCCGGGCAGGTCGATGTCGAGGTCCACGCCGATGCCGAAGCGGTTGGCCATGGCGGCCACCCGATCAATGCCGCAGCGCCGGGCCAGTTCGAAGAAGAACACGTCGCAGGAATTCTTCAGGCCGCCCCGCACGTCCAAAGGGCCATGGCCGCCCTTGCGCCAGCAGTGAAACCGCGTGTCGCCGACATCGATGAAGCCGGGGCAGTTGATGTGGTCGGTTGGACCGATCACCCGGCCCTCCAGCCCCGCCATCGCCACCGCCATCTTGAAGGTCGACCCAGGCGGGTAGACGCCTGCGGTGGCTTTGTTGATGAGGGGCGCGCGCCGGTTGTCGGTCCACTCCACCCATTGCGCCTGCGACACCCCGGAGTTGAACAGGCTCGGGTCGAACGACGGCGTGGTGGTCATCGCCAGCACCTCGCCGTTGCGGCAATCCATCACCACGGCGGAGGCGCTGAGATCGGTCAGCCGGGCCAGCACCGTCTTTTGCAACTCGCTGTCGATGGTGAGGCCGATATCCTGGCCCGGCGTGCCCTCCTGCCGGTCCAGCTCGCGGATCACGCGGCCGACCGCATTCACCTCCATCTGCACGTCCCCTGCGCGGCCGCGCAGGCGCAAGTCGTGGAACTTCTCAATTCCCGCCCGCCCGACGCGGATGCCCGGCAGGGCCAGCATCGGGTCGTCCCCCATGTCGGCCTCGGACGGGGGTGCCACGTAGCCCACCACATGGGCGAGGTCCGGCCCATCGGGATAAAGGCGCGAAGTGCCGACATCGACCAGGATGCCGGGCAGGTCGGGCGCGTTCACTTCGATCAGCGCCATGTCGTCCCAGGACAGGAACTCGCGCACCACAAGCGGAATGAAGCGCCGGCGGCGGTGCATCTCGCGATCGCTCCGGGCACGCTCGTGCTCGGCCAGCGGCAGCACTTGGCTGAACGCGTCCAAGGTGGCGCCGACGTCGTTGGTTTCCTCCACCATCAGCAGGGCGCGCCAGTTGAGCTTGTTGCCGGCCACCACCGTGCCGAACCGGTCCAGCACGTGGCCGCGGGGGGGTGCAATCAGCCGCGAGCTGATGCGGTTGCTTTCGGCCAACGTCTCGTAGCGCGCGCCCTCCACCACCTGCACCTGGTACAACCGGCTCGCCAGCACGCCCAGCACGCCCAATTGGCCCGCCCCCAGCAGCAGGGCGCGGCGGGTGAAGACGCCGGTGGTTTTGCTCTCCTTCTTCATCAGGTCAGGCCTGGCTCGGGTCGGCAAGACCGCGGTGCGCGCGGGTGAACAGCGTCGCCAGCAGCGGGTAAAGGCCGGCCGCCAGCGCCCACTCGAACAAGGCCGGCGCGGGCGAGAACAGCCGCACCGTAAGCCCGCAGGTCAGTGCCCATTGCAGCACCGACGCCCCTGCCGCCACGCCGACAAAGGCCAGCCACACCACCAAAAAGCCCTGCCGCGTCAGCACCCGCCGCCACCGTACTGCCAGCCCGTGCACGATCAGCAGCACCAGCACCGATGCCCCGATCGGCGACAGGCCCAGCAGGTCGGCCAGCAGCCCGAGGGCGAACACGACGATGGGCGGCATGGAGGCGGGGCGGAACAGCGACCAAAAGAACACGCAGGCCACCGCCGCCGCCGGCTGCCACTCCGCCTGACCCGGCACGCCGAGCGGGAAGGCGGTCGCCAGCAGCAGCAGGCAGGTGCAGGCGGCGGGGAAGGCGGCGCGCGAGGCCGCATCCAACTGGCGCCACAGCGTTGGGCGGGGACGGATGCCGGGCGTCTTGTCCATCAGTGCTTGCGCTCCGCCAGCAGCCGCCCCGGCCCTTCCGGCGGCTGGATCCCGGTCATTCCGTAGTCAAAGATGCGCACCACTTCCAGCCGGTCGAGCCGAGCGAACGGCTCCACCTCCGGCACATTGTTGGCTGTGTAGTGCACCAGCCCCACCGGCAGCCCGGCGGGAAAGGCGTTCGCCTCTGCCGAGGTCACCACCCGCTCGCCCTCGGCCGGCATGGTCCCCTCCGGCCAGAACATCAGCCGCGGACGGGGATTGTTGGTGCCCACCAGCATCGCCCGGCCATGACTGCCCTCCAAGATCACCGGAATGCGGCTGTTGATGTCGGTGATCAGCAGCACGCGGGCGCTGCGCAAGCCCACTTCCGTCACCCGCCCGACCAGGCCCCGGCCATCGAGCGCGATCTGCCCTTTGAGGACGGCGTGGTTGGGCCCGGTGGAGAGCAGCACCGCCCGGGCATAGACCCCGCCCGCATCGGCCACCACCCGGGCCGTCACGAAAGAGGGCGCCGGGTCGGGGATCCAGTTGAGGTTGGCCTTGAGTGCCCCGTTCTCCGCATCCAGCGCCAACGCCACCTCCTGCCACCGGCGCAGGCGCTGGTTCTCCGCCCGCAACGCCTCGTTGTCCTGCCGCAGCGCCAGCAAATCGCGCCCGTCAGACACGACGCTGTGGAGGGTGGCGATTGGCGCCGAGGCTAGGGCAAAGATCGGCGCCAGGGCGTCCGCCAGCGCCATCCGCAATCGCCCTGTCAATGCCGTATCCGCCTTGCCCAGCAGCAGCACGCCGAATGCGGCCACGATCAGCATGGGCAGCGTCAACCGGGACAGCGCTTGGCGGACCGGGATGGACAGCCGAATCACGGAATGAGCGCACCCCTAATACATAGATGTGAGCACATTACGCAGGCGCTTCATCTCTTCAAGGGCCCGGCCGGTTCCAAGTGCAACACACGATAGCGGTTCTTCCGCCACCACGACAGGCAGCCCGGTCGATTCGCGCAACACCTGGTCGAGTCGGAACAGCAGCGCGCCCCCGCCGGTGAGCACGATGCCCTTGTCCACGATGTCGGCCGCCAGCTCGGGCGGCGTGTTCTCCAGCGCCACCTTCACCGCCTCGACGATGGCGCTCACCGGCTCGGCCAAGCTTTCGGCGATCTGGCGCTGGCTCACCATCACCTCCCGCGGCACGCCGTTCATCAGGTCCCGCCCCTTCACCTCGCGGTATGGGCCCTCTTCCCCATAATCGGGCTGGCAGGCGGCGCCGATGTCGATCTTGATCCGCTCGGACGAGCTCTCGCCGATCAGCAGGTTGTGGTTGCGCCGGATGTAGCTCACGATCGCCTCGTCCATTTTGTCGCCGCCGGTGCGCACGCTGCGGCTGTAGACGATGCCGCCCAGCGAGATCACCGCCACCTCCGTTGTGCCGCCGCCGACATCGACGATCATGGAACCGGATGGCTCGGTCACCGGCAGCCCGGCGCCAATGGCCGCGGCCATCGGCTCCTCGATCAGCATCACCTTGCGCGCGCCGGCACTCTCCGCGCTTTCCTGGATGGCCCGGCGTTCCACCGCGGTGGAACCGGATGGCACGCAGACGATGATCAGCGGCGAGGAAAAGCCGCGCCGCGCATGCACCTTGCGGATGAAGTGCTTGATCATCTCCTCGGCCACTTCGAAATCGGCGATCACGCCGTCCCGCAGCGGACGGATGGCGGAGATGTTGCCAGGGGTGCGGCCGAGCATCTGCTTCGCTTCCTCCCCCACGGCCAGCACCTGCTTCTTGCCCCGCACATCGGCAATAGCCACCACGGATGGCTCGTCCAGCACGATGCCGCGGCCCTTGACATACACTAGGGTGTTGGCCGTGCCGAGGTCGATGGCCATGTCGGCAGACAAGAACCCGAACAATCGTCCAAGCATCGGCAGGGAACTTCCAGGAAGGGGAAAACCGGTGGAGGCGAGGGCTTAGCCCCCTCCCCAGCCAGGGGCAAGCCCGCGCCGGCAGGCTGCAGCGGCGTTGCGGCTGGGTTGCAAGAACCGTTTCGCTTTGTCTTGCGTTAAGCCTATATTGGATGGCCGGCCAGCTTGGCCCAACGCAGGAGTGAGTGACATGAAACTACGCCAGAGTCTCCCTATCGCCGCGCTCTGCCTGGCGCTCGGGCTTGGCGCTTGCACCGACCCGAACGACCCGGGCC
>CAXTNN010000064.1:0-15069 GCA_964245545.1 uncultured Acetobacteraceae bacterium | reverse complement strand
TGGCGATTGCGGACGCGGCGGATGCGGCTTTGGGCGTGCTTACGGTGGGCTTTGTCGGGACTACGATCGTGGAGGCGCGTGCGACCCGGGCGGGGCTGATGCCGCGGGGGTACATGGCGCTTCGCTATGGGCTGTCCGCCACCGTTGTGGTCGTCTTGCTGCTGGTTTTGATCCTTCGGGTGGCAGGGGCACGCATCGCCCTGTGGTAACCAGTGAGCGACGTTCACGCATTTGCTAATACCTCGTTAATTTTTCTCTTTTCTTAGACAGGTATTACAGCTTATGGTGGTGGCCATCGATCAGGAGAGCATCATGGCCGAACCCGTCAGCGCGCAGATCATCCCGTTTCCCCGGCCTGCGCCGCTTGCTGAGGCGGTTGCGGGGGAGCCGCAACCACTGTCGGTGGCATTAACATCGCTGGCGCAGGCAATGGCCAACCAGCAGGAGGCGGTTGCGGTCTGGCGCCGGGCTGTGCGGGAGCTTGCCGCACAGATGAATACGATGGGCGAGACGCTCGCCACAACCAAGCTCAAGGTAGCGGCTCGGGATTAGCGGCAGACTTGACCCAGGAGTGCGCTCGAGCTTTGGCTTGCGTGGGCTGCTATGCCTTGCCATCGGTGGGCGCGGTGTAGTCCGTCAATAGGCTCCACCGGCCCGGCGCGCGCCTCCATCATGGCGCGTGCGCATGGAGGTCGGGAGCGCCGCCGGTTGGGTCAGCTTACCACTGTCAGTCAAAATTGCACGTCGAGGCCTCGGCGCGGGTGTTTTGGCGGGCGAGCGATTGGAGGAGTTAAGCCAGCCTGGTCGATCGGCCAGGGAACACTTGGTTTCCTCGCGAGCAACGCCGTCGGTGATTGGTTGCTGCCGATCCCGGGCGCGAGGGCGCGCTCAAGCACGCCGGCACAGGCTTGGCGCAGCCTCCAGCGACTGCCGAATTCATAGCACGGGCAACATGTTAGAGCAGCGGAAGCTGGCTGGCTTGTGGCTTCACGCCTCGCCGCCCGATCCGATTGGCTGACGTGGCTTTCTCAGCGCGTAGCTGCAGCAGCTCATTGACGATGCGGTCGACGGTCTTCCACAGCGGTTCGTCGCCGATCCGCTCGGCCAAGAATATCTTATGCGCTGCCAAAGTGACGTTGAGGGTGCCGCGAGTCGTCTCCGGCCGGGGCGACCGCATCTGCAGCAGCGCCTTCTCGACCTCCTCCGTGGCGACGCCCAAGGCAGCGGCGATCTGTTCTGGCTCCGCGCCCAATCGACGGAGGCGTCGCGCCTCAACAACTTGCGCCCGGCGCAACGCGATCGGCGGCCGTAACCGCTCGGTTCGGCGTGACATCTCGCCCGCACTGCCGCCAGGTGGCTTGCCATGGAATGCCGTCATTGATTTCCCTTCCCTATTTCGAGACGCGGAACTGGACAACGCTTGGGCGGCTGCATTGTCTTGGTATGCGTCACACATTGGGCTTGGGAGCGGTTTACGCTATTAGTTCTGCAAGATTGCTAAATGAGGCCCTTTCCTCTTTTTCTCTGGACTCCGGACGACTATCCGTTTGCCGGTAATCTGCCACCTAGCGCCCCGTCAATAAAGCCCCGCAACAGGACGAACCGCCGTCTTGCTGACGACAGCACGGCTGCTGTACGATTGTTCGAATGCCGACCTGGTGGAGCTCATCCCGCAGATGGTCACCAAACGCGCGAGCGGCGATTTAATTGTGGTTGCCCATTCGACGATGTTGCACTGGCAGACGTAGAACTTCTCTCGCACGCTGGTCTCCGCCTCCGCAGGCTCGAAGAAAAGACTGCCGCCGCCCTGGTGAATGGGTGGCGGTGACGACCGGGATTGCGGCCCTAAACGCGGCCGACGCCAGAGGGACGTGATCACTGCCGTTCACGCTGTGCTTTACAGCGATCTGCTAAATGGGGCAGGCGAGCGCCTGTTCGAAGACGCTTGGGCGCACTCACTCCATCGCGGGCAGGTGGCCGGCGAAGGAGATCGCAATCTGCCCGATATCTTGCCGGGGGCCAGCACCAGGCGGACTGCGTGCCGATTGCACGCCAGCTAGGGTCCTTCCCAGCGTCTCTGCTGGCCCAAGTCTTGCAGCCGTGCTGGATTACCCTGGCCTCGTGCGACCGTCACGATTTCGATCAACGCTGCAACCGGCAATCCCGTTACGCCCGCTTTGCAGAGCGTGGCTATGTTGCAGAGGCGGCGCGTTGCATTCCACGAGAGCCGGACGAGTCGTCTGTGATCTCGGACTCGGCGATGCGGAACAGCCGTGTCAAGCCAAGCAACTCGCCGGCGTCTTGCGACAAGGAATGACTTGCCGCAGTCGTTTGCTCAACCATGGCGGCATTCTGCTGGGTGACCTGGTCCATTTGATTGATTGCAGAGTTGACCTCACGCAACGCGGTCGACTGCTCTTGTGCCGAGGCGGAAATGTCTGAAACCACTCCGGAGAGCTCAACCACTTGCTGAACGATGTGGCTGAGTGCGCCGCCGGTCTCGCCGACGAGCTTGACCCCGATCCCCACCTGCTTGGTCGATGTAGAGACCAACGTTTTGATCTCCTTGGCGGCGGTAGCCGAGCGCTGTGCCAAGCCCCGAACCTCGCTGGCCACGACGGCGAAGCCCCGGCCGGCGTCCCCAGCCCGGGCAGCTTCAACGCCAGCATTAAGGGCAAGCAGGTTGGTCTGAAACGCGATCTCGTCGATGACGCCGATGATCTGGCCGATTTGTTGCGAGGACTTCTCGATCTCGTCCATAGCGGCAACAGCCTGGCTGACGATTTCACCGGACCGCTCGGCGCCGACACGGGTGTCGGACACAACGACGTGGGCGTGCTTGGCATTTTCCGCGGTTTTCTGAACCGTTGCGGTGATCTCATCGAGTGCGGCTGCCGTTTGCTCGAGGCTTGCGGCTTGCTGCTCGGTCCGGCGGCTCAGATCGTCGGCGGCCTGGGCAATCTCCGCACAGCCGGATTTTAGGCTCGTGGTGTTGGCCGAGACCTTGCGCAACAGGTCCTGAAGCGCGTTGGTGGCGGTGTTCAGGTCATGGCGCAGCGGCTCGTAATCCTGCGGGAGCACTGCGTCCAAGCGCTGGGTAAAGTCCCCCGTGGCCAGCCGCTTCAAAGCCGTGCCGATCGAGCCGACAATCATTGCCGTCTGCGTTGCGATGGCAGCTACCTCGGCCTCGCGTTGCTTCTGGGCTGTCACAGCCTTAATCGCCTCCGCCTCCGCCTCCGCGTTGTTGCGGGCAATGACGTTCTCGCGAAACGTCTGCATGGCGCGGGCCATCCGGCCGACGCAGTCCCGGTAGGTGGCGAAGTTGATAGGCGCCTCGGTATCGCCGGCGGCAAGCGCCTCCATTCTGACCACGGTGGTCACATACGGGATGAAAATAGCGCGCGCGAGCACCCGCCCAAGCACCAGGCCGGTCATGAGAACGACGGCCGAGACAACAGCCAACCCGGTCTCGGCATTTGAAAGGTTGGCGGATGCCGCGGTGGCGGCGACGGACCAGAGCGCCCACCAGCCAGCCGCGAGGCCGGCTATAGCCAGCATCACCATTGCGCCAAAGGCGAGTACAAGCTTCTGCTTAATTGGAGCGATTTCACGAAACCAAGCCAGCATATGCGAACCCTCAGATGAGAAGCGGTGGCACTTCTCTCGACATGCTACAGCCTCATCGCTAACGAATTACTAAAGGGACAATAGAGAATCCGCGCTGCTGGCGAGTTCTGCTTTGGTGCCTGGCGACGTGGTTTTGAGCACGGCCAGGCGCTGGCGCATAACCGCAACTGATGCCGCGGCAACGCTGTGCAAACTTTTTGCCATCGCTGGCAAGTCTGCAGGATTGCTCTCGGCCAGGAACTCGAACTGCCGAGCGGCTGCCGACAAGCGTTCGAAGCCGAACATGCCTGCGCTACCAGCGAGGGTGTGAGACGCTGCGATCAGGGGATGGCCAAGGCCGAGGCCGCTTTGCGGGTGGATGTTGGCTTCAGCGAGGCCGTTCAGGAGCGCCTCGGTGCGGCGGATGAGGCTTTCTACGTGCGAGGACACGTTTTCGGCTGGCAGGTAGCCGGTTGTTTGACCAAACACCGCGAGATCTAGCAAGGCAATGTCGCCTGCGTATCCGGTCTGCAAAGGCGCTTCTTGCACCGATGGAGCGGCATGCGCTCCGGTTCGAGCTGCCTCGTTGGCGCGGGCCATCGCGGCGAGCAATGCGGGTTGCGTGAATGGCTTGGCGAGATGCTCGTCCATTCCGGCCCGGCGGCACTCCGCCATCTCATCGGCGAAAGCCTGCGCCGTCAGGGCAACGATCGGAACCTGGCCACGAGGACCTGCGATGGCCCGGATGCGCCGGGTTGCTTCCCGGCCATCAATTCCGGGCATCCGGACATCCATCAGAATAAGATCGAAATCCTGAGCGGTGGCGAGCGACACGGCCTCTTTCCCGTCTTCGGCGCAGGTTGGTTGGTGGCCTGCAACGGTGAGGAAGGCGGCGGCGATGTCCCGATTAATGGCGACATCGTCCACAACCAGCACGCGCCAGCTTGGACCGGCTGAAACGGCGTCGCCGGGCTCAACGGCGGCGGGCTTCGCCGAGATCGACCCGTCAGCGCCAATGGGGTTGGCGCCTGCAATCTGCCCTGGCGACGCAGCCGGAAGGGAAGGCAGTTCAAGCCAGAATATACTGCCGCCGCCTGGGTTCTCGGCATAGCCAATCGTGCCGCCCATCGCAGCGGCCAGGCGCTGCGACAGGGCAAGCCCAAGGCCTGCGCCCTCAACGCCCTGCACGGCGGCACCGCCCAAGCGGTTGAATTCTTGGAACAAGCGCTCGCGCTGGTGGGCTGGAATGCCGGGGCCGGTATCGGCCACTTCGATGCGGAGCAGAGCGGGATCGATCTGGCTGAGGCGGATCGCAATACTGCCGCTGTTGGTAAACTTGACCGCGTTACCGAGTAGGTTGAGCAAGATTTGCCGCAGCCGCTGAGGATCCGCGAGAATGAGAAGGGGTGATGGCAGGTCCGCTAGCGAGGGCTGGCGGATCAAGGCCAAGTTCTTGCGCTGGGCGAGCGGACGGACCACGGCAAGGCAATCTTGAACGATGTCGTCCAAGGCGACCCGCTCGGGGTTGAGATGAAGACGCCCGGTCTCGATCTCGGAAAGATCCAGAACCCCGGTGATCATGCTGAGAAGATGCTGACCGGCTGTTCGCATGGCGTCAACGCGCGCGGTCTGGAGGGTGCTCAGGCCGGCTTCAATCTGAAGCAATTCTGCATAACCGAGAATGCCGTTCAGCGGCGTGCGCAACTCGTGGCTGACGCTGGCGAGGAAGCGCGACTTGGCCTCGCTGGCTCGCTCTGCCGCATCCCGCGCTTGAGACAGGTGGCGAGACAGCCGCTCGAGATCACGATTGGCCGACACCAACTCGTCAGCGGCCGCTTTACGCTCCGAAATATCGCGTACCACGCAAAGAATGCTGGTGGGCGCGCGGGTCGCTGGATTGCGCATCAGGGTGATCTTGGCTTCAACCCAGACGTAGTGCCCGGCTTTGTGACGGATGCGATTGGTAAGAACGTCCCGCTCAAGCAAACCCTCAGCCATCATGCGGAAGCGGCCGACGATGTGGGGGGCATCATCGGGATGGATGGTTCGCGAAGCTGCCATGTACAGCAACTCGCTGGGCTGGTAGCCCAATACGGCGAGGCTGGCGGGCGACACGTAGGTGCGGCGCAAATCGAGATCGAGGCAGGTTATGACGTCGCTCGCGCTCTCCGTGAGCAGGCGATAACGCAGCTCGCTCTCGACCAGGCGAGTTTCGGCCAGCTTGCGATCGGTGACGTCGCGCCAGGCGGCGGTGTAACCGTCGCGAGCGCCGGTGAGCGGGTGAAGCACTGTGCTGGCCACGGCATCGATCCAGCGCTCGGCCCCGTCGGAACGGCGGACGCGGAATTGGCCACTGACACGGGCGGCCTCCCCATTGAGCAGCCTGGCAATATCGGCGGTCACGGCGGGCCGGTCTTCCGGAACGATGCAGTCAGTGACCGCGGTCCCAAGCAGGGAGCCCGGTGGCACGCCGAGCAGCCTGGTGGCCGAGGGCGAGACATACCGGCGCTGACCGGCGCCATTGACCCGCGAAATCATGTCGCTGGCAGCGTCGGACAGCAGGCGGAACTCGGCCTCGCTGGCACGCAACGCGGCCTCGGCGCGCTCACGCCGGGTCAGTTCACGGCGCAGCCCGATGCCCAAGCCGGTTGCGACGATGAGCAGGCAGGTGACCGCCGGGCCGATGATGAGCGCCTGTTCGCGCCAGGCCGCGTAGATGCCCTTGAGCGAGAGGCCGACCACGACCGTCAGCCCAACGCGGTCGAGTTTGCGGCCGGCCCAAAGCCTAGGGATGTCATCGGAATCAGAGACGCCCTCAGTGACGCCGGTGTCAGACGCGAGAATGGCCTGACCCAGCGGGGTTGCGGACGTATCTCGCCCGAAGAAGCGGGCACCGGAGTTGCGGTGGAACACGGTACGGGCGTCCGCAGTGGCGAGAAGGACGTCGTCCTCGGGGCCGAGTTCGACGGCATCAAAGCGGGCCTTGAAGAGGGCGAGCCGAAT
This sequence comes from uncultured Acetobacteraceae bacterium, assembly GCA_964245545.1. Classification (GTDB taxonomy): domain Bacteria; phylum Pseudomonadota; class Alphaproteobacteria; order Acetobacterales; family Acetobacteraceae; genus LMUY01. The sequence goes on along the minus strand of CAXTNN010000064.1, from coordinate 8,460 downwards.
GGTTTCGGCGGCGACGCCGGCGAAAGAGCCGTCCGGATGGTTCATGCGGCGGCTCAGCACAACGACCGGGTCGCCGGAAATGCGGGCGGTGGCGACAAGGTCCATCGTCAATCCTGCTTCAGGATGGTCCCGATGCGAGATGAAATAGCCGCGATTGCTGAAGTCGAGATTGGCGGTCGGTTGCGGGCCGGAGAAAAAGGTCACGCGGCCGGCCTCATCAACCACGATCAGCGCGCCAAAGGCCTGAGCAGGCAGTGCGTCGTTGCTGAGCACGGTCGTGCGCAGGGCTGGTGCGAGGCGGTTTTCCTCGATGAAGCGAAGGTCCGAGTCGACGTTGCGCAGGGAAAGGTCGGCGACCTGAACGTCCGTCTCGATGCCGTCCTGAAGCACCTGCGCAAGCCGCTTGGCTTCGCCCACGGCTTCGGCGCGGGCGGCAAGGCGGGATTGGTAGAGCATGAGGGCGCAGGTGGCGGCGAGAGCGAGCAGGCCGAGTTGGAACGCCGTCATGGTAAGGCGGGTCCGCATATCAGGCGCCCATCCGACAGGTGACAATTCGCACGGCTAAGCTCCCGCGGCGACGAAATTAGCGCCGAGCTCAAACCAATCGCGGGTTTGCGCCGGGCCCGCCGCCCGGGCCAGCACCGTCAACCCGCGACGACGGGCGGTGGCGATGAGCTGGAAGTAGGCATCAGGGGCGAGAGATTGAGGATGCGCGCCATCAAGGCCGATCCACGTCACGGGCCAGGCGCAGATTGCTTCACCCCATTGATGATGGTCGGACGCGGTAAGCGACAGGCATGGGACAAGGTCCGCCAGCAAGGGCTGCTGCGGCGAAACGTCGTGCAGCCATCGCTTGGGGCTGCCAAGGGGGGGCACGCCGTCAACAGCAAAGACAAGGCGGGAGCGGATGGGCAGCGGGGTGCGGGCGAGCCACTCATCCATGGCGCGACGGTGGTTGGCCACAGCGAGGGTGGCCCAGCCCACCCGGACAAACACGCGCTCGCAGCCCGGCTGAGCTGTCGCTTCCGCGGCGGCGGCCTCGCATCGCAGCATGGCGGCTTCGGGCGAGCCCTCCATCACCGAGCCGGCCGAAATGGCCCGGCGGTGCGACGCTGAAGCAGGCTCCACGAAGCACCAGGGCTGTGGCTTGCCCGAGCGGTCAAGGATTGGCTGACTGTCCGCGGTGGCGCGGGCGGGAAGCGACGCGCCCGCGATTGCAGCGGCGTCTGTGGCAGTCTCTAGAAGCTCAGGGGCAACCGCCTTGAGGGCGGGCTCGCTGGCGAGCAGGACAGCCATGGCCGGAGCCGGAATTTGCTCACCCAATTCAACAACAAGGCGCAACCGGATATCCCGCACGATGCTCGCGAGGGCGGCGGCATTGCGGGCATTGTCCCGGCTGTCGAACCAGATGATGAAGCCGCCGTCATCGGTTCGGCTGAAAACGTCGGCGGCGGCAAGGCGGCGCTTCATGACTCCTTCAACGAGAAGGCTTGCGCGTGGGGCAATCCGGGCCCATTCGGCGGCGCAGGCGGCTTTGAGCGCCCGTAGGCTGAGCGCTAAAACCTCGCCTTCGGGCTGCATCAGGGCGCCGTAGAGGTCGGGCTTGGCGGCCCCAGCCAGGTCGGACCTGGCAAGATCGGGCCTGGCCCCGGCGGGCTCGGGCAAGGCGGTCACCACGGACATGCGCCGGTCTTCATCGTTGCCGAGCAAGGTCGAGGTCAGCCGCACCGGCACTCTGGTTCCAGCGCGATGCAGCAGGTCCACCCGCAGGTGAAAGCTGGCGCCCGTGTTGGCTTGCTTGGCGCGGGATGCCGCAGCAAGCACCTGGGAACCGGGCGCCACTAGCGCACCGATGGTCGTGGCTTGCAGCCCTTCGGCAGTGTAGCCCAGCAAGGTCTGGAAGGCGGGATTGCTCATCGTGACCTCGCCGGTTCCGGCGAGCACGGCGACGGCGGCGGCGGTTTCGTGGAACACCGCGCCGAGCAGGCGATGGAGGCGGTCTTCCTGGTTCTCGCGGCGCCTGGCCTTGGTCATGTCGCGGCCGAGCAGCAGGGCCTGGTTGGCATTGCCATCCGCGTCTTCATCAAAGGCGAGGCGGAGCTGAAGCCAACGGTCCCGTCCATCGACACGCAGGTGTAAATCGAGCTGGATCGGGGCGAACCGGCGCAAGGCAGTGATGAAGGCTGACCACTGGCTGCGCATCGAGACAAACGGGCGCAGCTTGGCAAGGGATTGGCCGACCAGCCCATCGGGCCTGCCGATCAGCCGCGACCATGGCTCGTTGGCGCTATGGACGGTGGCAGCCTCGCCGTCCGCCGGGTCAGCGATCAGCACCACGGACTCGCCGCGTTCAAACAGGGCCTTTTCCAGCAGGGGCGGCGCGTCGGCCGATAAAGTGAGCACGGACCGATTGTATCGGCGCGATGCTAACGAAAGATGTACACGCGCCTAGAGCATGCTCCGCTCGCTTGCGCTCACTTCACAGGCTTAGCTACTCGCCGTCCTTCCGATAGGGGGAGAACTCCGCGGCCAGCTCTTCCATTCCGGCGAGCACGGCCGGACGCTCGCGATCGAGAAAGTCGGCCACGGCACGCTGCAATGCAGAATTGCTGAGCCAGTGGGCGGAGTAAGTCGGTTTCGGCAGGTAGCCGCGCTGAATTTTATGCTGGCCCTGCGCGCCGGCCTCCACCCGTGCCAAGCCGTGGGTGATGGCGAAGTCAATGGCGCGGTAATAGCACAGTTCGAAATGCAGGAACGGCCAATCGCCGCGGCAGCCCCAGTTGCGGCCGAACAGCGCGTCGGCGCCGACCAAGTTCAGGGCGCCGGCCACGGCTTCGCCGCCGCGCTCGGCTAGCATGAGCACCACACTATCCCCCAAACGCTCGCCGAGCAGGGGGAAAAAGCGCTTGGTGAGGTAGGCGCTCCCCCATTTGCGGTCCACGGTGGACTGGTAGAAGCGATAGAAGGCCTCCCAATCGCGGCGGGTGATCTCCGGGCCGCGCAGCGTGCGGAACACCAGCCCGGCATCATTGGCGTCGCGCCGTTCGCGCCGGAGCACCTTGCGCTTGCGTGAGGAAAGCGCGCCGAGGAAGTCGTCGAAGCTGGTGTAGCCGGCGTTGTCCCAGTGGTACTGCTGACCGAGGCGCTGCAGCCAGCCCGCCTCGCCCAGCGCGGTCCATTCCGGCTCGGTGCAGAAGGTGACGTGCACGCCGGAGAGGCGCAACTCGCTGCAGGCCTGGACGAGCGCCTGGCCAAGCGCCGCGAGGGGCAGGCCAGCGGCCGGGTTGCAGAGCAGGCGCGGGCCGGGCACGGGGGAAAACGGCACGGCGACCTGCAGCTTCGGGTAGTAGTCGCCGCCAGCCTGCTCAAACGCGTTGGCCCAGCCGTGATCAAACACGTATTCGCCGTAACTGTTGCTTTTGGCATACATGGGCGCCACGGCGAGCAGGGTGCCGGAGGCGTCGCGCAAGGCGGCATGCTGCGGCAGCCAGCCGGTGCGGGGCCCGGCGGAGCCGCTGTCCTCCACGGCGGAAAGGAAAGCATGGCTGACGAAAGGGTTGTCCGCACCAGCGCAGGCGTCCCATTCGGCGGGTGTGATGCCGTTCACCGACGGGTGCAGGGTGAGGCTCAGCGATGGCGTGCCGTCTGGCATAGCCTTACTATGGCACTGCAGCAAATCTGCGCCAGTGCCTGGAGCGGCGCTGGCCGGCACAGTTTGGCGAGAACCCGGGCCAGGCTCATGCGCTAACATTCGACCCCTCCCTCCGCTGCAAGGAATCCGCCCCATGTCCGACAACCCGCTTGAGCCCGATCCCGAACGAGACCAGCGCATCCGGGAGCGGGCCTATTACCTGTGGCAGGCTGATGGCTGCCCGGAGGGCAACGACCTCGAATACTGGGAGCGCGCCCGCGAACTGGTCGGCATGAGCGACAGCGCCGGTGCTGGCCAAAAGCCAGTGCCATCGCTGGACGATCCGGCGGTGATCGTGGGCCAGGCGGTCGAGGAGGCCTCCATCCAAGAGAATTTGGGCGAGTTTCCCGACCGGGTCGCCGATCAGGGCGAGCACCCGCAGATCCCCGATCCACGCAACCGCGCCGCCTAGCAAGCCGAATACTGCCATAAGCGTGAAAGGCAATCAGCGTGCCGCGCCGGCACGTTGATGGCCCAGTTGTGGGGCGGCTTGGGGCCGGTGCCGGAGCGTCCGCTCAGGCTGTCAGCAGGTGGAGCGAGAACAGGTGGTCGGTATCGGTCCACACCTGCGCCGTCTGCCAGCCGGAGCGGCGCGCCAAAGCCTGAAAGCCGGCAACACTATATTTATAGCTATTCTCGGTGTGGATCGTCTCGCCCCGGGCGAAGGCAATGCGCAGGTCGGCGATACTCACCACCTGCGCCTGGCGGCTGCTCAGATGCATTTCGATGCGGCCTTCCTGCTGGTTCCAAAGCGCATGGTGGCTGAACTGGGCCGGGTCGAAATCTGCGCCGAACGCGTCGTTCACGTGCGACAGGATGTTGCGGTTGAAGGCGGCCGTAACGCCTTGGGCATCGTTGTAGGCAGGCAACAGCGTCTCAAGCGGCTTCTGCAGGTCAACCCCGATCAGCATGGCGGCGTTGTGGCCAAGCTGCTGCCGGACCTGAACAAGGAAGGCCGCCGCAACCTCCGGGGTGAGGTTGCCGATGGTGGAGCCAGGAAAGAATCCTGTGGCGGGTTGGCCCATGACCGCCTTTGGCAGCGCGGCGGGGCGCAGGAAATCGGCAGCCACCGGGCACACCCGCAACGAGGGCCTGGAGCGTCCAAGCCGCGCTTGCAGCGCCATCAGGGCGGGCTCGGCAATGTCGATGGGCACGTAGGTGGTGGCGCCCACGGCGTCAAAGATGAGTTCTGCCTTAGCCTCGTCGCTGGCACCATACTCCACCAAGGCGCAGCCTGGGCGGCGAGGCAGGTGCGTGGCGATGGCCTCCAACAGGGCGCGCTCGGTGCGGGTGGGATAATATTCCGGCAGGCGGGTGATCTCGCCAAACAGGCGGCAGCCTTCGTCGTCGTAAAACAGCTTAGCGGGCAGGGTTTTCTGCGGCTGCGCCAACCCGGTCAGCACCTCTTCCAAGTCGGAGGCGAACGCGTCGCCAGTGGACCACGGCACTCCGGAGCGGAGGCCACGGGCAATGCCGTCCGGCATCCCCATCACGCGTCTTCCGCCAGGCGCAGCCCGGAGAACTGCCAGCGTTGGCCGGGTTGGAAGAAGTTGCGGTAGGTGCGGCGCGTGTGGCCCGGCGACGTCGCCATCGAACCGCCGCGGAGAACCATCTGGTTGATCATGAACTTGCCGTTGTACTCGCCAATAGCGCCGGCGGGGGGCCGGAAACCGGGATAGGGCAGGTAAGCGCTGCCGGTCCATTGCCAGACATGACTGTCCTGCTCGGCAATGTCCGGGTGCTGGGCCGCCGCCTCCCACTCGAACTCGGTGGGCAGGCGGGCGCCGGCCCAGCGGGCAAAGGCATCGGCCTCATACCAGCTAATGTGGCGGACGGGCGCGTCCGGGTCGACCACCACCTCGCCAGTTGGGGTGAACAAGTGCCAAGCGCCGTCCCGCAACCGCCAATGCAGCGGCGCCTGCCAGCCCCCTTGCTGCACCTCCGCCCAGCCATCCGACATCCACAGCGTCGGGGTCTGGTAGCCGCCAGCGGCCATGAAGCCGAGCCAGGCGCCATTGCGCACGAGGTGGGAGGCCAGCCGGAACGGGTGCAGGTAGGTAGTATGGGCGGGCCCCTCGTTGTCGAACGCAAAGCCGTCGCCAGCGTGGCCGCAACGCACTAAACCGCCCTCGAACGCGACGAAATGGCAGGGCGCATCCGTTGCTGGCGGCTCCTGCCAGGCAGGGTTGCTGGCTGGGCGTAGCGGGTTCTGGCTGAAGCCGTGCAGGATGTCGGTAACGAGCAGTTCTTGGTGTTGCTGCTCGTGATGGAGGCCAAGCGTCACCAGCTCGAGGATTTCAGCGGACGGGGCAGCAAGCAACTGGTCCATCGCGGCATCGACATGGGCGCGGTAGGCTGTCACTTCGGCAGCACCCGGGCGGGTGATCATGCCGCGGGCAAACCGCGGTTGCCGGTTCCCCACCGTCTCGTAATAGGAGTTGAATAGAAAGGCGAAATCTGCGCTGAACGGACGATACCTCGGCAGATGCGGCACCAGGACGAACTGCTCGAAGAACCATGTGGTGTGGGCGCGATGCCACTTCGCCGGGCTTGCATCTGGCATCGACTGAATACATTGGTCTTCGCTGGAGAGATGCCTGCAGAGTGTTTCGGTGTAGTCACGAACCGAGCGGTAGGAGCGAGCCACGGGGGCTTGCGTCGTCTGCAAGGAAGTCTCCATGGCCGTTGAACGGGGCAGCCAGTGACGGGTTCCGGTCAGCTCTTCCACTGCAGCGTTTGCGGCGCCAGCGGGTTGAGGAATGGCCGGCGTTCCACTTGGCTTGAAACATACTCACGCTTCAGCCGCATCAGCCACGCAATTTGCGTATCGGCGTCCCCCACGAACAGCATGGGCGGCGTGCTGTCGCCCTTGGCGAGGTTGGCCGCCATGTCGCGGTCCTGCCGCAGGAAGTCGCGCGCCATCCAGGTGGCGAACGGGCGCAACGGCGCCAGCCACGGGACCGTCCAATAGACGCAGTAGTGCACGTCGGTCTCAGCGGGGCTGATCGGGGTGACGGCGGCGAGCACGGCGGCGCAATGGCGGCTGCCTTGGATAAACTCGATGCGCAGGCCCGGCAGCGCGATGCTGATGTCCACCCGCACGTCGCGGCCAAGCAGGCGGTAGGGATTGGCGCCGTGTTTGAGCTGGTGCTGGGCCATGCGGAAGCCCATGGGCGTCGGCTCGAAGGATTTCTGCTTCGGCCGCAGCTTGAGCCCGGCCTTGGACTTCCACCAGCGGGAGGTGTGCACGAAGGCGGGGTGCGCCGGGTCGCAGAAGCCGAAGGCGGCGATGTCGGCATTGCTGGGGAAGCGCATGGTGGCGGTAATCTGCGGCGCGGCGCCCTCGAACTCAGGCACCCGTGGCACGTCGGGCAAGGTCTCCGGGGGCTTCAAACCATCCGGCAGGTAGACCCAGATATTGCCCTGCACGTCGCGGCACGGATAGGGCCGCAGCCGCATGCGGCCGACGTCTCGGGTATCGCCTTCGGCCAAAGCGGGAATGTTGGTGCAGGCGCCCGTGGCGGCGGAGAACGCCCAGCCGTGATAGCAGCAGCATAGGGTTTGGCCATCAAAACTGCCGTGGCGCATGGGCATGCCGCGATGCGGGCAGCGGTCGCTGTAGGCGAACGGCGCGCCCGCCCGGTCGCGCCCAACCAGGATCGCCTCGCTCAGCAGCGTCACCGCCTTGGTGGAAGAATGTGCCACCGCGCTGGACGCGCACGCGATGTACCAGAAGCCGCGCAGCATTGCACTGCCGTTCGTGTCAGCCATGCGGCGGCATATCAGGTTGTACCATGCCGTAAAAGCACGGCCTGGATCAGGGGGCTGCCGGCTGGGCCAGCAGGTGGCAAGGGCGCGCGCCGATGAGCTGCACCACCCGGCAGCGATGGCAGGTCGCCGGGTCGGCCTCGTAGCAGATCAGGCATGTCGGCTCTGCGGCCGCCAACGTCGCCGCTTGGGCCAGGGCCACAGCCGCCTCCGTGGTGGCCAGCTTGGCGTCAACGATGCGCCAGAAGGCTTCCATGTCACGCTGGCGGTGCGCGGCGCGGCCGGCGGGCGGGGTGCCGAGCGCACGCAAATGGGTGTAGGCAATGCCAGCTTCGACCAAGCCCGCCGCCAACTGCCGTTTGGAAAAGCCCGGCCGCCGCGACAAAGGCAAGTCCCGCACGTCGATCACGCGGCGGATACCAGCGCTTTGCAGCGCGCCACGCACGCCGGCCCAGCTCGCAGCCTCGTAGCCGATGGTCCAAATGGGAAGCGTCATGCCAGCCGGAAGCGGGTGGAGATCACCGGGTCATTTGCCACGGTGGCACGGATGGCGGCTTGATGGGCGGCGTCGTCTTGCGCCACCACGACACGGGTGAACCAGGGGACGGCGCCGCGGACTCGGTCGAGGAACAACTGGTCGAAGGCGGCCGCGGCGGGGCCTCGGGCGATGCAGCAGGCGCAGCCGGGTGAATGGGTGGGGACGCCCGCCGGGGTGTCGAGCAGGGCATCGGTTTCGGCGGGAGCGACCCCGAATACCACGGGAATGCGGGCGTCGATCAGCATCCTGTAGACATAAAGATATCTTTATGTAATATCAAGCCATGGACTCCCTCCTCACCGCCCTGCGCGCCTGCGCCGAACCGACCCGGCTGCGCTTGGTCGCCCTCGCCTGCCGCGGCGCCTTCTGCGTCGTCGAACTCACTGAAATTCTCGGCCAATCGCAACCGCGGCTCTCGCGTCACCTGCGCCTGCAGGTGGAGGCGGGCGTGATGGAGCGGATG
>CAXTNN010000063.1:0-15132 GCA_964245545.1 uncultured Acetobacteraceae bacterium | reverse complement strand
GGTCTTGCACGGGGGTGGCGCGTTTACGCCCGAGGCGCGGCGCGTGCTCTGGGAGGGCGGCAGCCTTGTGGTTTGAAGCTCAATCGTCGGCGTCAGGGTGCTTCAGCAGCCAAAGCCGCTCATGCGCCGCGACCAGGCTTTCCATGCTGCGGCGGCGGCTGCCGTCCGACGGCGACGGGCGCCGGGTGAGCATCAGTTCAAGCAGGCGAACCAAGCCCTCCGCCACTTCATAGTCGCCGAGGTCGCAGGCTTGGTGGAAAGCGACCAAGACCTTGTCTGCCAAACGCCGCCTGTGCCTGACGCCGCCCGCAACCTCGCCGTCGTCCTGTGCGAAACCATACGCCAACGCCCGATTGATCCCCTGCTCCGATGCCGGCGCACCACCGCGCCGCTTGCCAGCCTACCAGCAGGGTCCGCCTCGCCCGATCCGTCACCGGCCTGCCCTAGACCCGCTGCTGACGAGGGCACAACAGACAAGACTATGACAAATGCCGATGGATGCGGCGGTCCTACCGCACTGCCGCAAACCTACTTGGTAGTTACGAGATAGCAACTGCAATCGACTGCGAAAGATGGCGATCCGGGCGTTACTCCGCAGTGCTGAACACTTGGTCGGCAAACGCTTCCTCCCAAGTCCCGCCGGTTGACGCACGACTGTATTCAGTCGACCGGTTTTCGAAGAAATTGGCGTGTTCGACTGCGTTCAGCATCTCGTCCAACCACGGCAGCGGGTTCGACTCGACCAGGTAGAGCGGGTCGAGTCCCAACTGGGTCAGCCGCCGGTCGGCGATGTAGCGGATGTAGCGTTTGACCTGCTCCGCGCTTAGCCCCTCCACCGAGCCGAGTTCGAAGGCGAGGTCGATGAAGGCGTCCTCGTGGTCGACGATGGTGGCGCAGGTTTCGGTGATTTCGGTGCGGAGCTGCGCCGTCCACACGCCCGGATTCTCGCCCACGAAGGTGCGAAACAGCCGGATGACCGAGAGGCAGTGCAGCGTCTCGTCGCGCACCGACCAGGAGACGATCTGGCCCATGCCCTTCATTTTGTTGAAGCGCGGAAAGTTCAGCAAGATGGCGAAGGAGGCGAAGAGCTGCAGCCCCTCGGTGAAGGCGCCGAACGCGGCCAGGGTTTTGGCGATTTCGTGGTGGCTGTCGACCCTGAAGGTCTGCATGTAGTCGAACTTGTCCTTCATCTGCTTGTACTTCAGGAAGGCCGTGTATTCCAGCTCGGGCATGCCGATGGTGTCGAGCAGGTGGGAGTAGGCGGCGATGTGGATGGTCTCGATGTTGCTAAACGCCGACAGCATCATCAGCACCTCGGTGGGTTTGAACACCTGGCTGTAGTGCTTCATGTAGCAATTGTTCACCTCGACATCCGCCTGGGTGAAGAAGCGGAAAATTTGGGTGAGCAGGTTGCGCTCGGCGTCCGACAGGTTGCGGTGCCAGTCCTTCACGTCATCAGCCAGAGGAACTTCCTCCGGCAGCCAATGCACGCGCTGCTGGGTCAGCCAGGCCTCGTAGGCCCACGGATAGCGGAATGGCTTATAGACCGGGTTCTCGGTGAGCAGGTCCATCTGGCGGGTTTCGCTTGGGGTGATGCCGTCCATGATGGCTCCATAAGGTCGAGTCGGGCGGGGAGTATGGCGCCAGTGGGGTCGCTACAACAGCGTGAAAGCGCCCGCACAATGAAGTGGCGGGGAGGTCAGCGCCGCCGCCAAACCAGGGTGGAGGAAATGCTGTAGTTCCACACCACCCCGATCAGCGCCCCGGCGGCCGCCGCCAGCGCGCCGCGCACCCGGCTTTGGTACAGCGCATTGGCAATGCCGATATTGGCGGCCGCACCAATGCTGCAGCCGCCCACGAACAGCGCCAGCCCGGTCCAGACCCGGCGGCCGCGCCGCATCTGGTCGCGATAGGTGATGCGGTTGTTGAGCTGGAAGTTGGCCGCCATGGCCACCAGCGTCGCCACGACTTGCGCCGCCTCGAAGGACAGCCCGGTCAGCCCCCGCAGCGCCAGCAAGACGGCCACGTTCACCAGGACGCCCACCGCCCCCACGGCGGCGAAGCCGATGAAGCGCAGCGGCACCACCCCGCCGAGCGCCTTGTCCAGCAGCAGGGCGGCGAAATGGGTCAGCACCAGCGCGTCCAGCTTGCTTTCGCCCGCCATCCGTTGGTGGAAGGCAGCCGGCATTTCACGCAGCCGCAGCCCGCGCTCGCTGAGCAGCAGGTCGAGCAGGATCTTGAAGCCGCGCCCGGTGAGCTTCGGCGCCGCCCGCTCGAACACGTCACGCCGCAGCATGAAGAAGCCGCTCATCGGGTCGCTCAGCCGCACCGGCAAAAACGCCTGCGCCAGCCGGATGCCCGCCTCCGACAGCCGGCGCCGCCCGCCGCCCGAGAGCCCGGCCGCGTCGCCGGCAGCCAGGTAGCGGCTGGCCATCACCACGTCACACGCATCGGCGCGCAGCAGCGCCAGCATGTCGGCCAGCCGGGTTTCGTCGTGCTGCAAGTCTCCGTCGATCACGCCGACATAGGTGGCCGAGGACGCCAACGCGCCTTAGATCACCGCCGACGCCAGCCCGCGCCGCCCGACCCGGCGGATGCACTGCACCCGCCCATCCGCCTGCGCCAGCGCCCGCACCGCGTCGGCCGTGCCATCCGGGCTGTCGTCGTCGACGAACACCACTTGCCAATGCACGCCGCTCAGCGCCGCATGCAGCCGCCCCACTAAGGCGGCGACGTTTGGCCGCTCGTTGTAGCACGGCACCACGACGGTGAGCTCGGGCGCGCCCCCAAGCCGGGCAGCGGGGGGGACGCGAGCTGCGTCGGGCAGGTCTAGCAGCGGGCCAGCCATGGGCTAATGGGGCGGATGCAGCGCGGGACGGGCGCGGGTGAGCGTGACCCGGCCAGACTTCATCGCCCATAACGGCGGCGCCAACTCGGCCACGGCCGCCGCCGGGTCAGGCGCGTCCAGCAGCACCAGGTCAGCCGGGGCGCCCACCGCCACGCCCTCGTGCGGGCGGCGTAAAAGGCGGGCAGCCTCGGTCGTCACCATCGCCAGGCAGTGCGCCAGGTCTGCCGGGCGGGCCACGTGGCAAACATTGGCGTAAAGATTGGCCATCCGCAGCAGGTTGGCGTCCCCATACGGCGTGAACGGGTTGAGCACGTTGTTGGTGGCGACCGAGCACGTGACGCCCGCCGCCCGCAGCCCGGCCGCGTGTACCACGCCGCGCGGGATGGCATGGTCGTGGGGGCGGCCCATCAGGTAGAGGTCAGTCGCGGGCAGCACCGTCACCGCCACCCCGGCCCGCGCCAAGGTGGCCGCCAGCGCCGCGAATCGCGCCGGGGGCACCAGCGACATCTGCGTCACGTGCCCCACCGCGACGCGGCCGCCCCAGCCATACTCATCGGTCTTGCGGCAGACATACTCCACCTGCATGCCGTCGGGCGTGTCGGCCAGATCGAGATGCATGTCGATATCGACGTCCCAGTCACGGGCGAGCTCGAAAATGCGGTCGATCTGCCCGCGCGGGTCGGTGTCGGTGTACGGCACGGCGCCGAGGGCGCGGGCACCGCGGCGCAGGCCCTCCACCAGCAGCGCGTCGGTGCCGGGATTGTTGAGCAGGCCCTCCTGCGGGAACACGCACAACTCGATGTCCACCGCCCAGGCGTAGTCGCGCGCCAGTTGCTGCACGCCCTCGAAGCCGCGCAGGCCGATGCCCGGGTCCACTTCGACATGGGTGCGCATGGCGGTGGTGCCCCAGCTCAGCGCGCGCTCAACCGTGCGGCGGCCGCGGGCGTAGACGTCGGCGGGGGTGAAGCCGGCTTTGGCGGCGGCGGTGAGGCGCACCGCTTCCGCGACCGAGCCTTCGGCCGCCGGGCAGCGGTCGAGGATGCAGGTTTTGTCGAGGTGGATGTGGGTCTCGACCAGGCCCGGCGCGAGCAGGCAGCCCTCGCCCGCCAGGCTTGGCAACTCCTCAGGCAGGTGCGGCGCGATGGCGGCGATGTGCCCGGCGGCAATGCCGACATCCACGGCTGCGCCACCCGGCAGCCGCGCGTTGCGGATGACGAGATCCAGGTTCAAATCGTGGCCTGCGTTTCGCGGTAATCCAGCAGCGCGGCCCAATGCTGCTCGACATCGGCGGCAAACAAGCCGCGGGTGAGGCCCGACACCAGCTTAGGCACAGCCGAAGTCATCGCGTTGATGGACGAGGCGGACGGGCCGAAGCTCATCGTGGCGGCGATGTTGAACAGGTGGATGTCCGTCATCCAATCGGTGAGCCCCGGCCGGCGCGGCAGCAGCGTATAGTCGGGCGCAAGGTAGGGGAATGCGGCCAGCCGCTCATCCCGCTCCGCCTCCGGCGGGCTGTAGCGGTCGGCCCAGGTGGCGATGTTGTGCGCCACCCCCGCCAATTCGGGGCGGCAGGCGAAATCCATGGCGATGCCCGTGCCGCAGATCAGGAAATCCGCCGTATGCGGACCTCCCGGGGTGGCAATCTCTACCGCTTCGCCGGCCACGCGAGCGCCCGTCCAGGGCGCCCCGGATTGGAGGCGGAACTGGCGGCAGGCGACGCAGCGGTCCCAGCCAGCCTGGGTAAAGCCCTCCCGCAGGCCAAGAATATGGCTCATGAAGCGCCAGCGCCAGGCGTCGTCCAGGTCCGACAAGTGGCGGAGGAAGCCAACGAAGGTGAGCCAGCGATAGGGCGTGACCAATTGTGGTTCCGGCCGGCGGCAGAACACCACTACTTCCGCCGCGCCCGCCTCCAGCGCCAGCGCGGCGTTGTCGATTGCACTCGCCCCCGCTCCCAACACCGCAACTCGACGGCCGCACAGGGAGGCGAAATCGATCGGGTCCGCCGCATGGGCACGCATGTGCGTCGGCAACGCCTCGACGAACTCCGGCATCCACCAGCGGCCGCACCCCTCCTGCCCCGTGGCCAGCACGATCTTGCGGGCGTAGACGGTGGTTTCGCCTGCCGGGCCGCGCAAGGTGGCCGCCAGCAGGCCGGCGGCGGGCGCGATGCCCACCACCTCGGTCTGGTGACGGACCGGAACGCCGGCGGTGTCGCGCACCCAGCCGAGATAGGCCGCCCAGTCCTCCCGGCGGATTTGGCCCAGCGCCTGCCAGTGCTCCGCGCCATAGCGGGCCTCGTGCCAGGACTGGTAGGTGAGGTTCGGCAAATCCAAATCCGGCCCGGTGTAGTCCTTCGGCGAGCGCAGGGTGCGCATGCGGGCATAGCTGAGCCACGGGCCTTCGGCGCCGCGAGGGGCGCGGTCCACCACCAGGATATTGGTCACCTGCGCGCGCATCAGGCCGAACGCCGCGGCGATGCCGGATTGGCCGCCGCCCACCACCAGCACGTCCAGCGCCGGCCGTCCGTCTGGCCCGGTGCGCGGCACGAGCCAGGGCATGCGCGGATGGGCGATGCGCGCCAGGTCCTCCTGCACGCGGGCGGCCAAGGCGGCGAGCGGGTCGGGCGAGAGCGCGTTCATTCGGCCATCAGCGGCAAGGCCGGCGCAGCGTCCGGATCGAAATGCGGGATCGCGTCGAGCAGCGCCTGGGTGTAGGCGGACGCCGGCCGCGCGAACACCGCCGCACTCGGCCCGGCCTCGACCACTTGGCCCGCCTGCAACACCACCAAGTGGTCGCACATCATGCGCACGACGTTGAGGTCGTGGCTGACGAACAGCAGCGCCATACCGTCCTCCCGCCGGAGTTGGTCGAGCAACTGCAGGATCGCGGCTTGAATGGACACGTCGAGCGCCGCGGTCGGCTCGTCGAGCACCAGCAGGCGGGGGCGGACCGAGACCGCCCGCGCGATGCCAACGCGCGCCTTTTGCCCGCCGGAGAGCTGGTGCGGCAGGCGCGTCAGCAGCTCGGGGCCGAGCCCGGCGCGAGAAGCGGCCTCCCCCACCCGCGCGGTGAGGGTGGCGCCGTCACGCAGACCTTCGAGGCGGCGCAGCGGGTGGGCAATGCTGTCGAAGGCGGTGAAGCTCGGGTTGAGGCTTTCCGTCGGGTCCTGGAACACGATCTGGATTTGGCGGCGCCAAGGGGAATGGTGGAAATCGCGCGCGGGAATGGCGGAGATGGTTTGCCCGGCAAATTGGATGGAGCCACGGTCAGGGTCGAGCAGGCGGCAAACCAGGCGGGACAGCGTGGTCTTGCCGGAGCCTGACTCGCCCACGAGGCCAAGGCTGCCGCCGGCCGGAAGCGCGAAGCTGACGTCGTGCAGGGCGGTGGTGGTGCCATAGGTTTTACCTAAGCCCCGTAGCTCCAGCAACGGGGCTCCCTCTCCCGCTGGCGGGAGAGGGCAACTTTAAAGAAAGATCGGCGAGGCGGGACTCCCGCGTGGGTGACGCGTCGATGAGCTTGCGCGTGTAGGCGCATCGCGGAGTGCGGAACACGCTTGCCACCGGCCCCTGCTCAAGCAGCACGCCCCTTTCCATCACCGCGATGCTGCCGCAATAGCGGGCGGCAAGGCCGAGGTCGTGGGTGATCAGCACCATTGCCATGCCGCGGTCGGCGGTGGTGCGGGCGAGCAGGTCCATCACCACCTTCTGCGTGGTGACGTCTAGGCCCGTGGTCGGCTCGTCGGCGATCAGCAACGCCGGGTCGCAGGCGATGGCCATGGCGATCATCACGCGCTGGCACATGCCGCCGGAGAGCTCGCTCGGGTAGGCGCGCAACCGGGCCGCCGGGTCGCGGATCAGCACCGCTTCCAGCAAGGCGGCGGCGCGCGCTTCGGCAGCGCGGGCGGACAGGCGGTTGTGGGCGCGCAGCACGTCGCTGGTCTGCTGCCCGACGGTGCGGATGGGGTTCAGCGCGGCGCCCCAGCGCCGTGATGTCCCGCCCGCGGAAGCAGATGCGCCCGCCCATGATGCGTCCGGCGCGGTCCAGCAGCCGCATGGCCGCCAGCGCGGTGACGGACTTGCCGGAGCCGCTTTCCCCCACCAGGCCCAGCGTTTGACCCGGCGCCAGCGACAGGCTCACGCCGCGCAGCGCCGGCACGGCGCCATGACGGGTGGAAAAGTCGACGTGCAGGTCCTCCACCTCGAGCAAGGGCGTCATGTGCGCATCCGCGGGTCCAGGATGTCGCGCATGCCGTCCCCCAGCAGGTTGAAGCAGAGCACGGTCAGCATGAGGGCGAGGCCGGGAAAGGCCACCAGCCACCAATCGCCGCTGGTGATGAAGCGGGCGCCCTCGGCCACCATGATGCCCCATTCCGGCGTGGGGGCCACCACGCCCAAACCGATGAAGGAGAGCCCGGCGGCGTTCAATATGGCCCAGCCTAAGTTCAGCGAGATTTGCACCGCCATGGCGGGCAGCACGTTGGGCAGCAGGAAACGCAGCACGACGGAGACATGCCCCTCGCCGCCGGCGCGCGCCGCCTCCACCCAGCCGGCATTGCGCCGCACGTTCACCTCGGCCCGGGCGAAACGGATGTAGAACGGCAGGTTGATCACCGCAGTGGCGATAATGATGTTCTCCATGCGGTTGCCCAGCGCCGCCACCAGCGCCATCGCCAGCACGAACAGCGGGAACGCCATCAGCACGTCGACAAAGCGGCCGAGCCAGCGGTCGAGTTGGCCGCCCCGATAGCCGGAAAACCCGCCCACCACGGCACCAACCACAAAGGACAAGCCTACGGCGGTGACGGCGATGAACAGGTCGAGCTGGGTGGCAACGATCAGGCGGCTGCCGATGTCGCGGCCCAGTTGGTCCGTGCCCAGCCAATGCGCGGCGGAGGGCGGATGCAGCGCCATCGCAACGTCGGACGTGACGGGGCTGTATGGCGCCAGGTAGGGGGCGAACAGCGCCACCAACAGCAACAGCGCCGTGCCCGCGGCGGCCAACGCGGTCACCTTGTTGCCGCGCAGCACGAACAGCGCGTGGCGGCCCATCGTGGCGCTCATGCCACGCTCACCCGCGGGTCGGCGATGCCGTAGAGGATGTCGATGGCGACGTTCACCAGCACGAAGATGCTGGCCATCAGCAGCACGAAGGCTTGCACGGGCGCGTAGTCGGCAGCCAGCAGCGCATCGAGCGCGTAGGAGGCGACGCCGGGCCAGGAGAATACCTTTTCCACCAGCACGTTGGCGCCCAGCATGGTGGAGAACACGATGCCGGTGATGGTCAGCACCGGCAGGATGGCGTTGCGCAAGCCGTAGGTGACGATGATGCGCCAGCGCGGCAAGCCATACGCGTTGGCGGTGCGGATGAAGTCGCTGCCCAGCACCGCCAGCATGGAGGCGCGCGTCATCCGGGCCAGCGGCGCCAGCACGAACAGGGCCATGCTGATCGCCGGCAGCAGCAATTGGGTGAAGGCGGCCCACCAGCCCGCCCAATCGCCCACCAGCGCGAAATCCACCAGGTAGAAGCCGGTGATGCCGGGCGGGGTGGAGGCGAAGATGTCGAGCCGCGCTGTCGGGTCGGGCGCCCAGCCAAGCAGGTAGTAGAACACGTAGATCAGCAGCAAGCCGGACACGAAGGTCGGCACGCAAACGCCCGCGGTGCAGAGCAGGCGCACGGCGTGGTCCACCGCGCTGCCGGGGCGCAGGGCCGCGGCCACGCCAAGGGGGATGGCGAGCAGCAGGGCGAGCGCCAGCGCGGTGAAGGTGAGTTCAAGCGAGGCGGGCAGCCGCTGCGCCATGTCCGTCACCACCGGCTGCCCGGTGGTGAGCGATCGGCCGAGATGGCCGGTGGCGACGTCGCCCCCATAACGCAGGAGTTGGATAAGCAGCGGGCGGTCCAGGCCCATGCTGTGGCGCAGCTCGTTGATTTCCGCCTGGCCGGCACTGGGCCCGGAGGCGAAGAACACCGCCGGGTCTCCCGGGAGCACGCGCATGAGGATAAAGGTGACGACCACCACGCCGAGCAGCGCCGGAATGGAGGAGAGCAGGCGCTG
Source organism: uncultured Acetobacteraceae bacterium (assembly GCA_964245545.1). GTDB lineage: Bacteria > Pseudomonadota > Alphaproteobacteria > Acetobacterales > Acetobacteraceae > LMUY01. The sequence continues at coordinate 6,232 of CAXTNN010000063.1, read as the reverse complement.
TCCGACCCGGCGGGCGATGGCGAGGAGAATCATCGAAGAGCGAACCGAGTGCCCTCTCCCTTTGGGAGAGGGTTAGGGTGAGGGGTGCGCGCATTGCATGGTGCTTCGCTCGATTGATCGCGCCGGCCCCTCACCCCTGCCCTCTCCCGCAGGGAGAGGGAGAGTCGAGCGGGCGTTTGGTGCATCCGCTACACCCGCTTGAGCGTGCGGAAGTCCGCCTGGCGGTAGAACTGGTAGGTGTAGCCGTCCACGGTTGGGGTCATGGCGGCGTCGTGGTTGGGTTGCCACAGCATCACCAGCGGCACATCGGCCACGAAAGTCTCGATCATCTTCGTGCAATCATCATTGTAGGTGGCCGGGTTGGTCTCGAACTGGGCGGCAGCAGAGAGCTGCTCGATGGCCGGGCTCTTCCAGCTTGCGTAGTTCCAGCGCTGGTCGCGGGTGAAGTAGAGGCGGAAGTAGTAGTCGGTGGAAGGCAACCAGGCGGTGGCGCCGTCCATGTAGAACGGCAGGGTCTTGTTCGCTTCGGCCGTGTTGAACTCGGCGTCGGGCTTCTTCTGGATGTCCACCTGGATGCCGGCCCGGCCCAGCGCTTCCTTCACCAGCGCCGCCGCGGGCTCGGCGGTGGCGGCCTGTCCAGCGCTGATGGCAAACGGCGTGCTGAAGCCGTTCGGCATTCCCGCCTCGGCCAGCAACTGCTTGGCCCGCGCCGGGTCGGTGCGCAGCGGCATGGGCTGCGGAAAGCTGCTGTTGGGCGGCACGGACCAGTCGGCGCCATACAGCTTCGCGCCGCGGCCGAACAGCGCCGCCTGGAACATGTCGTCATACGGCAGCGCCGCCGCCACCGCCTGCCGCACCTTCACGTTGTCGAACGGCGCCATCTGCGTGTCCATGGCGATGTGGGTGAAGCCGTTGGTCTGTGGGATCGAGACCACCTTCACCTTGGGCGTCTTTTCCATCACCAGGATGTCGTTGGCGGAAAGATCGATGGCGAGGTCGGCGTCGCCGCGCTCGATCAGGTTGGCGCGGGTGGCGGGCTCCGGCACGGTCTGGATGATCACGCGGGCGAAGCCGGGCCGCTCCCCGCCCTTCCAAGCGTCATTGCGCTTCAGGATGGTGCTCTCGCCGGGCTTGTGGCTCTCCACTATGTAGGCGCCGCTGGCCGCGGTGTTGGACTTCATCCACTCCTGCGCCCAGGGGTCCGCCTCGGTCGCGTGCTGGCGGGCCAGCTTGCTGTTCACCATGATCGCGTAGGGAACGCAGAGGTTGGCTAGCGCCAGCCGGTCCGGCTTCGGCAAGCTCACCTCCAGCGTATGGTCGCCGGTGATGCGGAACTGGTCCGTGCCCGTCAGCGACCCGGTGGAGAGCTGCGGCGCCGCCAGGGACTTCGCGGCCACCGCCCGGTCCAGCGACCACTTGATGTCCTCCGCCGTCACCGGGGACCCGTCCTGCCAGGTGGCGTCCGGGCGCAGCGTGATGGTGATGGTGAGCCGGTCGGGGCTGTACTGGTAGCCTTGCGCCAATTCACCCTCGATGGTGTCGGCGTCGAAAATCCAGTTGGCGCCGTAGCGCTTGCGGCCGAAGCGGAACAGCCGGTCATACACGTTCATGCTGAGCCCGAAGGACTCGCGGGTGGAGCCGAACTGGGTGAGGTCGAGCGTGTTGATGGTGTTGCCGGTAACGTAGCGCAGCGTTTCGGCGCGGGATTGTGCGTCGGCCCAGCGCGGCAGGGCGAGGGTGGCGCCGGCGCCCATTGTGGCCACCATGGCGTGTCTGCGACTGAGCTTCATGTCTACACCACCTGCTTCGGTTTGAATCGGTGGCGTTTCTTCCCATGGAGACGCTTTGCGCGAAAGTAGGCGAGAGGCCAGGCGGCGCGCAATGCTCCCGCTCAGATTGAGTAGACGGCTTGATGACCCGGTGCCCATAACCAGGCGTGACCTCCCTCAGCCTGCTCGCCATCCTGCTCACGCTGGCCGCGGTTTTCGGCGTGCTGAACCACCGCACCCTCCGGCTGCCGAACACGATCGGAGTGCTGGTGATCTCGCTGGCCGTGTCGCTGGTGATGCTAGCGGCCGACCCGCTCATTCCAAGCTACAGCCTGCGCGGGATGATCGGCACCCTGCTGGGCACGGTGAACCTGCCGCACTCGCTGCTGGATGGCGCGCTGTCCTTCCTGTTGTTTGCCGGGGCGGTGCGGGTGGACCTGGGCCAGTTGCTCGAGCGCAAACTGGTGGTGCTGACCTTGGCCGTGCTGGGCACGCTGATTGCCGTCGGCCTGATGGGTGGGGCGCTCTGGGTTGTGTTGCCGCTGGTGGGCGTGCCGGTGCCGTTCGTCTGGTGCGTCGTGCTGGGGGCGATCCTGGCGCCGACCGACCCGGTGTCGGTCGTGAGCATGCTGGGCCGGTTGGGGCTGCCAAAACCGCTGGAGGCGGTGCTGGCGGGGGAAAGCCTGTTCAACGACGGGGTGGGCGTGGTGGCGTTCCGGGCCGCGATGGGCGTGGCGGCGGGGCATGCGGCGCCGGACGCAGCGGCCACGCTTATCGGCGGCTCGGTGCTGGCCGCGGTGGGCGGCGGCGTGCTGGGCCTGGTGCTACGCCAGGTGGCCGTGCTGCTGCTGCAGGCGGCGGACGACAACCACCTCGAATTGCTGGTCTCGCTGGCACTGGCAACGGGCACGTTCAGCCTGGCAAACGCGCTGGGCCTGTCCGGCCCCATCGCCGTGGTGGTGGCGGGGGTGACGCTTGGCACCCGGCGCAGCCAGGAGGCAATCTCCAGCCGGGTGGAGCTGCTGAACTTCTGGTCCCTGGTGGACGAGGTGCTGAACGCGTTGCTGTTCCTGCTGATCGGGTTCGAGGTGGTGGTGGTGGCGCTGCACTGGTCGGATTTGGTGGCAGCCTTGGCGGCCATCCCGCTTGCCGTGGGCGTGCGGGCGGTGAGCGTGGTGATATCCAGCATCGCCGCCGGAGTGCCGCGCCAGGTAATACGGCGCGGCGTGGCCATCCTGACCTGGGGCGGGCTGCGCGGCGGTATTTCGGTGGCGCTGGCACTCGACCTGCCGCCCGGGCCGGAACGGTCGACGCTGCTGGCGGTCTGCTATGGCGTCGTGCTGTTCACCATTATCGTGCAGGGCCTGACGATTGAGCGCCTGGCGCGGCGGCTCTACCCGCAGGCAGCCGAGCCGGCGCCGCTGGAGCGGTGACGGCGCGTTCAGAGCGTTGGCCCCCTCCCCTCCAGCGCCATCCCACGGGCTACTGCCCGCGGAACCTTCCGCAGTTCCGCCCCACCCTCTCCCACGGGAAGAGGGCTTCGCGTGAAGCGATGGTTGATTAGGCGGCTTTGGCCATGCTGCGGAGGACGTAGGGGAGGATGCCGCCGTGGCGGTAGTATTCCACCTCGTCGTCGGTATCGATGCGGCAGAGGCATTGCACCACCTCGGTGCTGCCGTCGGCGCGGTGGATGGTCACGGGGACGGTCATGCGCGCGCTGACGGCGTCGAGGCCGTGGATGTCGATGATCTCGTCACCCTTGAGGCCCAGCGTGTGCCGGGTCACGCCCTCCGGCAGGGTGAGCGGGAGCAAGCCCATGCCGACCAGGTTCGAGCGGTGGATGCGCTCGAAGCTTTCCACGATCACGGCCTTGATGCCGAGCAGCATGGTGCCCTTGGCCGCCCAGTCGCGGGAGGAGCCCATGCCATATTCCTTGCCGCCGAACACCACCAGCGGCACGCCCTCGGCAGCATATTTCTGCGCCGCGTCGTAGATCGGCATCTCGGCGCCGTCCGGGTAGTGCTTGGTCAGGCCGCCTTCTACCCCGCTCAGCATCTCGTTCTTGATGCGGATGTTGGCAAAGGTGCCGCGCATCATCACTTCATGGTTGCCGCGGCGGGCGCCATAGCTGTTGAAGTCGCGCTGCGTCACCTGCCGCTCCAGCAAGTAGTCGCCGGCGGGCGAGGCCTTCTTGATGTTGCCGGCCGGGCTGATGTGGTCGGTAGTGATGTTGTCGCCGAACATGCCCAGGATGCGGGCGCCGGTGATGTCGCCCTTCGGCGCCGGCTCCATGGTCATGCCCTCGAAGTAGGGCGGGTTCTTCACATAGGTGGAGCCATCGCTCCAGCCATAGGTGTCGGTCCCGGTTTCTACTTCCAGCTTCTGCCACTCGTCCGGCCCCAGGAATACCTCGCCGTAGCGCTTGAGGTACTGGGCGCGGTTCTGGTCGCGGCGGACGATCTCGGAAATTTCGGCATTGGTGGGCCAGATGTCCCGCAGGTACACCTCGCGCCCGTCCGACCCGGTGCCGAGCGAAGCGGTGGTGATGTCCTCCTTCATGGTGCCCAGCAACGCATAGGCCACCACCAGCGGCGGGCTGGCGAGGTAGTTGGCGCGGGTGTTGGGATGCACCCGGCCCTCGAAATTGCGGTTGCCGGACAGCACGGACACGGCGACCACCTTGCCCTCCTCGATGGCCGAGACGATGGGGGCGTCGAGCGGGCCGGAGTTGCCGATGCAGGTGGTGCAGCCATAGCCGACCAGCGCGAAGCCCATCGCGTCGAGGTCTTCGTGCAGGCCGGACTGGTTGAGGTATTCCGTCACCACCTGGCTGCCCGGGGCGAGCGAGGTCTTCACCCACGGCTTCGGCACCAAGCCCTTCGCGCGCGCCTTGCGGGCCACCAATCCGGCCGCGACCATCACGTAGGGGTTCGAGGTGTTGGTGCAGGAGGTGATGGCGGCGATCACCACGTCGCCATGGGTGATGTCGAAGTTCTTGCCATTGACCGGGGTCTTGGTGAAGATGTCGTTGGCCGGCACGCCAAGGCTCTTGGTAAGCTCCTGCTTGAAGGCAGAGCCGGCCTGGCTGAGCACCACCCGGTCCTGTGGACGCTTGGGGCCGGCAATGGCGGGCTGCACGGTGGCGAGGTCCAGCTCCAGCACGCTGCTGAACACCGGGTCGGGCGTTGTGCTGTCACGCCATAGGCCCTGCGCGCGGCTGTAGGCCTCCACCAGAGCGATCCGGGTCTCGTCGCGGCCGGTCAGGCGCAGGAAGTCGAGCGTGGTGCTGTCGACGGGGAAGAAGCCGCAGGTGGCGCCGTATTCGGGGGCCATGTTGGCGATGGTGGCACGGGTGGCGACGGCCATGTCGTCCAGCCCGGCGCCGAAGAACTCGACGAATTTGCTGACCACGCCGTGCTTGCGCAGCATCTGGGTGACAGTCAGCACGAGGTCGGTGGCGGTGACGCCCTCGGAGAGCTTGCCGACCATGCGGAAGCCCACCACGTCCGGGATCAGCATGGCGATCGGCTGGCCGAGCATGGCGGCCTCGGCCTCGATGCCGCCGACGCCCCAGCCGAGCACGCCGATGCCGTTCACCATGGTGGTGTGGCTGTCGGTGCCGAACAGCGTGTCGGGATAGGCGAACTCCTCGTTCTTGATCTTGGCGGTCCAGACGGTCTGCGACAGGTATTCCAGGTTCACCTGGTGGCAGATGCCGGTGCCGGGCGGGACGACGCGGAAGTTCTCGAACGCCTGGCTGCCCCAGCGCAGGAAGCGGTAGCGCTCGCCGTTGCGGGCAAACTCCAGCTCCACGTTGTCATGCAGCGCGGTCTCGGTGCCGGCCACGTCCACCATCACGGAATGATCGATCACCAGGTCCACCGGGATCAGCGGGTTCACCCGGTCGGGCTGGCCGCCAAGGGCGATGATGCCGTCGCGCATGGCGGCCAGGTCCACCACGGCCGGGACGCCGGTGAAGTCCTGCATCAGGATGCGGCTGGGGCGGAACGGCACTTCCTTGGCGCTGGTGCCGGATTGGGCCCACTCGGCAATGGCGCGGGCGTCCTCCACCGTGGTGGTGGCGCCGTCCTCGAACCGCAACACGTTCTCCAGCAGCACCTTGAGGCTGTTCGGCAAGCGGGAGACGTCACCGATCTGCTCGGCCGCTTTGGGGAGGGAGAAGTAGACATACTCCTTGCCCGCCGCCGTCAGGACGGACCGAGTTTTCAGCGTGTCTTGCCCCGTGCTCTTCATCTGTTGCCATGCTCCTTGGCTCAGGGCAGGAATGCCCGGCGCTGATATGCGGTGTAACGTGGCCTGGTTAAACCATAGGCAGGGGCTCGGGTCCATCGGCGCGGGCTGCCTGCGCGCGCGGCTTGGATAGCCGGGTTTTGCTGCAGACCCCGTTCTTGTTGGAAGCACGAGACGTGGCGGCCATCCGCGGCGAGCGGCTGGTGCTGTCC
>CAXTNN010000062.1:0-15172 GCA_964245545.1 uncultured Acetobacteraceae bacterium | reverse complement strand
CCTGTTCTGTTCATGTTTCAGGGACCGCGCCATGCTCGCACTCCGACGCACGCACGACAGCGCCGCCACGCAGCCTTTCCGCAGCGCCGAGGAGGCGTGGCTGTGGACGATGGCGGCCATCCTCGCCCGCCGCGATGGCGCCGGCCCCGCTTGGCGGCCGGAAGGCCCGCCGCGCCCGTGCGACCCGGATGACGTGGTCCGCTGCCTGGACATGCTCTATCGGCTCCTGCCTGCCCGGGTGTTTCGCATCTGGGGCGAGCGGCAGACCTCCCCCCGCCCCGACCGCCCAATGCAGCGCTGCGACTGGCGGCTGTGGCACCAGGCGCTCGGCCAGCTTGAATGGGCGCTGCGGGCCCGTGGCGTGGTGCGCTAGAGCATTAACTTTTAATAGGACTTTCTACCTAATTATCCCTTTGACAAAGCAGCCGCTGCCAAGGTATAAGCTCCTCAAGGAGTTACCCCGATGGCCGACACGCTCGCTGATCCCAAGTTCCACGATGAAGATGCGGCCCGCGCCCACCTAGAGGCGGTGCGTTGGCCCCATGGTGCGAACTGCCCTCACTGCGGCTCGGTCAACGTCTTGCGCATGGCTGGCCAGGCTCACCGCGTTGGCGCCTGGCATTGCCGCGACTGCCGCGAGCAGTTTTCCGTGACGGTCGGCAGCGTGTTCGAGCGTTCGCACGTGCCGCTGCACAAGTGGGTGCTGGCGACGCACCTGCTGACAGCCAGCAAGAAGGGCATCAGCAGCCATCAGCTTAGCCGTATGCTCGGCGTGACCTACAAAACGGCGTGGTTCATGTCGCACCGCATCCGCGAGGCGATGACCACGATGGCCCCAGCCCCGATCGGCGGCGAAGGGAAGATCATTGAGGCCGACGAAGCCTATATCGGCAAGCGCGAGACGCCGATCCCATCCGCGCAGCGCAAGGGGCGCCCCTATATCAAGAGCGGCAGGTCGGGCGGCGCCCAGAAGCGCGCCATTGTGGCCCTGGTGGAGCGTGGCGGCGAGGTCCGCGCCAAGCACGTGCCGCACGTGACGGCTGCCACAGTGCGTGACGTGCTGGTCCGCAACGCCGACCGCGCCAGCCGCCTCCAAACGGATGAGAGCAAGCTGTATCCCGTTGTCGGCACCGAGTTTGCCAGCCATGAGACGGTGAACCACGGCGCCAAGGAATACGCCCGTGGCGATGTGACCACCAACTCGGTTGAAGGCTTCTTTGGCGTGTTCAAGCGCGGGTTCCGCGGCATCTACCAGCACTGCGGCGAGCAGCACTTGCAGCGCTACCTCAACGAGTACGCCTTCCGCTTCAACAATCGCGTGAAGCTGGGCGTGGACGATGACGAGCGCGCCCTGATCGCCCTACGTGGGATTGAGGGCAAGCGCCTCACCTATCGGCGGATTGGTAGCGCCGGAAACGCCTCGGCAGGTGGCTAGAGCTTATCTGAGGTGGTGTTTTCGTCATGGTGACAGGCCACGTTAACGGAATTTGCACTACCATCAGCGCATGCTTAGATTCGCATCGGAGAAGCATGGGGGTTGCAAGTTGCACGAAAACAGTAGGAGCAAATCTGCTTTCTGGGACGGCTTCGCGGGGGTTTCTGGCCTTTACACCGAGCCGCCTCCTTACACGTCATATGCTGCTCAACTAACTCCAACTAGCTACTTTATAATTGTGAGTGGAGTTTCAGAATCGGCCTCGACGGAAAATGACGACCGACAACTCGAATTCGCCAACCTCTGGAGAACCTAAACCATTAGGTCAGCCGCCACAGCAGCAGTTGCCACCTGCTCTTTTAGCGCAGATGGCAGCGGCTAATGCTCAGCGGGCACAACTACCATATCTCGGCACTCCGCTATTTGCCTTCCCGGGCGGGGTGGGGATTCCGATGCAGGTACCCGCGCAACTTGCGTCGCAACAAGCTATTCAAATTTGGCAGGGAGACTTTCCCCCGCCGGACGCTATGGAGAGACTGGAAAAGCTACAGCCGGGCGCATTCGATAGAATGCTGAAGATGTCGGAGCGTCGCTTAGAGGCTCAAATAGCTGAAGTGACAAAGGCACAACAGTTATCAGGAGCAGACACTCGGCGGTCGCACTATTTTGGGATTGTGTCTCATGTATTCGCGATTGGTGGTTGTGTAACCTGCGCCGTTCTAGGAATTCTCTATAAGCAAAACGGAGTGTTCTGGGTCGCTGGCGCGTTGGTAAGTTTACCTGTTATGGCAGTTGCGAAATCATTTGCAGAAAACTTTACTGAAGGAAAGCGAAGTAAATTGAACTCAGCCGCTCAACCCCAAGCGCCTGCTGCTAATTTGCCATCGACAATATCGGCGCCACCAACCTGATTTATTTTGAATTCGACATGCTCGATGGCGGGTAGGTTTTCAGCATCCGCCGCAGCACCTCATCCCGTCCAGCATCATCCCCCACCAAACCAGCCGCCGCGTTCAGCAGCTCGGCCCGCGCGATGGCCTCTTTCTCGGTCGCGAACTCGGCCACAGGCGCTGGGTTGGGATTGGCTTCGGTCGGGAGCGCCACCACAATCCAGTCGTTGACCGGCTCGCCCCGGCGGGTGGCGCGGTAGCAAGGCGGTGTCTTTTGCGGCTGTTTGACATTGCTTGGCATGACATCTCACCATCTAAATGCGCCGCTCAATTCCTGCGTCATATACGCGATTGACACTCAACATTCCAAAGTACTAGGGAAAGGGTGTGACCCCGGCGGGACTTGAACCCGCAATCCGTGGAGGGAGCCTGATCCCAGATCAGGTGCGTTTACCGGTTTCGCCACAGGGTCATAAACGAAGGCGGGTGGGCCTCTCAGCCCACCCCGGATGCTGGCCTCTCGCCAACTGCTCACCGTGCCGGTGTTCCATACCTGCACGATCAGGAGTGTTGGTCTATTAGGCAGCTATGGCGGTTTCCGGATCATCGGAGTCCTCCTGTGTTGCTGAGTGAAGTGATCCGGCGGAGCCTTTCGGCTCCGCCGTTTCCTTTGCGCCCGCCTGGGCGATCAGGAACCATTTGCCCCCATCAATGCGATAAAGGCGATTTCGCTTGCGGCGAAGCTCGCCGCCGACTGAGCGGCTTGACACGCCTGCATCATGACGCTCGGCCGCAGCTCCAACTTCCAATTCAGTCAACCCGGGCTGCGCCTGCAAAACTGCGAAAATGGCGGCACGAACCGACCCGCGTGGAGCGCGGGGGCTGTACTTCCGAACGGGGCGCGGCCCTGCGGGCGCCTGTTCAGTTAGGCGACCCGAGAGGGCCGATATCATTGGCCCTTGAGCGGCTTGGAGAATGGCGATCGCCGCGCGGACACGCTCATCCGCAGCCCGCGTACCATCCTCAAAGCCGGAACGGTAAGCCGTGGCAAGCAAGTCGTTTAACTCATTGACGCTGCGTTCAAACGCCTCCGCTATGCGGGTAGGCGGGATATGCGAATCCGGGGATGACAATGTTTCGGTCATAATCGCCCGCCTACAGGTGCAGCCGGGTCAGAGTCCAGTACTTTCAGCGTCATTGAGTTTGGCGATGCGCTTAACCAAGTTGGCGCATCCGCTTAACGTGCGACTCGATAACGAAGCGCTTCCGCCAAACATGTTGCTGCATACTTATGTAACGCTACCGCACTGCTTTGTCAAAGGGATAATTAGGACTTTCTACCTAAAAAGGAAGTCAGTCATGTGCTTCGCTGTCCGCAACCTGTCCGTCCTGGCCTACGCGAACGGTTTCACCCTGTGGCACTACAAGGCCGCCGGCGACTCGCTGCGTGAGGTCAGCCATCCCGGATACTTCGACGACGCGGTCGACATGCTGGCCAGCGGCGACATGATGATGGTCTCCACCTCCACCGGCAGCCAGGTGCTGTGCGTCGCGGTCGGCGAACAGGGGCTGCTCACGGCGCCGCTGGGGTGAGAGACCGTTCAAGAAGGCGCTACGGTGTGTCAGAGGCGCCTGCTTTGGCGCCGCCCGGCGTGGCTTTTGAGAACCGGAGCGGAGCGGCCCTCAGGGCCGTGAGCAACGGAAGCGCAAAAAGCCGCGTCGGATGACCACCGTACTAGCATTCTCAAACGGTCTCTGAGGCGCGCCAGCCGGGCGCGGGCTGGCCGTCACGCCCGCGCCGCCGACCCTGGCTCCACGCTCAGTTCCTCCAGGCTGCGCCCTTTGGTCTCCGGCAGCATCCACACCGTAACACCCAAGCCGAGCACGCTGGCCGCGGCGGCAGCCACTTCGGCGCTCAATAGGCCATGCCAGGCCATCAGCAGGGGAAAGGTAAACACGCCGATAAACCCGCCGAGCTTGCCCGTGGCCGAAGCAATGCCGTGCCCGTGGTGCGGGTCTCGACCGGAAAAATCTCGGCCGGGTAGACGAAGGTGGTGGCATTGGGGCCGAACTCGGTGAAGAAGTAGCTGAGGCCGTAGATGAGGAGGAACGGCAGGATCAGCTTCTCGATGCCGGGCACCAACGCCATGGCGAGGAAGCTGCCGGCCATCATGGCAAAGCCCAGCACCTGGATGGGCTTGCGTCCCATGCGGTCCATCATCGCCGCCGCAACGAAGTAGCCCGGCACCGCGGCGCAGGCGAACACCGCCAACTGGGTCAGCGTGCCGGTCAGCAGGCTTTCATCGGGGGAGACCGCGTGCAGCACCATCGGGCTGCTGACGGTATTGCCGTAATAGGCAAAGTCCATCAGCCCCCAGGCCAGGCTGGCGCCCAGCAGGCGCAATTGCAGGTCGCGCCGGCGCAGCAGCAGGCGGTAGCCGTCGGCAAAGGAGGCCTTGGGCTGGCCCTCGGTGCGCTTGGCGTGCAGCGCCTGAAAGCGCGGGCTCTCCGCCAGGTGGCGCCGCATCTGGAACACCGCCAAAGCCGGCACCGCGCCGAACGCCAGCAACAGCCGCCACACCCAGTCATGGTCAAGCCCGGACCACAGCAGGCCGGCCGCCAGCAGCGGGCCTACGATCAGCCCGGCCGCCTGCATGGCGAACACCAGCGATACCATCATGCCGCGGGTTTTCTTGCCGGCATACTCGCTCATCAGCGTGGCGCTTACCGGGTAGTCGCCGCCAATGCCCAAGCCCAGGATGATGCGAAAGACGATCAGCCACCAAATGTTGGGGGAGAAGCCGGACGCGATGGCGCCGGCCGCAAGCACCAGCACCTCGTAGCCATAGATCCGCTTGCGCCCCAGCATATCCGCCACCCGGCCGAACAGCACGGCGCCCACCGCGGACGCCAGCAGCGCCGTGGACGTGACCAGCCCGATGGCCGCGGCGGACGGGTGCCATTCCGACTTCAGGATGTTCATCACCACGCCGATGATGAACAGGTCGTATGCGTCGCAGAAGAAGCCCATCCCGGAGATGAACATGATCTTCCACTGCTCGGCGCTGATGCCAGACTGGTCGAGATGGGCGAACGGATCGGCGCTAGCTTCGGACATGGAAACCCCCGCTGCCGAAACAGGCGCCTGGGGCCGGGAGTTCGGCTTGTACTTTGTGAATGTTTTATGTGCGGCCGCGGGAGCCAGGGCGCCGTTCAGGCGGGAATGGCGTGGCGCTGCAGGTCCGCCAGTGCGCAATGGTCAAGTGCGCCGGCATGGGTGGCCTCCAGCACGACGGCAGGCGCGCAGCCAGCCTCCAGAGCCTCCTGCCAACGCGGGGCGCAAAGGCACCAGCGGTCGCCAGGCTGTAGGCCAGGAAAGCCGTATTCGGGCCGGGGGGTTGAGAGGTCGTTGCCGCGCTGCTGGCTGAACTGCAGAAACGCGGCCGTGACGGCGGCGCACACGGTATGGCTGCCGCGGTCCTGCGGCCCCGTGTTGCAGCAGCCGTCGCGGAAGAACCCGGTGAGCGGGGCGGCGGAGCAGGGTTGCAAAGCCCCGCCCAGCACGTTCAGGCCCGGCTCCCGCCCCGGACCGCGGGAGAACTCGCCGGATTGGTCAAGTGGCACGGCGGGCTGGCTCCAGGGCGGGCAGGAACACCGTCAGCAGGCCGATCGCCGGCAGGAACGAGCAAAGCTGGTAGACGGTGGCGACACCAACATGGTCGGCCACCTGGCCCAGCACAGCGGCACCGACGCCCGCCACCCCAAAGGCAAAGCCAAAGAACAGGCCGGAGACGGCGCCGATGTGGCCGGGCATCAGCTCCTGCGCGAATACCAGGATGGCGGAGAACGCTGATGCCAAAATCAGCCCAATCGGGATCGTGAGCACCACCGTCCAAAACAGGTTCATGTATGGGAGCGCCAGGGTAAACGGCAGCACGCCCAGAATGGACACCCAGATCACGTATTTGCGGCCAATCCAGTCACCCAGCGGCCCGCCGGCGAAGGTGCCGCCGGCAAAGGCGGCCAGGTAGACGAACAAGAAGATTTGCGCCTGCTGCACCGGCAGGTGGAAGCGGTCGATCAGGTAGAAGGTATAGTAGCTGTTGAAGCTCGCCGTGTAGACGAATTTGGAGAACATCAGCACCAGCAGGATCGCCACCGAGACCGCGACCCGGCGTGGCGGCAGGTTATGATGCGCCACCACCCGGCGGACCGCGCGTCCCCGGCCCTTGATCCGCTCGCGATACCAGCGACCCACGCCCGACAGCACCACCATGCCCAGCAACGCCAGCACGGCGAACACGGCGATGCTGCCCTGCCCATGCGGCACCACCACGAAGGCGGCGAGCAACGGGCCGACCGCCTGTCCGCCATTGCCGCCCACCTGGAACACCGATTGCGCAAAGCCATGCCGCCCGCCCGAAGCCATGCGGGCCACGCGGGAGGACTCGGGGTGGAACACCGACGAGCCAAGCCCCACCATGGCGGCGGCGGCCAGCAGCAGCGGGAAGTTGGACGCCCGGGACAGCATCAGCAGCCCCACCAGCGTGAACCCCATCCCGACCGGCAGCGAAAACGGCATCGGCTTGCGGTCGGTGTAAAGGCCGACCACCGGCTGCAGCAGGGAGGCGGTGATCTGGAAGGTGAGGGTGAGCAGACCGATCTGGCCAAAGCTGAGGTCGAACTTGGTCTTGAGCAGCGGGTAAACCGCTGGCAGCAGCGACTGCATCAGGTCGTTCAGCAGGTGGGAGAAGCTGATGGCGAACAGCACCGCCATCACCGTCCGCTCGGCCGGAACCGCCGGGGCCAGCGGCCGCACCCCGGCCTGGATCGCCTGCCCGCTCATTCTGTCACCCTTTGTCGCACCGTTACCAATCCCTTCCTCACGCGCCGACGCGCCGGCTTTCAAGCAACTCGCAGGCGCTGATCCGCCAGGAGCCATCCGGCTGCCGCTCCATGGTATAGCGCGCGGTATACGCCGCGCCATCCGGACCAGTCAGCTCGACGGCCTGCACCGTGTCCCCGTCGTCCTCCGTCAGGGCAGCGAACTGCATCGTGCGGGGGCGGTAAACCGGGGCGTATTGGTGCTGCACCATGTCCATGAAGCGGGCGGCGCTGCCGAACATGTGTTGCAAGTCGGGCGAGGCAAACCCGAACGCCGCCCCGGCATTGTCGTGGCGGAAGGCGTCCACCTGGCTGCTGATCACCGCCTGGATTGCAGTCCGATCGGCCGGGCTGACCTCGGCGCGGGCCGCGCTCCCCCACAAAACGCCGCAAGCCAAGAGGCAGATGGCGAGGACGCGGATGCCGGTGAGTCGCATGTCTGCCAGCCTTGCCCATTATGACAGCCCAGACATGTTACTGCAGCGCGCCAATCCAAGGTGCGGCGGGCAGGCAGGTTAACGTACTGGTGCATGGCTGCTGGTTGCCGTTGATGTTGCAGCGCACCATAGTTCATCAATGAAAATCCCCGGCCTCCCCCTATTGCGCATCCCGCTCGCCGAACTGGCTCGGCGGCGCCCCGCCTGGAGCGCGCCGATGAGCCCGCCCACCGCCGGGGATGGGCGATTGGCCGCGGTGGCGCAGTTCGGGGCCAATCCAGGTGGCTTGCGCATGTTGCGCTACGTGCCGCCGGACCTGCCGCCCGGGGCACCGCTGGTGGTGCTGCTGCATGGCTGCACCCAGCACGGGGGCGGGTTCGATCTCGGCACGGGGTGGTCGGTGCTGGCGGAACGGCACCGCTTTGCCCTCCTGGTGCCGGAGCAGCAGTCCAGCAACAATCATAACCGCTGCTTCAACTGGTTCGAAGCCGGCGACATCACCCGTGGCGGCGGCGAGGTGGCGTCGGTCCGCGCCATGGTGACCGCCATGCTCACCGAGCTACGCTGTGACCCGGCGCGCGTGTTCGTCACCGGCCTGTCCGCCGGCGGGGCGATGACGGCAGCGCTGCTGGCAACCTACCCCGACGTGTTCGCCGCCGGGGCGGTGGTCGCGGGCCTGCCATTCCGCGTGGCGCTCAGCACATCCGAGGCGCTCGGGGCCATGTATCACTGCCCAAACCTGCCGGCCGCGGACTGGGGAGACCGGGTGCGCGCCGCCAGCCCGTCGCCGCAGCGCAAGCCGCTGGTGTCGATCTGGCATGGCGAGGCAGACGCCACCGTGCTGCCAGCCGCCGCCGTGCAACTGGCCAAGCAGTGGTCCGACGTCCATGGCCTGGGCGACGCCGACAGCACCAGCGATACGGTGGACGGCGCCCTGCACCGCGCCTGGCGAGACCGCCATGGTGTGGCCCGGGTGGAGCTCTATAGCATTCCCGGTCTCGGCCATGGCGCGCCGATCACGCCGAACCTGGCCGGCGACCACGGCGTCGGACGCGCGATGCCGTATGTGCTGGAGGCGGGGATTTCCTCCACCTGGCATATCGCCCGAAGCTGGGGATTGGTGCCGAAGGAGGATACCGTGCCGGTGGCAGAGCGTGAGAGGCCCCTCACGCCACTCGAGGCGCTCCGCAGCGCGTATAAGTTTTAGAGCAATCCGCCATGACTGGACTCAGTCATGCGGTGAAGTTGCTTGCTAGGCGGGCGCCTGCACCGGATCGGCCCGCTGCTGCAGCACCGGGGGCGGCTGCAACGGCTGCGCGGTGCGCAGGCAGGTAGCGACCATCTCGCTGATGCTGCCGGCGATGGCTTGGGCGCCGATGGCGTCACGCAGCCGGCCGTCCTGCAGCATTGGCTTGCCGCTCGGCCACAGCCCCACCATGAAGCCGGCGGTGGGAAGCTGCTGGCGCAGGCGGCGCAGCAGGAAGCGCAAGTGGGTCGGGCTGGCGCTGACGTCGACATAGCACAGGCACACCATGGCGATGCTCGCCGGGTCCAACTCGGCGAGGCGGCTGCGGGCCAGCGCCTCATGGGAGACGCTGCGGGCGCCAAGGCCATGCTTGCCGAGCACTTGCGCTGCAATGGCGGCAATCGCCGGGTCGAACGGGCCGCGGCCCGCCACGCAGAGCACGGGCGTCTCAGTCCCCCACACGGGACCCGCCTGCGTGCGGTCGAAATCGGGGGCGGCAACCGGCTGCCGCGGCAAGGCGGCTTCCTGGTCGGGCGGTGCGACGGGAGAGATCGGCTCTGCCTCGGCGTCTGCTTCGGTGTCGTCGTACTCGGCAAGGTCGCCCACCAGGTCGAGCACGGTCTGGACGATGGACGCGGCGCGGGCTGGCGGCAGCACGCCGCGCTCTACGTCGATGGCGGCCAGGCGCAGCCCGGGGACGACGACGGCATCGTAATAGGACGACAGCGGCAGGTCCCGCAGCATAGGTTCGGCGTAGGTAAGCGCCTCGTCGGCATGGCCGGCCAGGATGCGCTGGTAGAAGCTCTCCACCGGTGACAGCGCGGGACGATCCCCCAACAGCACGTCGAGGAACTCAAGCCGCGGCACGTGACGGCCGAGCACGACCAGGCAGAGGGTGAGCGGGGTGGACAGAATCAGCCCAATCGGGCCCCACAGCCACGACCAAAAGATGGCGGCGACCACGACCGAAATGGGGGAAAGCCCCGTGCTGCGGCCGTACATGAATGGCTCGATCACCTGCCCCACCAGCAGCTCGACGACGAGGTACAGCACCACGGTCCAGCCGGCCATGCTCCAGCCCGGGTCAACGGCGGCGGCAAGCGCGGTCGGGAAAATGGCAGAGAGCCAGGAGCCGACATAGGGCACGAAGCGCAACAGGGCGCCAAGCACGCCCCAAAGCACGGGGCTTGGAACCCCGATCGCCAGCAACCCAGCGGTGATGACGCACCCAAAAGCCGTGTTGATGCCCAATTGGGTGAGAAAGTAGCGGCTGAGCCGCCGCCCGGCGTCATCCAGCGCCACCGTGGTGCGGTGCAGGTCGTTGGAGCCGCACAGCCGGATCAGCCGGTCGCGCAGGTCCTCCTGCTGCAACAGGATGAACACGGCGACCGTGAACACGATGCCGCCGGTTGCCAGGGGGGCGAGCACGCGGCCGAGCACTTCCTCGGCAATCTGCAGCGGCGACGGCGGCGGGGCCTGCACCTGCACGGTCACCGGCTTGTTGCCGGCTGGCGTGCCGGCCGCAGGGTGGGCGGCGGCGGTCACGTGCTGCAGCCGGCCGCCGAGGCGGTCGATGAGGACGCTCAACTGCCCGACCGTAAGCGCCTGCACGGTCTGCAGCTTGCTTTCGACGGTTTCTTGATACTGCGGCAAGTCTCCGGCGAGATTGGCCACTTGACTGCCGATGAGCCCGCCCAAAGCGAGCACGACACCCAGCGAGACCACCACCGACAGGAGCACTGCCGGCACGCGTGGCAGCCGGACTCGGCGCAACAAGGCAACCAGAGGCGCAAGCAGGAACGACAGCAGCACCGCCAACGTGATCGGCAGCATCACCGCGCGGGCGAAGTAAAGCGCGGTGACCACCACGACGAACACGGCCAGCATGAGCAGGTGCGACACGCCGGGCAGCGTCACGGGCTGAACGGAGGCGGGCGCCTTCGGCGAAGGAGCGGTTTCTGCAAACGACTCGGACATGCTGGCCCGCTCTGACGTCAAATGTTGCAACGCCGGGCGGTCGGGCAGGTTTCCCGCATTGCTGCAGCGCGCGCCGGACCCCTTAAACTTGTGCCCTCCCCGGCGGGAGAGGGCATTTGCGGCTCAGGCGGCGCGGCGGCCCCGCTTGGGAGGTGCGGGCGGGGCCTCGACTTCAATGGCGGGCTTGCGGCCAAGCCCGATCTTTTTGGCCAGTTCGGACCGGTGTTCAGCATATTTCGGCGCCACCATAGGATAGTCGTGCGGCAATGCCCAACGCTCGCGATACTGCTCGGGCGTCATGCCGTAAGATGTTTGCAGGTGACGCTTCAGCATTTTCAGCTTCTTGCCGTCTTCCAGACAAATAATGTATTCTGGAAAAACTGACTTCTTGATCGGCACCGCCGGTTGCAGCCGTTCCGGCTCGACTTGCTCAGTGCCAGCCGTCATCAAAGTCGAGAAGACTTGCTGGATGAGTTCTGGTAACGCATCCCGTGAGACAGCGTTATTGGATACATGCGCCGATACAATTTGCGCCGTCAGGCCCAACACCGCCTGCACTGAACTGCCTTCTGCCATGATGGTATCGACTCCGAACACCGCTCCATTGCGGTCGTCAAAACTAACTCGCACTTCTATATAGGTTTCTCAAGAGGAGTTTGGCGCTGGGCACCCCAGTTCCAATGGAGCGGGAGACGCGGCATCGGTCTGCGTGGAGGCGGCAAAGCATCGGTTTGGCCGCGATTTCAGCCCAACAGGCGGCAGGCGGTTGCTTCAAAGGTGAAGGCGTCAATATCTTGTATTAACGCCTTTTTACAAGTTAGATCGGCCTGCGTGTTCATAACAGCCCTGTATGGGATTGCCGCCCGGCCGTTCAGACGCATCAGGCGGGCGACGCCAATCAGTTTCAATGCAAACTGTATTCGTTCACGTGGTGAAGCTTGCCTGGCTGTACCGATCCTGCAGAGCCGACTCGAACGGAGTGCAGCTTGCCATGCAGTTCGCGCTGCCAGAAGGCGAGAAAACGACGCAGCATCGGGTACCCCGGCGCTAAGTCTAGCTCCTGCCAAACATAGCTCTGCAGCAGCGCCGGATGGTCGGGCAGGTGGTAGAGGATTTCTGCGGTGGTGAGCCGGTAGCCATTCAGTTGCCTCGCGACACGCATGCACAATCGCTCCAAATGGGGAACGGTGCCGATGATGCGGGCGACGCGCGCTGGTGCAACAAAAAACGCAATAGAACCAACCGACTAGCACTCTACATGCGACAGTGCTGCCAAGCTTGACTTCGCCGGGGCACTGGGTTAGACCGCTGGCACTCTGACGCTGGGAGTGCTAACGACCCGGCGCCAGGTGTTCGAGATTGTGTTGCCAAGAAGCTGAGGAGCGTTTTCAGATGAAATTCCGTCCGTTGCATGATCGGGTCGTGGTCAAGCGCCTCGACGCCGAAGAGAAGACCACCGGCGGCATCATCATCCCCGATACCGCCAAAGAGAAGCCGATGCAGGGCGAAATCATCGCGGCCGGGCCGGGTGCACGCAACGAGCAAGGACAACTCCAGGCGCTGGACGTGAAGGCTGGCGACAAGATCCTGTTCGGCAAATGGTCCGGCACCGAAGTCAAGATCGACGGCCAAGAGCTGCTGATCATGAAAGAGTCCGACATCATGGGGATCATCGACCAGGCAGCGTAACCGCTGCATGGCCGTAATGTGGTTTTTCGTTACTCAGGAAGGTAGATAGACATGGCAGCCAAGGACGTACGGTTCGGCGGCGACGCCCGCCAGCGCATGCTGCGCGGTGTGGACATTCTGGCCGACGCGGTGAAGGTGACGCTCGGGCCCAAGGGCCGCAACGTGGTGATCGACAAGAGCTTCGGCGCCCCGCGCATCACCAAGGACGGCGTGACGGTCGCCAAGGAAATCGAGCTCGCCGACAAGTTCGAGAACATGGGCGCGCAGATGCTGCGCGAGGTCGCGAGCAAGACCAACGACCTGGCCGGTGACGGCACCACCACCGCCTGCGTGCTGGCGCAGTCCATCGTCCGCGAGGGCGCCAAGTCGGTCGCCGCGGGGATGAACCCGATGGACCTCAAGCGCGGCATCGACATGGCGGTGGCGGCCGTGGTGAGCGAGCTGCAGAGCCGCACCAAGAAGATCACCACCGAGAGCGAGACCGCCCAGGTTGGCACGATTTCCGCCAATGGCGAGAGCGATATCGGCCGCATGATCGCCGAAGCGATGCAGAAGGTCGGCAACGAGGGTGTCATCACCGTCGAAGAAGCCAAGGGCATCGACACCGAGCTTGATGTCGTCGAGGGCATGCAGTTCGACCGCGGCTATCTTTCCCCGTATTTTATTACCAATGCGGAGAAGATGATTGCCGAGCTGGATCAGCCCTACATCCTGATCCACGAGAAGAAGCTCTCCGGCCTGCAACCGATGCTGCCGCTGCTGGAAAGCGTGGTGCAGTCGGGCCGTCCGTTGCTGATCATCGCCGAGGACGTCGAGGGCGAGGCGCTTGCCACCCTGGTGGTGAACAAGCTGCGCGGCGGGCTCAAGGTCGCAGCCGTGAAGGCGCCAGGCTTCGGCGATCGCCGCAAGGCGATGCTGGAGGACCTCGCGATCCTGACCGGTGGCCAGGTAATCTCCGAGGATCTCGGCATCAAGCTCGAAACCGTCACGCTTGACATGCTCGGCAAGGCCAAGCGCGTGATCATGGAGAAGGAAAACACCACCGTCGTCGAGGGTGCTGGCAACCCCGAGGACATCAAGGGCCGCTGCAACCAGATCCGTGCGCAGGTGGAGGAGACCACCTCCGACTACGACCGCGAGAAGCTGCAGGAGCGGCTGGCCAAGCTTGCGGGCGGCGTTGCGGTGATCCGCGTCGGCGGGGCGACCGAGGTCGAGGTCAAGGAGCGCAAGGACCGCGTGGATGACGCGTTGCACGCCACCCGTGCGGCGGTCGAGGAGGGCATCGTGCCCGGCGGCGGCGTCGCCTTGGCCCGTGCCAGCCTGATCCTGGCGCAGCTCAAGCCGGTCAACGAGGACCAGAAGCTCGGCATCGAGATCGTGCGCAAGGCGGTGCAGACCCCGCTGCGGCAGATTGCCGAGAATGCCGGCGAGGATGGTGCGGTGATCGCCGGCAAGGTGATCGAGAACGGCGAGTACAACTACGGGTTCGATGCGCAGACGGCCGAGTTCAAGGACATGGTCGGCGCCGGAATCATCGACCCGACCAAGGTTGTGCGCACCGCCCTGCAGGACGCGGCCTCCATTGCGGCCCTGCTGATCACCACCGAGGCGATGATTGCCGAGCGCCCGGAGCGCAAGGCTCCCGCCGGCGGCCCGGGCGGCGGCGGCATGGGTGGAATGGGCGGCATGGGCGACATGGACTTCTAAGCGTCAGCCTCCATCTCGACCGCGACACGAGGAGGGGCGGCTGACAACAGCCGCCCCTTTCTCATGTGCAGCCCAGCCGTGCACCGGATTACCTCGTTGCAATTGACACATCGCAACAACCCTGCAATGGAATTGCGCTGCAATCGTGCCTCCGCCTCCGCCTTGCTGCGCCTTCACCCGCGCCGGGTGCTGCCGTCAAGTCGTCAAAGAGTTCGGTTGTTTCGCGTGCCCCGATGCCGGGGCGCTTTGACGGAGTTGACGAAGCGATGGCAATCGGCACGGTCAAGTGGTTCAACACCACGAAAGGCTACGGCTTCATCATGCCCCAGGACGGCGGCAAAGACGTCTTTGTTCATATCACGGCCGTACAAGCGGCCGGGTTGCGCGGTCTCGATGAGAACCAGAAGGTCAGCTACGACGTGGTCGTCGAACGCGGCAAGGCCGCCGCAAGCAACCTGAAACTAGCTTAACTCCGCACGTCTGCCTCTCCCGCCGAGCGGGAGAAGGCTGGGGTAAGGCCAAATCTCACCCGGTCCAACTCGACGAATCCACCTCCTTGATCATGCCATGCGCACGCGCGACGGGGGTGACCTCAGTGGCCCCGCTTTCGCGCAACAGCCGTTCGGCAAGGCCCTGGCGCTCGGAGGAGTTGACATGCACCGCGAGCACGAGGTGCCCCGCCGCCGCAGCCTCATTGCGCTCGTCAGCCTGAACGGCATTGGCGGCATTGCTGGACGCGCCGGCCGCCAGCGCTGAGCCGGCGCCCACCGCAGCGGCAGCGGCGATCGCCACACCGGCCGCCCCGCCGGTGGCAATGGTGGCGCCCGCCGCGGCAAATGCGCCAATGGTGCCGGCCATGCTGGTGCCCATGGTGCGCATCTGGCGCATGTCGGTTTCGGTGTTGGGG